>CALWSG010000013.1 GCA_944384155.1 uncultured Lachnospiraceae bacterium | reverse complement strand
CCGAAGTCTTTTGCAAAACTTCGGGCAGTGAAACGCAAAAACGGCAGACAAGTTTTTAGCGACTTGTCTGCCGTTTGAAGCAGTTATTCTGTTGTACGGGAGTTCAATTCTATCCGCAAAGCAAAATAGCTGTTTTATATCTACGAATATGCATCTTGAAATCCCGGCGTTTGGGTAGCAAAAAACCCCGAAAAATCGGGGTTTTTGCGGAACATATCTTTTTTATGTTCCTATTATAGCGGAGAAAGAGGGATTTGAACCCTCGCGCCGGTTGCCCGACCTACACCCTTAGCAGGGGCGCCTCTTCGGCCTCTTGAGTATTTCTCCGAATTCATTATTAATATTAAGTTATGCTGTTAATCGTAACACAAATAATATTATACTAAATTGAATTTTGTTTGTCAATTAAATTTTAACCTTTTTTCACTATTCTATACTTTTCTATATTTTTCTATTGAAGTTTCATATAAATTGTTTCCTTCACAATCTATCACCACTATCACAGGAAAATTTTCAACCTTCAATTCTCTTATAGCCTCTGTTCCCAAATCATCGTATGCTATTACTTTACTTTCCTTTATACATTTTGATAAAAGAGCTCCTGCTCCTCCTACTGCAGCAAAATAAACAGCTCCGTTTCTTACTATTGCACTTTTTACTTCCTCTGACCTTTTTCCCTTGCCTATCATTCCTTTAAGCCCCATATCTAAAAGTACCGGTGCATACTTATCCATACGGCTTGATGTTGTAGGACCTGCAGAACCTATAGTTCTTCCCTCTCTTGCCGGAGACGGTCCCATATAATATATTATATTATTTTCCATTTTTATAGGAAGCTCTTGATTTTTTTCTATAGACTCATACATTCTTTTATGTGCGGCATCTCTTGCGGTATATATTGTTCCCGTTATATATACATAATCTCCTGATTTTAATGCTTTAGCATCTTCACTGCTTATAGGTGCATTGATATGTCTGTCCATTTTCTCCTCCAATACTTTAATACTATATTTCTCTTGTTATATGTCTATTCACATGGCAGCATATATTTATTCCTACAGGAAGCCCTGCAATATGAGTAGGGTATGTTTCTATATTTACTGCAAATGCTGTCTGAGTTCCACCTAGTCCCCCTGGTCCTATTCCCAGCCTATTTATCTTTTCAAGCATTTCCTCCTCAAGATTTTTTACATATTCTATTTTTGAATGTTTTCCTGCTTCCCTTGTGAGAGCCTTCTTTGCCATAATGGCACATTTTTCAAATGTACCTCCTATTCCAACTCCTATCACCATTGGCGGGCATGCATTAGGACCTGCATCCTTTACTGCCGTGATAATTGCATTCTTTACTCCCTCAATTCCATCAGCAGGTTTAAGCATAAACACGCGGCTCATATTTTCACTGCCAAAGCCTTTTGGTGCAACCGTTATTATTACTTTATCCCCTTCTGTAACTTCATAATGAATAACAGCAGGAGTATTATCCTTTGTATTCTCTCTGTAAATAGGATCCCTTACAACTGACTTTCTTAAAAATCCTTCTACATAACCACGGCGTACTCCTTCATTAATGGCTTCCTCAAGACTTCCTCCTTCAAAATGAACCTCCTGGCCAACCTTTATAAATACAACTGCCATTCCTGTATCCTGACATATTGGTATCATATCACTTTCAGCTATATTTATATTTTCCTGAAGCTGACCTAATATCTGCTTTCCTAACGGAGATTCCTCATTTTCTTTTGCCTTGTTTAGTACATTTTTCATATCATGTGACAAAAAATGGTTTACATTTATACACATTTCTTTTATGTTTTCCGTTATTTCTTCCACATTTATGTTTCTCATATTTTTCCTTCCTCTGTAATTCATTCTACAACTATTTCAGCCTTATGCTGTTTTTTGCTTTCAGATACTCCTTCATCTGCACTTTCATATGTATCCTCATCTATGAGATACCCATATATTTTTTTCCCTGTTGCCATATTTTTATCTATTGTTATTGTATCCTTGGCAAGAATAAGATTTTTATTTTTATTATCCTCCAATATACTGCATCTTGGATATAATCCTGCTGCATAATCAGTTTCGCACAATATGCTCTCATCAGATTCCCAGGATAATATAAGCAGCTCATCATCTATATTTTGTCCCGTTCTGTATCTGTAAGTTACAAGCCCCTCCTCATCTTCACTTATTGAGTATATCTGGCTCCAGTTATTGTCACCTTCTGCTCTTACAGGATTGCTGAAATATCTTTCATTTTCTGATTTTTCTATTTTTCCGTTTTTATCTGTTACGGTTATTGTCATTTCATTTACATAATTTCCCATATAATATTGATTATTTCCACTATTCTTATCATAACTATATATTACTGCCCTCACTGTAGCTGTAGTATATTCATTCCCATCTGCGTCACTGCTGCTCCACACTACACCTTCTTCTATACTGGTATTGGCATAATACCATTTATTATTTTCCTGTTGATTCTGTTCTTGAAATTCACTATTATTTTCTATAGGCTTTATATTTCCCCCATCTGTTTCCCATAAAACATATATTATTTCATTTTTCTCTGCTTCAAAGCCCTCTATTTTTATTTCTCCCTTATCATTTACCGTTATATCAGCCGGTTTTGTTATATTGTCAAAATATTTATTTGCAAAATGTATGGCTGTAAGATATAAAGACATGGCAACAACTGCTATTATCACTGAAAAACCGCCTTTTATCATTATCTGCTTTAATGTTTCCTTCATTTAGTAAAATCCTCCATTCAAAAGCATCAGTGCAATAATTGCAATGACATTATGGAGGGTGAAAATCACCCTCCTTTGAAATTTACAGCATTATTCCATATCCTCATTTGAATCTTCTGATTCATCATCTTCCCCTATATCATCAATATCTTCTAAATCTTCATACTCCTGTATATCTTCTCTGCCATCCTGTACCTCTTCAGGATTTTCTCTTACTTTTGCTATAGATGCAACTGTTATGTCACTTTCCTTATCAAGATTTATAAGCTTAACTCCTGATGTTATTCTTCCAAGAAGTGAAATATCTGAGACAGGTATCTGAATAATTATTCCCTCTGTTGTTATAATCATTATTTCATGCTCATTTGTAACAGCTTTTACTCCTATAACATTTCCTGTTTTTTCGCTTATTTTATAGCACTTAACTCCCTTTCCTCCTCTTCTCTGAGTTGTAAATTCAGTTATAGGTGTCCTCTTTCCCATACCTTTTTCTGATACTATAAGAAGGGAATCACCCTGCTTATCAAGCTGAAGTGCTACTACTTCGTCTCTTGGAGACAGATTTATTCCTCTTACACCTATTGAATTTCTTCCTGTTTTTCTTATATCTCTCAGGCTGAATCTTATGCACTGTCCATGTTTTGTTATTATAAAGGCCTCATTTGAATTTTCCGCTTTTTTTACTTCTATTAACTCATCATCTTCTCTTAAATTAATTGCCTGAATACCTTTTTTCCTTATATTCATATATTCAGTCATAGGTGTTTTCTTTACTATTCCCTGCTTTGTAGCCATAAGAAGATATGAATTAGGGGCATAATTCTTAATAGGAATCATTGCAGTTATCTTTTCATCAGGCTGCATCTCTATAAGATTAACAATAGCAGTTCCCCTTGCGGTACGGCCTGCTTCTGGTATCTGATATGCCTTTATTCTGTATGCTCTTCCCTTATTTGTTATAAACATAAGATAATGATGAGTTGTTGTCATTAGAAGCTCTTCAATAAAATCATCATTGATAGTCTGCATACCCTTTATGCCTTTTCCGCCTCTGTGTTGTGATTTAAAATTATCCACAGTCATTCTCTTTATGTAACCAAGGTTAGTCATTGCAATAACTGTATTTTCAACAGCAATAAGATCCTCAAGTGATATTTCGTCCTCATCATATCCTATTGATGTTCTTCTGTCATCACCATATTTTTCCGATATGGCAAGTATTTCTTCTCTTATGACTCCAAGAAGCTTCTTTTCATCTGCAAGAATTGATTTTAAATAATCAATAGTTTTCATAAGCTCTGCGTACTCTTTTTCCAAATCTTCCCTTGCAAGACCTGTAAGTGTACGAAGTCTCATATCAACTATTGCCTGTGCCTGTGCATCACTCAATGAAAATCTTTCCATTAATCCTGCTTTTGCATCTGCAGTTGTCCTTGAACCTCTTATTATCTTAATAACCTCATCAATATTATCAAGTGCAATAAGCAATCCCTGCAATATATGAGCACGTTCCTCTGCCTTATTTAAATCATATTTTGTTCTTCTTGTCACTACATCCTTTTGATGAAGAAGATAGTTTTCAAGCATCTGACAAATATTAAGGACTTTAGGTTCATTATTAACAAGAGCAAGCATAATAACTCCAAATGTATCCTGCATCTGTGTATGCTTATAAAGATACTTAAGTATAATATTGGCATTTGCATCACGTCTTAATTCTATGACTATTCTCATACCCTCTTTATTAGATTCGTCTCTTAATGCAACTATGCCATCTATCTTCTTTTCCTTTACAAGCTCTGCTATTTTTTCTATAAGCCTTGCCTTATTTACCATATAAGGGAGCTCTGTGACAACTATTCTTGACTTTCCTCCATCCATGGCTTCTATATTTGTCACAGCTCTAATTTTTATTTTTCCCCTTCCGGTTCTATATGCCTCCTCTATTCCCTTTGTTCCAAGAATAGTAGCACCTGTAGGAAAATCAGGTCCCTTAATAATCTGTAATATTTCCTCTATATCAGTATCCCTGTCTTCGTTTATACTGTTATCTATTATTTTTACAACAGCCGCTATAGTTTCCCTTAAGTTATGAGGAGGTATATTTGTTGCCATACCTACTGCTATACCGTTAGTTCCGTTTACCAAAAGATTAGGATATCTTGAAGGGAGAACTGTAGGTTCTTTTTCTGTTTCATCAAAGTTAGGAATAAAATCAACAGTATCCTTATTAATGTCAGAAAGCATCTCCATTGATACCTTACTTAATCTTGCTTCCGTATAACGCATTGCGGCAGCTCCGTCACCGTCTACAGAACCAAAATTTCCGTGACCGTCTACGAGAGGATATCTTGTAGACCATTCCTGTGCCATATTTACAAGTGCCCCGTATATTGAGCTGTCTCCGTGAGGATGATATTTACCCATTGTATCACCGACAATACGGGCACATTTTCTGTGTGGCTTATCAGGACCGTTATTAAGCTCTATCATTGAATATAATATTCTTCTTTGTACAGGCTTTAATCCATCTCTTACATCAGGCAATGCACGAGCTGCAATTACACTCATGGCATATTCTATATAAGATTTTTCCATGGTTTTCTTTAAGTCCACATCATGAATCTTATCAAAGATATGTTCGTCCATTTTCTACCTCCTGTTAAATGTCAAGATTTTCTGCAAATCTTGCATTTGTTTCTATAAATTCTCTTCTTGGTTCTACCTGATCTCCCATTAACGTAGTAAATGTTAAGTCAAGCTCTGACTGCATATCTTCATCATATTGAACTCTCTTTAAAATTCTTGTTTTAGGATCCATTGTTGTCTCCCAGAGCTGATCTGCATCCATCTCTCCAAGACCTTTGTAACGCTGTATTTTATTATTTCCATCTCGCCCTATTTCAGTGAGAATTTTGTTTAACTCATCATCACTGTACGCATACCATACCTTTTTGTTTTTTACTATCTGATACAAAGGAGGGGTTGCGAGATATACATATCCCTGTCTTATAAGCTGTGGCATAAACCTATACAGAAATGTCAGAAGCAGCGTTGCTATATGTGCACCGTCAACATCAGCATCCGTCATTATTATAATCTTATGGTACCTTAGCTTTTCTATGTCAAAATCTTCATGTATACCTGTACCAAAAGCAGTTATCATAGCCTTTATTTCTGCATTTCCAAGTATTCTGTCAAGTCTTGCCTTCTCTACATTTAATATTTTTCCTCTCAATGGCAGTATAGCCTGTGTTGCTCTGTCTCTTGCAGTTTTTGCCGAACCTCCTGCCGAATCTCCCTCAACTATATATATCTCACAGTTTTCAGGATTTTTGTCGGAACAGTCTGCCAGCTTTCCCGGAAGACCATTGCCGTCAAGTGCAGTCTTTCTGCTTCTTGTCAAATCTCTTGCCTTTCTTGCCGCATCTCTTGCCCTTTGTGCTAAAATAGACTTTTCACATATTATTCTTGCAATCTGAGGGTTCTGCTCCAAAAAATAAGTAAGCTGTTCACTCACTACATTTTCCACTGCTGCTCTTGCCTCACTATTTCCAAGCTTTTGCTTGGTTTGTCCCTCAAACTGAGGCTCCTCTATTTTTACACTTATAATAGATGTAAGTCCTTCTCTTATATCCTCACCTGAAAGATTTTGTTCACTTTCCTTTAAAAGCTTATTGCTTCTGGCATAATCATTAAAGGTTTTTGTAATTGCTCTTTTAAATCCCTCAAGGTGAGTTCCTCCCTCAGGAGTCGTTATATTATTTACAAATGTATATGTATTTTCCGTATATGAATCATTATGCTGCATTGCTACCTCAACATATACAGTATCTTTTTGTCCTTCAAAATATAAAACCTGCTCATACAGAGGTTCCTTACCTTTATTAAGATAAGTTACAAATTCTTTTATTCCTCCCTCATAATGGAATATATTCTCCTTTTTTTCTTCTCTGTCATCACGGAGAATTATTTTAAGTCCTTTTGTCAAAAATGCTACTTCTCTTAATCTTGTTTTAAGAATACTATAATCATAAACTGTTTCTTCAAATATTTTTCCATCAGGTAAAAATGTTACTTCGGTTCCTGTCTTACCCTCATCACAGGTTCCTATTATTTTTAACTCATTCATTACATTTCCACGCTCATATCTCTGGAAATAAATATTTCCGTTTCTATATACTTTTACCTCAAGCCATACTGAAAGAGCATTGACAACAGACGCACCTACCCCATGAAGACCACCTGACACCTTGTAGCCTCCTCCTCCAAATTTTCCTCCTGCGTGAAGAACTGTGTAAACCACCTCCACAGCAGGCTTTCCTGTCTTTGAATTTATTTCTACAGGTACACCTCGCCCGTTATCCTTTACGGTAATAGAATTATCACTGTTTATTTGCACATCAATTTCAGTGCAGTATCCTGCCAACGCCTCATCTACAGAATTGTCAACTATCTCATATACAAGATGATGTAATCCCTTTGATGATGTACTGCCTATGTACATACCCGGTCTTTTTCTTACAGCTTCAAGTCCTTCCAATATCTGTATTGAATCGCCGCCGTAATTATTATTAATATCACTCATTTTTTTACCTCTTTTCTGCACTTATTTTATGCACAGTTCCTTCTACTACCTGATAAATTGTATCTATGTTAAATCTGTTTTCTATAAATTCATCAAGACCTGTACATGTTATTATCGTCTGTACATTGTCTATACTCTTTAGAAGATGCCTTTGCCTTCCGCTGTCAAGCTCAGATAACACATCATCTAAAAGAAGTACCGGAAAATCATTTATCCTTGATTTAACAAGCTCAATTTCCGATAGCTTTAGGGATAATGCTGCCGTTCTCTGCTGACCCTGGCTTCCATACTTTCGTATGTCTATGCTTCCGTTTAAAAAGCTTATATCATCTCTGTGTGGGCCTACAGTTGTGCTTTTCATTTTAATATCTCTTTCCCTGCATTTTAACAGCTCCTCATACAGATTATTGCCAATAATATTTGGTTCATACTTTATGTTTAACTCTTCCTTTCCGTCAGTTATGCTTTTATGTATTCCATATATTATTTCGTTAATCTCCCTTACAAATATATTCCTTCTCTGTATTATTCTGGCACCAAAATCTGCAAGCTGCATATCCCATATATCAAGAGTATCCATAAGCTCCCTGTCAGTTCCGTAAACGAGATTTATATCCTTTAACAGCTTATTTCTCTGATTTATAACCTTATTGTAGTTTACAAGATTATAAACATATACCTTATCGAGCTGACAAAGCTCCAAATCTATAAAGCGTCTTCTCTCTGAAGGACCGTTTTTTATAATATTTAAATCCTCCGGCGAAAAAAACACAACATTTAATATTCCGAAAAGCTCACTTGCTTTTTTTATTGGAATTCCGTTTATTGCTATTCCCTTTGATTTATTTTTCCTTAAATGCATGTCAATTCTTATGGGAATATTGTCTTTATTTATAATAACCTTTATGTGAGCCTCATCATTATTAAAATTTATAATTTCTTTATCCCTGCTTTGTCTGTGGGATTTTGTTGTTGCTGCAAGATAAATTGATTCAAGGATATTTGTTTTTCCTTGGGCATTATCACCGTAAAGTATATTAGTACCCCTGTCAAATTCCATGTTCAGCTCACTGTAATTTCTGTAATTATTTAATTCAAGTGATTGAATATACATAAATTTATCTTGCCCTTCCAAAAAGCTATTTTAATATTTTAATTTCCTCGCCCCTAAAGGCTACCACATCACCGTCATAAAGCTTTTTTCCACGCCTTGTCTCAACTTCACCATTTACCTTAACAAGCCCTTCGCCTATAACATCCTTTGCCTCAACTCCCGATTCACATAAACCGACAGCTTTAAGTGCCTGTCCCAGCTTAATATACTCGTCTCTTAAAATTATGGTTTCCATTTTTACCTCCGGTCAGCTTATCCTGCCACATTAAAGTTTACAGGTAAAATAAGATAAATATACTTCTCTTCAGCATCCTTTATAAAGCACGGAGCTTTAGGATTAACAAGATAAATATCAATAGTTTCATCGTCTATTACCCTTAAGGCATCAATCAAAAATTTAGGATTAAATCCTATCATAATATCCTTACCTTCTTTAGATATATCAATGTTTTCATTCATTGAGCCTAACATTGAGGATATTTTTAAATACAGTTCACCGTCTGTAATATTGATTATTATAGGCTTTTTATCTCCCTCTTTTATAAGCAGGGTAGCTCTGTCTATACAGCTTAAAAATTCCTTCTTGTTAATTGTAACCTTTGTCTCATAATCACTTGAAAGCATTTGATTAATTTTAAAATATTCTCCCTCTATAAGCCTTGATACAACAACAGTCTCATCAAACTCAAAAACTATATGATTTGCAGTAAAGAATATTCTAACCTCATCTTCTGTTCCCCCCGAAAGTATTTTACTTATCTCATTTAATGTTTTTCCGGGAACAACTACTTTAATATTATCAAAGGATTCCTTAAGTTCTATTTTTCTTATGGATATTCTGTGACCGTCAAGAGAAACAACCTTTAATTCATTTTCTGTTATTTCAAAAAGCTCACCTGTCATAAGCTTATTTGTATCATTATCTGATATTGAAAATATAGTTTGCCTTATAACTTCCTTTAAGGTAAACTGTGACATATAAATAAATCTGTTTTTTTCTATAACAGGAAGATAAGAAAAATCTTCTCCCAATTTCCCTGAAATGGTGAATATTGCTTTTTCACAACTTATGGTTGTTCTTAAATTATCATCTGTTTCTATTGTAACATCATTATCAGGAAGCTTTCTTACTATTTCAGAAAATATCTTTGCATCTAAAGCAACCATTCCATTTGATAAAATCTCTCCCTTTACTTTTGTTTCTATTCCAAGCTCCATATCATTTGCAGTAAATTTTATATCATTTGCAGTAGCATCAATAAGTATACATTCTAATATAGACATTGTAGTTTTTGAAGGTACTGCTTTAAGTACAATATTTACTCCTTGAAGTAAATCTGATTTTGAACATATAAGTTTCATGTGTAAAAGCTCCTTTCAGGTCTATGTGAAAATTTAAGTTAATGTTGTTTATATAAATATATAATTTAATTATGTAGCAGTTTAAGTAATATAAGGTGTGTTTTTGTTAATAAGTGTTGAAAGCCTTAATTTTAAAGGATTTCAGCTTTAAAAATTATTGTGAACAACTTAAAAAAAGTATAAACTTTACAAAAATTTATAAACAAATGAAAATATGGCAAATTTTTTGTCCATAATACAATTCACAGGTGTAAAGCCTATAAAGTGTACAAGCTGTGGAAAAAAATGTGTAAAGAGTTTCTTCCTATTATAATGTATTTAATCAGGAATAATCTTTTTCTTAATTACCTCTATTGTATTTCGTGTAGTTTCATTTGTAGCTGCTTCCTTTTCTATCTTTTCTACAGCATGTATAACTGTGGTATGGTCCTTTCTGCCAAGAGCTGTTCCTATGCTTTGGAGAGATGTCTCGGTAATTTTTCTTATAAGGTACATAGCTATCTGTCTGGGATAAACTATATCCTGGCTTTTTTTCTTTGAGCACATATCATCAGGTGATATGTTAAAGTGTTCTGCTACTGTTTTTATTATAAGAGCAGGCGTAATTTCTTTACTTTCATCGGGAGATATAATATCCTTTAATACTTCTTTTGCAAGGTCTATATTTATAGGTGTTTTTGAAACTCTTGCAAAAGCAACTATTTTAGTTAAGGCACCTTCCAATTCCCTAATGTTTGATTTTATATTTTCAGCTATATATTCAAATATTTCATTGTCTATGGTATAACCTTCCATTTCTGCCTTTTTCATAAGAATAGCCATTCTTGTCTCGTAATCAGGTGCAGATATGTCTACTGTGAGTCCCATCTCAAACCTTGTTCTAAGCCTTGACTCCAATGTAGACATTTCTTTTGGAGGCTTGTCCGAAGAAATTACTATCTGTTTATTTGCTTCATATAAAGAATTAAAGGTATGGAAAAATTCCTCCTGGGAACGTTCCTTACCTATAATAAACTGAATGTCATCTATTAAAAAAACATCAAGATTGCGGTACTTTTCCCTGAAATCAGTTTTTACGGAAGGTTCTTTGCTAAGAATTGCATTAATGGCTTCATTAGTAAAGGTTTCACTTGTAACACATTTGATTTTTGCGTTAGGATTTTTTTCAAGTATAAAATTTCCTATGGAATGCATAAGATGTGTTTTGCCAAGTCCGACACCTCCGTAAATAAAAAGAGGGTTATACATTTCTCCGGGAGATTCTGCAACTGCCAGTGCATAAGCGTGAGCATAGTTATTATTGCTTCCAACCACAAAATTATCAAATGTATAGTTGGAATTTAAGTTTGCATCAAGCTTTTTTGCATTAAGCATAGGGTTGGGAGTACTGATGGCAGCTTTTGCAGGTGTTGTATATGAATTTTTAGAATTAATCTCATTTTCATGGAGAAATTCTATATCCAACTGCTCACCTGTAATTTCCTGAATGGAAAATTGCAAAGGCTTATAGTATTTTTTTTGAAGATATCCTGTCATAATATTCTCATCCTTGACAAGGAGAGTCACCATTCCATCATGGACAGAATGAATTTCAAGCGGTTCTATCCAAGCCTTAAATGAAACATCGGATATTTCAAATTCTTTTTTAAAAAAATCTAATATTTCATCCCATTTTTCTGTTAATAACTTAAACATAAATAAGCTCCAATTCTTTTAGAGAATAATCTTTTTCCTTAATATATGCAGTAATCCTGTTTAATCACATATATAATATGTATTTTACACTATTTAAAGGGATTTTTCAATGGAAAGTTAAAAAGGTGAAAGAAGAGAGGGTGTGGATAAAAAAGTGGGAAAAAAGTGCAAATATGAAAGATATACGATAAAATAAATAAAATTCAGTGTTGATAGAAAAAATGTTGAAATGTTGAAAAAAAGAAAATAATACATAAGGAATTATGTGTTGACAAATATTATTATATATTTATTATATTAAGTGTGAAATACTTATCTACAATTTTAATTGGCTATAAAAGAGGATTTTAAATTAAAAATTGAAAAAAACCACAATTTATCCACAAGTTATACACAATTTGTGGATAACATTATGTAAAGTAGAATGTCGAATTATGTCATGTGGATAAATTTTAAATTTATTTTCCATTTAGTATAAAATTTTGCTTGACGTAATTATTGATACCTAATATAATAAAAATGATGTCTTACTATTTTGTTTAGAAAAAAAGGAGGTGCCAAATTATGAAGATGACATTTCAGCCAAAGAAGAGATCAAGAGCAAAGGTTCATGGTTTCAGAGCTAGAATGAGTACAGCCGGCGGAAGAAAAGTTTTAGCTGCAAGAAGAGCAAAAGGAAGAAAGAAATTATCAGCATAAGACCGCAGTTGTGTGGTCTTTTCTTCTTTCCGAAGTATTAAAGGAAATGCTAAAAAATGAAGAATATTGATTCGTTGAAAAATTACGGTGAATTTAAGAATGTATATGATAATGGGAAATCATATGCTAATAAATATCTGGTAATGTATGTGATTAGAAATGAAGAAAACCGTCAGAGACTTGGAATATCAGTAAGCAAAAAAGTAGGAAACAGTGTTGTAAGACATCGGGTAACAAGGCTCATACGGGAAAGCTTCAGGTTAAATAAGAGCTTACTTAGTAGTAGTCTGAGTATAGTAGTAGTCGGCAGGACTACGGCAAAGGGCAGAAGTTATAAAGAAATCGAAAGTGCATTTATACATTTATGCAGATTACATGGAATTTGCATAGATAAATAGGTATGAAATATTTTAGCCTGTATGCCATAATAAGAAATGGAGTAATTTGAGTTGAAAAAGATATTAATTGGTCTGATACGATTTTACAGGTCAGCAATTTCCCCGTATAAAAAAAATTGTCATTGCAGGTTTACACCTACATGTTCAATGTATGCATTGGAAGCTATAGAAAAATACGGAGCACTCAAAGGTACAAAATTATCTTTAATAAGAATATTAAAGTGTCATCCATTTTCAAAGTATAGTGGGTATGACCCTGTTCCATAAGGAGGAAATTAAGTGACTAGCGTATTTTTATCGTGTTATAATCTTCCCGTTATAAAACAGGTAGCGGAAGTATTAGGTTGGATAATGAATCTGCTGTATAAATTTTTCAGCATATTCGGCATATATAATATTGGTTTATGTATTTTATTGTTTACTATTATTGTAAAGATGATACTGCTTCCAATGACAATAAAGCAGCAGAGATTTACAAAGTTATCTGCCGTTATGAACCCTGAAATTCAGGCTGTTCAGAAAAAATATAAGGATAAAAGAGATCAGGAATCCATGATGAAGATGAATCAGGAGATGTCTGCCATATATGAAAAGTATGGAACTTCTCCTACAGGAGGCTGTCTTACATTATTAATTCAGATGCCTATTTTATTGGCACTCTATGGTGTTGTAAGTCAAATACCTGTATTTATTGATGAAGTGGGTAACTATTTTGATGATGCGGGAGCATATATAAGTGAATCTGTAGATTATTTTTATGACATAAATAAATTAGACGAGTTAAGCGGCGGAGATAAGGATGGGAAGCTGGATGAAATTGAAGATGCATATTATGAAAAATCTGATGACAGTATAGACAAAGAAAAAACTGCTGAAAATATATCAAATGCATTTTCCGGTATAGCAGTTTCTCCTGATGCTATATTTACACAGATTTTTGGTGCTTATGATGAAGCTGATGAAATAATAGAAAAACTTTCTGCAATGTCTGCTGATGACTGGGCAGAGCTTCTTGAAAATAATAAGGAAGATGAGAAGCTTATAACTGAATACAGTGAAATGTCTGCTGATGATTGGACATCAATAAAGTCTTCAATAGATTCAAACAGAAGCAGTATTGATGAAATAAAAGAAAATGTGGATAATTCATATGATTTTATAGGTATTAATTTAAGCCAGTCTCCAAGTGCGGCAGGAAATGTATGGTCAATACTTATTCCTTTACTTGCAGCAGCAACACAGTTTTTAAGCGTTAAGGTAGCAAATAAGTTTAACAGCAGTCAGACAGGTATGACAGATAATCCAATGGGTTCTTCAATGAAGATGATGACATACACAATGCCTATTATGTCGGCAATTTTCTGTTATACACTTCCTGCGGGTCTTGGTGTATACTGGATAATGAGTGCAGTTGTACAGACAGTACAGTCTATATTTATAGGAAAGTATTTTGTTAATGTTGATGTAAATGACATTATTAAGTCAAATGTAGAGAAGGCAAATAAAAAGAGAGCAAAGCAGGGGCTTCCTCCAAAGAAAATAACAACAGCAGCCACATCAAATGTAAAAAATATAAAGGTTGAAGAAAGCAAGCCTACAGAAGGTAAGGCAAATACAAATAATAATTCTACTTCACAGACTAAGGGAAAAGGCGGAATTGCAGCAAAAGCAAATATTGTAAGTAAGTATAACAAGAAGTAGTAATTTTAGGAGGAGATAATATGGAATATCAGGAATTTACAGGAAAGACGGTAAGTGATGCTATAACTAATGCATTAGTTGTACTTGAAACTACAAGTGATAATATTGAATATGAAGTGGTCAGCAAGGGAAGCAGCGGAGTATTTGGAATAGGAAGCAAGCCGGCCAAGATAAAGGCAAGATTAAAGGAGCAGCCTAAAAAGTCAATAGAAGATATAGTTATTGAATTTTTAGGAAAAGTGTTTGATGCAATGGAACTTACCGTAAAGATAGATGTGCAGGTAAATGAGGATAATGTAAATATTAATCTTATAGGAGATGATATGGGTATTCTCATAGGAAAAAGGGGACAAACACTTGATTCACTTCAGTATCTTGTAAGTCTTGTTGTAAACAAATATAGTGAGAATTATATGAGAGTAAAGGTAGATACTGAAAACTACCGTGAAAGAAGAAAGGCAACTCTTGAAAATCTTGCTAAAAATATTGCATTTAAGGTAAAGAGAACAAAGAGAGCTGTTTCGTTAGAGCCAATGAATCCATTTGAAAGAAGAATAATTCATTCGGCACTTCAAAATGATAAGTATGTTACAACAAAAAGCGAGGGTGAGGAGCCTTACAGACATGTAGTTGTACTTCTTAAGAAAAATTAATATTATATGTATTATGGAGAGGGGATTAATAAATCCCCTTTTCTTGATATATTTAATGTTGGCATTTGGAAGGTTTATAAAATAATGAAAGGATTATATTATGTCCGGTACAGATACAATAGCTGCAATAGCTACGGGAATAACTAATTCTGGAATAGGAATTATAAGAATTAGCGGTGATTTGGCAATAAGCGTTGCAGAAAAAATATTTAAGCCATTAAAAGAAAACAAAAAAATATCAGAGGTAAAATCTCATACAATTCATTATGGATATATAGTAGATGAAGAAAATATAATTGATGAGGTATTATTGTCTGTTATGAGGTCTCCTAATACTTATACCAGAGAGGATATAGTCGAGATAAATTGTCATGGAGGCATTACTGTAGTTAATAAGGTTTTGGAAACTGTATTAAAAAACGGAGCCAGACCGGCACAGCCCGGTGAATTTACAAAAAGAGCTTTTTTAAATGGAAGAATAGATTTGTCACAGGCTGAAGCAGTAATAGATGTAATAAATGCAAAAAATGAGTATGCACTAAGCAGCTCATTAAGTCAGCTTAGAGGAAGCGTTTCAGAAAAAATAAAGGAAATAAGGGATATTATATTAAATAATATTGCATTTATAGAAGCTGCCTTAGATGACCCTGAGCATATTGAGATGAATAATTATGGATTTCAGCTTTTAGATACAGTAAGAGATATAAAGCAAAGATTAAATGAATTAATAAAAAGCTCAGAAAACGGACGTGTTATTAAAGAGGGGATAAAGACAGTTATATTGGGAAAACCAAATGCAGGAAAATCTTCTTTTTTGAATGCCATATTAGGTGAGGACAGAGCTATAGTTACTGATATTGAGGGAACTACAAGGGATATACTAGAGGAAAATGTAAGAATACATGGAATAAGCCTTAATATTATAGATACTGCGGGTATAAGAAATACAGATGATGTAGTTGAAAAAATAGGTGTTGATAAGGCAAAAGCCATGGCTAAAGATGCGGACTTGATTATATATATAGTGGATACATCAAGACCTTTTGATAGCAATGATATGGAAATAATAGATTTTATAAAGGGAAGAAAATGTATAATTTTATTAAATAAAACGGACCTTGAAAATGGAATGAACAGTGAGGATTTAAAAATACTGGAAAGTATTGATAAGGCTTATATAGTAAAAATATCAGCAAAAAATCAGATTGGAATTGATGAGTTTGAAAATAAAATAAAGGAAATGTTTTTCCACGGAGAAGTAAATTTTAATGATGAAGTATTTATAACAAATGCAAGACATAGGCATAGTATTGCAGAAGCACTGAAAAGTATGGAAATGGTGGAACAGAGTATTGAAAATAATATGCCGGAAGACTTTTTTACAATAGATTTAATGAACAGCTATGAAGCACTGGGAAGTGTAATAGGTGAGGCTGTGGAAGATGATCTTGTAGACAGGATATTCAGTTCTTTCTGCATGGGAAAATAATATAGGAGAAAATTAATGAATAGTAGAAAAGCAAATTGTTTGGAAGAAAGCTATGATGTTCTTGTGGTAGGAGCAGGACATGCAGGCTGTGAGGCGGCTCTTGCCTGTGCAAGATTAGGTTTAAATACAATTATGTTTACGGTAAGTGTTGACAGTATAGCTTTAATGCCGTGTAATCCAAATATAGGAGGAAGCTCTAAGGGGCATCTGGTAAGAGAAATAGATGCACTTGGAGGAGAGATGGGAAAAAACATAGATAAAACGTTTATACAGTCAAAAATGCTTAACGCTTCTAAGGGGCCTGCCGTTCATTCCCTAAGGGCGCAGGCAGATAAGAAGAATTATTCACAGGAAATGAGAAATGTTCTTGAAAACACGGAAAATCTTACCATAAGACAGGCAGAGATTTCGGAGCTTATAGTAGAAGATGGAAGAATAACAGGTGCAAAAACTTACTCAGGAGCAATATATAATGTTAAGGCTGTTGTTTTGTGTACCGGAACATATCTTAAGGCAAGATGTATATATGGAGATGTGAGTAATCCGACAGGGCCAAACGGACTTCAGGCAGCAAATCATCTTACGGATTCCCTTAAATCACTTGGAATTGAAATGTTTAGGTTTAAGACGGGCACTCCTGCAAGAGTAGATAAAAGAAGTATAGATTTTTCAAAAATGGAGGAGCAGAAAGGAGATGAGAGGGTGGTTCCTTTTTCATTTTCCACTGATCCGGAAAGTGTACAGAAGG
This sequence comes from uncultured Lachnospiraceae bacterium, assembly GCA_944384155.1. Taxonomy (GTDB): domain Bacteria; phylum Bacillota; class Clostridia; order Lachnospirales; family Lachnospiraceae; genus CAG-303. The sequence goes on along the minus strand of CALWSG010000013.1, from coordinate 55,142 downwards.
AGCAGGTTTCATGTTGGCTGACATATACAAATTCTGAGACACACAAAATTATAATGGATAATATAGACCGCTCACCTCTATTTTCAGGGGCAATAGAGGGAACAGGACCAAGATATTGTCCTTCTATTGAGGATAAGGTGGTTAAATTTTCTGATAAGGAAAGACATCAGGTCTTTATAGAGCCTGAAGGGCTGTATACAAATGAAATGTATCTTGGAGGGATGTCAAGTTCTTTGCCTGAGGATGTACAGTATGCCATGTATAAAACAGTTCCAGGACTTGAAAATGTAAAAATAGTCAGAAATGCTTATGCTATAGAATATGATTGTATTAATCCAAGGCAGCTTCTTCCTACATTAGAGTTTAAAAAGATAAAAGGACTTTTCAGTGGAGGTCAGTTTAATGGAAGCTCAGGCTACGAGGAAGCAGCGGCTCAGGGTCTTATAGCCGGAATAAATGCTGCACTTTCCGTGCTTGGAAGAGAGCAGATAATAATTGATAGGTCGGAAGGATATATAGGAGTTCTTATAGATGACCTTGTGACAAAGGAAAATCATGAGCCATACAGAATGATGACCTCAAGGGCAGAATACAGGCTACTGCTAAGACAGGATAATGCAGACTTAAGACTTACTGAGAAAGGATATAAAGCAGGATTAATATCTAAGAAGAGATATGAGGCGGTTCAAGAAAAGAAAAACCTTATAAACAAAGAAATAGAAAGGCTTAAGAAAACTAATGTAGGGGCAAATATGGAAATTCAGAAGTTTCTTGAGAGAAATAACAGCACCCCTCTTAAGACTGCAGCTTCACTGGCCGAATTAGTCAGACGTCCGGAGCTTAATTATGAACTTATAGCTGAGATTGATAAAGAAAGAAAGCCTCTGCCTTATGATGTAAAGGAACAGGTTAATATTGAGATTAAATATGAAGGTTATATATCAAGGCAGCTAAGTCAGGTACAGCAGTTTAAAAGGCTTGAGAATAAGAAGCTGGATGAGAATTTTGATTATACCATGGTTCCAAGTCTTAGAAAGGAAGCGGTGCAAAAGCTTAATTTGTATAAACCCTTGTCTATAGGACAGGCATCGAGAATATCGGGAGTATCACCTGCTGATATATCTGTTCTTCTTGTATTTTTAGAGCAGCAGAGAAGAAAGAGGGAAAACTGATGGAAAATTATTTAGATATATTCTATACAGGACTTGAAAAATTAAATATAAGACTTAGTGAAGGTCAAATACAGCAGTTTATAAAATATTATAACATTCTTGTTGAAACCAATAAGGTTATGAATCTTACGGCAATAACGGCTCCTAAAGAGGTAATAGAAAAGCACTTTATAGACAGTCTTAGTATAGTGAAGGCAGTTGACATAAATAAAAATATTAATGTTATAGATATAGGTACAGGTGCAGGATTTCCGGGAATACCTTTGAAGATAAGTTATCCACAATTAAGGATAACTCTTCTTGATTCCCTTAATAAGAGAATTGGTTTTTTAAATGATGTAATAAAATTGTTAAAATTAGAAAATATTGAAACAATTCATGGGAGAAGTGAAGAGTACGGTAAAAATAAAAAGTACCGTGAGCAATATGATTTATGCGTTTCCAGGGCTGTAGCAAATTTGTCAATATTGTCAGAATATTGTATTCCTTTCGTAAAGATAGGAGGAAAATTCGTTGCTTATAAGTCCGGAAGATGTAGGGAAGAGGTAAATCAGGCCGAAAATGCGGTGGATAAGCTTGGTGGAAAAGTAGGTAAAATTGTGGATTTTTGTATAGATAATACTGATATAAGCAGAAGTTTAGTGGTAATAGATAAAGTAATGGCTACAAAGACAGCATATCCCAGAAAGGCAGGAATACCTTCTAAAGAGCCTTTAGTGTAAAAAATAAGCTGTAAGGCTTATTTTTTACACGGCCATTTGTGACTTTTTTGTACATCCTTTTTATTTTTATAAATATATTTTTACAAGTGACATAAACTCTCCCGGCTTCTCAAGCTGAGGAAGGTGTTTTGTACCTTCACATAAGGATATTTCTATGGATGGATTAAGTTCAGTATAATCGGCAAGAGTTTCCTTTATGGCAGGCTCAAGTTCTCCACCTATAATAAAAATACTGTTGTTAATATCTTTGATTGCACGGGATAAATTTATGCCTGTGTAGTTTGAACAAATACTTGCAAATAAGTATTTTGATGACATACTTCCGTAATGTGCAGCATCATAATATGACCTGACAATACTGCTTCTTATTGCGTATGGATTATTGTAATAATTATTTTTGAAAAGATTAAAATAATTATGCTTTGTGTTTGCAATATTATATATAAGGGTACCTACAATAGGAAGTTCAATAAGCATTTTTAAAAGCTTTTGGTTTCCTGTTATAATGTGATTGCTGTGTGCCGGGCTTATAGGATTTACAAGTAAAAGCTTATTAAATAAAGTACTGTCATTAAAACATGCCATAAGAACAAAGGAGGCTGATGAGCCTGATACTATTACATCGGTTCGATGAGCAATTACGTTTTTTATAAAGTCGGTTATAAGCTGAACATATAAATAATTTGTATATGTTATAGAAGGCTTGTCTGAACGTCCGCAGCCTAATAAATCTATTGTATATACAGTGTTTGTCTTTGAGTATTGATTTACTATATATCTCCATTCCGTATCACAGCTTCCACAGGTTAAATCATGAATTAATAGGACAGGCTTTCCATTTCCCTGTTTGGTATAAAAAATGTTTCCGAAACGCCATTCATATTTTAATCCGTTAGGGTTGGCAAGTGTGGATTTTGCATTTGCCACTATATTAATAGTTTTATTTATTCCATATATAGCCGCCCCTGTTAAACCTGCCAGTGCAGAAAGATATAAAAATTTGTTTTTTTTCATTAAATTAATCAGTCCAATCTGTCAAAAATTTATATTTTGATTATAGCTTAAATTAGTAATATATACAAATGTTTTTTGAATTTTACAAAACAAAAATTTTTATACTGCATAAAAGCACTAATTGTGTTATAATATATCGAAGGGTCAAAAGGGTAGTCCTGTATTGGACGTATTAACCATAATGTACCAAAATTATAAATTTTGCAGTGTTAAGAAAGGGTTTGACAGAATTTATGAATAAGGCAGAAGGTTATTTAAGAAAAAGATTAGATTTACTTTCAGACGATAAAGTAATCCTTACTACCCGAAATAATGAGATTGATATAGAAATAAAAGAAACAGAAAATGCAATTAGTCAGTTAAAGAAAAATGTAGATGAATCTTTTGAGGTTTTTTCTCCGAGAAGTAAAAGAAATGATTTTGTAAAATCAGAAATAGTAACATTGGAGAAGAAAAGAGAAGAATTATTGGATATACAGGCAAAGAGCAGAGAAAAAATAATAATTTTAGATGAAGAGATTAATGTTATTAAAGATGCTTTAAAGGAAGAAGAATTGTTATCCAATAATAGCAATGAGGAGAATACGGAATACAGTGGTATAAATATTGTAAAGGAGCAGGAATACGAGAGAAAAAGAATAGCTATGGAGCTTCATGATTCAGCAGTACAGATGCTTGCTAATCTTATTCATAAGTGTGAAATATGCAGCAAAATAATTGATGTTGATATAATAAGAGCAAAGCTTGAGCTTGAAGTTATAACAAAAACACTTAGAGAAGTTATAAATGAGCTTAGAAATATTATTTATAATCTTAGACCTATGTCATTTGACGATATAGGTCTTGATGTAACTATTGAGAGAATAATTAGTCAGGCAAAGAAAGAAAGTAATATAAACATTAATTTTACCGTTGAAGGTGAAAAGCATATTATGGGAGAATTGCAGTCAATTACGGTTATAAGGATATTGCAGGAAGCAATAAGTAACAGTAAAAAGCATTCTCAGGGAAAAAATATCAATATTACTTTGAAATATATAGAGCAGGGAATATATCTTCAGATATGTGATGATGGAAGAGGATTTGATGTGGAGGATATAAAGAGACCGGAGGATAATAATATGTCGGGTTTTGGGATTTCTATGATGAAGGAAAGGATTCATTTATTAAATGGGACTATAGATATAAAGTCTATAATAGGTGAGGGAACCAAAATTACAGTTATTATTCCAAGTAAATAGAACAAAAGATAATATGCACAAGAAAGAAAGGCGATAAAAGAAAAATGAGTATTAATATATTAATTGCAGATGATCATTCTATGGTTCGAGAGGGTCTGAAACAGCTCTTAGAGTTAGACAGTAATTTAAAAGTTGTGGCTGAAACCTCAAACGGAATAGAAACATTGGAAAAAGTAGAGGAGTATGAACCTGATGTTATATTACTGGATATAAATATGCCTAATAAGAATGGACTGGAAGTATTAAACGAGCTTAAAAGAAAAAAGTGTAAGTCAAAAATACTAATGCTTACAATACATAACGAAGTAGAATATTTAATTAAGTCTGTTGAGGCAGGCTGTAACGGATATGTATTGAAGGATTCAAATTCCGAGGTCTTGAAGGATGCGGTTTATGCAGTATATAGCGGTGAAAAATATATCCAGTCAGATCTTATTTCTGTGCTGAATGAGGGATTATCTTCCATAAATGATGATAGAAGTAAGTTGAAATTATTGACTAAGAGAGAGGAGGAGGTTTTAAAGCTTATAGCAGAGGGACTTTTTAACAAGGAGATAGCGGCAAAGCTTGAAATAAGTGAAAGAACAGTTAAGAATCATGTATCTAATATATTTAAAAAGATAGATGTATCAGACAGAACACAGGCGGCTGTCTTTGCAATAAAAAATAATTTAGTTGATATAGTGTAGATTAAAAGGCATCTTAGGATGCTTTTTTATTATGCGGGATTTTCTAAATATTTAAAAAAAATTTTATAACTTGTCTGTTTGTTTTAGAAAATATTTATTCTTTACAGTAGAATAAATAAGTAAAAGGTGATATAATTTATAGACCAAGGGAATTTTTGAATAAATGTTTCACGTGAAACATAAAGCAAATACATAATAAATGTTTCACGTGAAACATTTACGGTGAGAAAAGAGGAAAGTATGGGAAGAATAATAGCAGTAACAAATCAAAAGGGTGGTGTAGGTAAAACAACTACATCAATAAATCTTTCATCATGTTTGGCAGAGACAGGAAAAAATGTGCTGTTAGTAGACATAGACCCACAAGGTAATTCTACAAGCGGAGTAGGAGTTAATAAAAATAATTTAGATAATACTGTATATGATTTAATAATTGGTCAATGTCAGGTGGAGGATTGTCTTATCCAAACAGAAATCGAAAAATTAAGTCTGCTTCCTTCTAATGTGAATTTGTCAGGTGCAGAAATAGACTTAATAGGAATAGATAATCGTGAGTATATATTAAAAAATAATATAGACAAAGTAAAGGATAATTATGATTTTATAATAATTGATTGTCCTCCTTCATTAAATATGCTTACGGTAAACGCACTTACGGCTGCTGATACCGTATTGGTGCCTATTCAATGTGAATATTATGCTCTCGAGGGACTGAGTCAGCTTATACATACAATAAATCTTGTAAAGAAAAGATTAAATCCAGGACTTGAGATAGAAGGGGTAGTGTTTACCATGTATGATGCAAGGACAAATTTGTCTTTGGAGGTAGTGGAGAATGTAAAGGATAATTTGAAACAAAACATATATAAAACCATTATTCCCAGAAATGTAAGGTTAGCAGAGGCACCGAGTCATGGACTTCCAATAAATATTTATGATTCAAAATCAGCAGGTGCTGAGAGTTATAGATTGTTGGCAGAGGAAGTTATAGAAAAAGAATTTTAGAGGAAGGAATTGTAAAAATGACAAGAACAATAAAAAAAAGCGGTTTGGGAAAAGGAATAGATATTCTTATTCCTAATAAGAGCGATTTGGAAATAGAATCATCTGAGCCAAAGATAATAGAGAAGGTAGTTGAAAAAAAAGTAGAAACTCTTGTTAAAATAACAGAAATAGAGCCAAACAGAAATCAGCCAAGAAAAAATTTTAACGAGGATTCACTGGTTGAATTGGCAGATTCCATAAAACAATTTGGCATAATACAGCCATTAGTAGTACAAAAAAAAGAAGGATATTATGAAATAATAGCGGGAGAGAGAAGGTGGCGTGCCGCAAAAATGGCAGGTATAAAAGAGGTTCCTGTTATTATTAAAGAGTATTCAAATGAGGAAGTTATGGAAATAGCCCTTATTGAGAATATACAGAGAGAAGACCTTAATCCTATAGAAGAAGCATTGGCATATAAGCATCTTTTAAAGGAGTATAATCTTAAACAGGACGAAGTGGCAGAAAAAGTAAGTAAGAGCAGAACGGCCATAACTAATTCCATGAGACTTTTAAATCTGGCAGAAGAAGTTCAGCAGATGGTTATCGATGAGATGATTACAAGCGGTCATGCAAGAGCACTGCTTAGCATAGAGGATAAAGAATTGCAGATAAAGCTTGCAAATCAAGTTTTTGATGAAAAATTAAGTGTAAGGGAAGCAGAAAAATTAGTTAGAAATATAATAAATCCCAAAAAGAAAAAGGAAAAAGAGGAATATAAAGATGGTTTTGTATATGAAAACCTTGAAAATAAAATAAAAACAATTGTAGGCTCTAATGTATCAATTAACAGAAAAAGTAAGGACAAAGGAAGAATAGAAATAGAATATTATTCAGTTGAGGAATTGGAAAGAATAGTTGAACTTATTGAAAGGATAAAGTAGAAAGGCAAAGAAACATATGAATAGCAATTTATTAGATAAAATAGGAATGGGAAATATAGACCCTGCTTACATATTTATTGTTATGCTGGTTCTTATGGCAGGATTAATTGTTGCAGCTGTAATAAGTATAAGAAGATTATATAGACTGGAAGATAAGTATAATAAATTTATGAAGGGAAACAATGGGAAAGCTTTGGAGGATGTAATAGAAAATCGATTCGAGCAGGTAGATAAGCTGTTGGCAGAAAATAAGAAAAAGACAAAAGAAATACTGGATATAATGGAGAATTTAAAAATTGCGGTTCAAAAAGTAGGCATAGTAAAATATGATGCTTTTAATGAAATGGGAGGAAAACTAAGCTTTGCTCTTGTTATGCTTGATAAGGAAAACACAGGCTTTGTAATAAATGCAATGCATAGCAGGGAAGGCTGTTATACATATATTAAAGAAATAATTAGGGGAGAATCATATATACCATTAGGAACAGAGGAAAAGGAAGCATTAAAAAAAGCCATGGAGTAGGAGGTAAATATTTTCCCATGATAAGAAAAAGTTTAAATGAGCTTGAGGGAAATGAGGTGCTTGCAAGGAATATTCTTACGGAAAATGGAGCTGAACTTATGACAGCAGGAACTGTTGTGAGAAAGGATTATATAAAAAGGTTAAAAGAACTTAATTATGAGTATGTATATGTAAGGGACGAGGATACATATATTGATTTTAAACAGCCCGACTATATAGTAAAGGAACAGCTTCGTAAAGAAAGCATAGAAACTGTAAAAAATGTTCTTGAAAGACATATATTTAAAAATGCTACTGACATAGAAAAGCTGTGCAAGGTGGCAGACAATATAATACAAGAAGTGATGAGTGAGGAGGAGATAGAAGACCAGCTTACAAATATACGTAAGGAAGGGAATGATTTATATACTCATAGTATTAATGTATGCTCCTTATCTTCTGTTATGGGATTGAAATGGGGTCTTGATAAAAAACGTGTAACCGAGATGGCAAAGGGGAGTCTTCTCCATGATATAGGTCTTAAATATACAACTATATCATATCAAAACAAAGATGAAGCAGATATGTCAATTAATGATTTAAAAGAATATAGAAAGCATGTAATAAACGGATATAACGGAATAGAAAGTGTTAAGTGGCTGTCTGAAACAGCCAAGAGAATAGTTCTTCTTCATCATGAGAGGGGAGATGGTTTAGGGTATCCATTTAAAAATCATTATTCTGAATTGGAAGATGAAATAAAGATAGTCGCTATATGTGAAGAATTTGACAGTATGATTACGGGAATAGGAAGAAGAATGTATAAAGTATATGAAGCTATAGAATATATGAAGGTACATTCCTTAGAATATTTTGATAAAAAGCTGGTTGATATGTTTTTGCAGATGGTAGCAATGTATCCAATAGGGACAAAGGTGATAACAAGTGAAGGTGATGTGGGAATTGTTATAAAGCAAAATAAACAAAGTCCTGAAAGACCTGTTATAAAAATTATTGCAGATAAGTACGGAAATAAGATTAGTGATAAAAATAAAGTTGATTTGATGGAATCCCTCACCATATTTATAGTAGATACTTACGAGTAAACATTTTTAAATAAATTGTATGAAAATACTGTACTTTTTCAAAAAAAAGTGGTACAATTACTTTAACGTTAAGAACGGAATAATTTAATATGGAGGTACTTGTATCATGGAACTGGAGAAGAAATTAGCAGAAGGAAAAAATAATGTAGTGTACCAAAGTGGAGACATGGCAGTGAAGGTATTTAAGGAAAAATACCCAAAAGCAGATGTTCTGAGTGAAGCATTAATAACAGCACAGATTGAAGACATAGGATTAAATATTCCGAAAATCAAAGAGGTATCAGTTATTGATGGAAAATGGGCAATAGCTATGGACTATATTCCGGGTAAAACCATTGAGCAGCTTATGAAAGAAAATCCTGATAAAAAGGAAGAATATATGGAAATGCTTGTGGATTTACAGATAGAAATGCATTCAAAGACCTGTCCTATACTTAAGAAATTAAAAGATAAGCTTTATAGCAGAATCAATGGTCTTGATGTAATAGATGACGCTAAGAAGTATGAGTTACTTACAAGACTTGACGGTGCTCCAAAGCATAAAAAGCTTTGTCATGGAGATTTTACACCTCAGAATGTTATTATTTCCGACAATGACGGAAAGCCATATATAATTGACTGGAATCATGCAACAATAGGAAATGCCAGTGCAGATATTGCAAGAAGTTATCTTTGGCTGTCATTATATATGCCTGAAATGGCAGATAAATATATGGAAATGTTTTGCAAAAAGACTAAGACAGATAAGGTGTATGTACAGAAATGGCTTCCTGTAGTAGCAGCAGCAAGACTTTATAATAATATTCCTGAGGAGCAGGGATTAATAATGAAATGGATTGATGTAGTAGAATACGAATAAAATGCTCAATAAAAGCAGCAACTTTGATGTTGCTGCTTTTATTTCTTTACTGCTTTAAAAATTTATAGTGTCATTTATAACTGACATGATTATATCTACGGCACAAGATGATTGGGAATTATTAATAGCATCAATATACTTATTTTTATTATTGTATACTTTATTTATTGTATCTAATAACAGCTCCTTTGTTAAATTTTCCTCTTCGATAACCTCGCTAAAGCCTTGGTTTTTAAAAGATTTTGCATTTAATATCTGGTCGCCCCGGCTGGCCTTAGCAGATAGAGGAATTAATATGCTTGGTTTCTTCAGTGCCTGTATTTCACATATTGCATTGGCACCTGCCCTTGACACTACAATATCTGACATGGCAAACAGATCTTTTAAATCTCCCTTTACGTATTCAAATTGCTTATATCCTGCAATATTATCTAATGAGGAATCAATTTTTCCGTTTCCGCAAAGATGAACAATCTGATAAGTTTTTAGAAGCTCATCAAGGGATTCTCTGATAATACTATTAATGGCCGCCGCACCAAGGCTTCCGCCTACAACCATAATTACAGGTTTATTTGCTGAAAAATTACATATGTTAAGTCCGGAGATTTTATTTCCTGAAAGAAGTTCTCTTCTTATTGGAGAGCCTGTAAGAACTGATTTACCTTCGGGAAGGTATTTGGCTGTTTCGGGAAAATTATGGCATATTTTAACTGCATAGGGAATGGATATTTTATTTGCCAGTCCGGGAGTCATATCAGACTCATGTATTATAATTGGTATCTTATATTTTTTTGCTGCCAAAACAACGGGAACACTTACAAATCCTCCTTTTGAAAAGAGAATGTCAGGTTTATATTCTTTAATAAATTTCTTAGCCTCACCATAACCCTTAATTACTCTGAAAGGATCCGTAAAGTTTTTTGCAGACATATATCTTCTTAATTTTCCTGAGGATATTCCTACATATTCAATTCCCTGTTCTTCAATGAGTTTTTTCTCAATTCCGTCATAGGAGCCTATGTATTTTATTTCAAAGCCCTGTTCCTTTAAGGACGGAAGAAGTGCTATATTTGGGGTGACATGACCGGCTGTTCCGCCGCCTGTTAATAAAATTTTTGACATATATTTTTACCGGAGTGTCCTTTCCTTTAAATTAAATGAAGATTAATCAATGTTTGACTTAACATCATTAACAAATGCATCTGCCGTGTCTTTATTAAATGTTTCATGCATCCATGAAATATTAACATTGTCATTATCATATCGTGGTATTATATGAATATGATAATGATTAACAGTTTGACCGGCAGCAGCTCCATTATTTTGCAAAATATTTATTCCCGGACACTTTAGTGTTTTCTTTAATCCGGCGGCAGCTTTTTTTGCTACAATAAGAGCCTTTTCGGCAACATTATTGTCTAATTCAAAAAGATTATCCGCATGTGCTTTTGGAATAATAAGAGAATGTCCTTTTGAGGAAGGCTCTATGTCAAGTATAACCTTAAAATTGTCATCCTCGAAAATAGAGTAGGAAGGAATTTCTCCGTTAGCAATTTTACAGAAAATGCAATCATCTTTAATCATAAGTTAACCTCTTTTCCACAATATTTTGTATACAATTAGTATTACACAATCAGGTGATTATGTAAATACTTCCCGGATTAATTTTTGCTTTTTTTTAGAGGAAGCTAAGCATGGGTGTCGAAAAGTGTAAATCGAATATATTTGAAAAACAAGAAAGTTTCTGATAGAATTTATGTGAAAGGGGATATTAATAATGGGAAAAAATGAATTATTGCCTGATTTGGAAAAGGAAAATGTTTCACTTAAGAAAGCACTTAGGTATATATCACATGAGCTGCTTAATGTTTTAACTCTTGTAGATTATTCCATAAAGGCAGTGGACGGAACAGTTAATGAGGTAAAAGGTAACCAGTATTGGAATTATATTATTAACGATATAGATTATATGGTTAATCTTTTAAGGGAGCTTTCTAATTACAATCATTGCAGTGAGCTTAACAGGGAAAGATGTTCTGTGTCAGAATGGGTATATTATATATCTAAAGAAATGAAGCAGAAATATGAGAATGAAATAAATGTAATGACATGTATTAAAGGTTCCCATGAAATGTTTTGTGCTGATATAGATAGAAGCAAAATAAGACAAGTTATTGTGAACTTAGTGAAAAATGCAGCAGAAGCGTTAAATGGGGTAGAAAATCCTATTATAGTAATATGTGTAAAAAAGGATAAAAAGTGGATAAAAATAGAGGTAATGGATAATGGTTGCGGAATAGATGAAGAAAGCCAAAAAATTATATTTGATGAGGGAGTGACTTTTGGTAAAAAAGATGGTTCCGGTCTGGGACTTTCAATATCAAAAAGAATAATTGAAAGTCACGGAGGAACCATAGAATTAAAATCATCACCTGGTGACGGAACCATATTTACAATAAAGCTGCCGGCAAATTAATTAAAAGGAAATATTTGGTCAAGCATACACAGGGTTTTGAAGCTTCCCTTGGCTGTTATTTCACCTGTCATAAAAGCACGCTGAAATGTCATTCTTCCTCTGGAAATATTATCCATGGAGGAGTAGCTTAATTTGGCAATAATGTCTGCAGAATTATGCTTTTCGTATTTTATATATAAATCCTTGTTATTTACTTTTATATATAAGGTTTTATTTTTGTCTTCTATGATAAACATATATGTTGCAGAAAAATTATCCTGAGGAACAAAATGTGAGGTAAAGATTTTAATAAATTCAGATTCAACATCTGTTTCATTCTCTTTAAGTATACCTTTAAAGTAAGAAGCAAGCTCTTCAATATCTTCTTTTTGCTTTTGAACATATATATCGTCTGATACAAACCTTGAAAGCTGTTCTCCCTCCTGAGGGGTAAGCTCAAGTGAGTTGTGTATAAGATTTTGTTTAATGGCAATACTGCTGGAAGGAAGAGACTTTATGTGCTGTGATATTGTTCTATATATATTTTCTGCTTTTTTCTCTATAATATTGGTATATTCAACATTTCCCTCAAAATCTATATAATCCTCCACGTATGCAGATAATCCGGGACATATCTTGCCACCAAGAAGCTCCCATGCGTTGATTAACGAAAGCATGCCTTCCTTTTCACCGTAAGTGGTAGATATTACAACAGGAGTCATATATATCTGACTTATTTTTGTTTTGTCTCCGTATAGCCAGCAGGCGTCTAAAAAAAGCTGCAGGTATCCTCCGATACCATTCCACTCTACGCTGGCAGCAAGAATTATTCCGTCAGCCTCCTTTAATGTCTGAGGAAGAGTCATTATAGAATTTTTTAAGTCATAAAGATTGTATCTGGTTACATTAACTCTAAGCTCCTCAAGAACATCTTCGATTTTTTTTAATACAGATAACGCAGGGTCTTCAATAACGCCACGCCCGCCATAGTATATATTAATATTCATAATTAAATCTCCAATCAGTATAATGCTAAAATTATTTTATTACACTTTTACAACATAGGCAAGAAATAAAAGTGATAATAATGCCAAACATCAGTCCTCCTATGTGAGCCATGTTATCAATCTGAAAGTTCATAAATCCGTTTATTATTGAAAGTATAATTATTATAGCAACATTTATAGGCTTAATTGTACGTCTTACGGATTTATATATGAGGGAAACAACTAAAAGGGCGCCTATAATACCGAAGATTGCTCCCGATGCACCCGCTGATATTATATATTCGTCCGGATGCACATTCATATTATAAACGGCAGATATGAATCCTGCACCTATACCGCTTAAAATGTAAATAATAAGGAATCTTAAGTGCCCGGTTATTTTTTCAACTTCATTGCCTATTACTGCAAGAGTAATCATATTATTAATAATATGTTCTCCTCCAAAGTGCATAAACATACTTGAGATAAGGCGATAATATTCATGATCTTCAAATAAAAACCGCCATGACATGGCACCATATTTCGCCATAAAAGAAGAATCTGTTGTACTTCCATACATTTCCATAAAAAAGAATACAATTACGTTTATTGCGATAAGAATAAACGTAATAAATGGTACAGATAAGAGAGAACTTCTTTTTTTATCAGGTTTTGAAATAGTATTTTCCAGTTCCTCTCTTAAAAGATAAAAATCTGACGGTTGATTATCATATATAATAAGTCTTTTCATAACAGTATCAACAAGCCAGAAGTTTAAGCCGGACAAGGTGAAATTTCTGTCTCTGTCAAGATTGTCAGTAAATAGTATAAAATGGCAGCTAATATTGTGATAACCGTTAAAAATAAACTTACGCTCAACTTCATTAGCTATTGCGTAAAGCTGCTGTGGCAGATAAACATATCCTCCCGTAAAGTCAGATAAAATACATACATCTAAAGTATCAGGACTTTTCGGCTTATAAAATATAGCAACATCGGGTTGGTTGCAGGCAGCAAAATAAAAGCCTCTTTTTAGCAAAAGTTTGATAACATCTCTATCTATCATGAAAATCTCCCAAAATCACTTTTTCACTTTTCAAATCTTTTGTATATAAAAAAGTGTTAATTAAGTATAACATTACATTAGGTGTTTTTCAAGCTAGCTGAGTTTGAAAATGTAAGTAAGATGTGCAAAGGTAATAAAATCACCGTCATTTATTTCCGTTAAAGTATGAGGAACTGTAGGTATACTATTTATATAGGTGCCGTTGGAGGAATTCATATCCTCAATATAGTAGCAGCTATCTTTAAAATAAAATCGTGCATGGATTCTGCTTATAAGAGAATTTTCTATTATGCAGTCTGAGTTTTCTTTTATTTTCCCAATAGTAAAGGGGAAGCCGGTTAAAGCTATATCTTGATTAAAATCATTTCCCGTATATATAAGATGCGGAACAGATGTACCGGAAGCATGGTTAATAAGAACAGTATCGCCTATAGGCATAATAATATTGTTATTGTCATTATTTTTAAAGGATTTTTCATCTGAAATTTTTTTATTGTTTTCCATATATTTAATAAATTTTCTTTTATTATTAAAGTATGGAAGGGACAATAAGAATATGACAATACCTATTAAAAACAAAACAGTAAAAAGGTTTAAGGAAATTGACTTTTTCATAAAATAAAAGTAAATTGCCAAAAGTATAAAGAGCAGTGAGATGAAAATAATTCCAATAAAACCTAAAAAAGCAAAAAAAGAAAAATTATTTCCGGACTCAGGAGTATAATATGTCGGGTTAGATTCAGGAAGGTCTGCTGTATATTCACTTTCACATAAAAAAGCATTGGAAGATGTTTCAGATTCCGGAGTATTATTGTCTATGGAAAATAAAAGGTCATTAATGGAAAAAGTGCCGTTTATACATTTTTGATGAATCGTATAAGCTGATGCAACGGCATCTTTATCATTATAGTCCAGATTTGCAATTATATATTCCATAAGTATTTTTAAGTTATTTGTTAAGGAATATTCTATACTATTTTCTGTTATGGGACAGTAGCAAAAGCAGGGAATCTTTGATTCAGGATTTAAATAAATTAAATCGGGAGATAAAAGGATATAACAACTGTCAAGCATATATTTGTCAAGAGTTTCTAATAGTCGGTGCAGGTGTGTAAGGATAGAACATAAAAGATTTGAACCTATTTTTTTGTTTTCCAAAAAGGCGGAAAGAGAATGCTTGGAGGTAATATCATAGTAAAGGTTAGGCATAGAATCAATTATATTAAGCTCTGTGTATAAAAGGCCGTCAATACTGTTATTTATAAGTATATTAACAAGATAATTGCTATTAAAGGCATCAATATTAAAGTTAGATAAAATAAGATGATTTTTATTTAAAATTTTTCTGTATGATATATTCATTTATTTAAATACTGCAAAATAAGAGCAGTCTCCTTTCTTATAGTATTGCATCTTTCATAATTGGAAAATTCAACAGACAGGCAGTCTTTTTTTCCGGTTTCTTTAATATATAAGGTGTTACCGGAAAGACAAGCTGAAAAAGAAGATCTGTTATTTATAATATATGAATTATTTATAATATCTGAAATAGTTTTTTCCGTGTATGCCTTTGAGGGTCCATACCATGAATTTTCAAGAGATACTGCCTGTTCAATAAGTATACCGTACTGCATGGTTCCGGAAATAGTATTGTCGTGAATTTGCAGTGTAAATATAATAGAAAAGCAGGTTAATGTAAATATAATAGGAAATATATAAGCGGCTTCAAGTGTTTTCATAATTATTTTAATATTACCTCCGTTTTATTTTATGCTTAATTTAAACAGTAAATGGGAAAACTCCTAGTATTGTGTATTGAACGGCATTTCCTTATATTAATTTAACAGAAGTAAGGAAATTAAAAATATATCCTATAAGAATAAAGGGAGCAAAAGGAATTTTAACACCCTTACTTTGTTTTTTCAGCAATATCAATATGAGACAAAAAACAGCGGCAATAAAGAAGCTGTAAGCAATTACACATACAGTAATCCATGAAGAGTGAAAGCAGCCTATTACTGATATTATAAATCCGTCACCTATGCCTATTGAGCCCCGTGAAATAAAGGATGCTAAAATAATCAGAAGCCCTGCAGATACACTTAAAATTAAATCAAAAATATTTTGATGGTTTGTAAGGGAAAACAAGGATAAGAGGATTCCCGTAAGAGAAAACATAAGGGATAAGGGTAAACTTATTTTCATAGATTTTATATCTGTAAAAGAACAGATTATAAGATAAATAGCAGGAAGTAAAATGCAGTACATTAATTAACTCCTTTCTTGCATCTGGTGCAAAGAGGCATAGTGTCTTCTACGCTGTCTAAGGTTACCTTATATATATGGGCATTAAGATAAAAACAGTCAATGCTGTTGTGATATACCTTACTGCCGGCACATAGAAATGCATTAGGGGAAGGTGAAGAATGTTTTGCACAGTGGGAGCAGGGATTGTATTCACCTAAATTATTGGTATTTTCATCAAAATAAGATGAGGGAAGAATGGAGTAATATTTACTTAAATAGCTGCAGTATGGACTTGTATGATATACATTTCCTGTAGGAGCAATGTAAGCATACAGGGTAAAGCTTCCTGATTTTAATGAGATATCCTCTCCCGTAAATGTTCTGAAAAAGCATCGCTGGTTAATTTTAAGCTTAATAAAATTTTCGGGAAAAAACGGAAGTTTTATATAATATTGTATATTAAAGTCTATAAAGTGAGAAGTAGACACTGATGACAGAAAAAAACGGATGCCGTTGCTGCCGTTTATAATATAAGAATTATCGGCAAGAGCTTTTACATTATCGGTAATAAAAGCCTTTTTAATAAGAGCTGTATTTATGACAGCTTGTATAGACCTGTCTGCAAAATCCTCTTCATTTGTTATTATAAGTGATTTATCAAAGGTATCAAGGTCATTAAACTTTTCTCCTATATACGCATATAAATTAATGTTTCTTGAAGCTTCCTCCATTGCAGCCTGAAGGGAGTTTTGAAGGTTAAGAATATTGAGTATGTAAATCAGGGATACAATAAAAAAAATGTAAACAGGAAGTACCAGGGCTGCTTCAAGAGTAAGAGAGGCATCAGGGGAGGAAAATAAAAATGTCCTTCGGACATATGACCTGATATTAAGAGAGACATTTTTTATGAAATTTTTCACAGATGTCGCTGATGCATGGAGAATTATATTTTTTATAGTATTTATGCCGAAGAACATTTTTATTTTCCTCCTTTTGGTGTCAGTCATATCCGTAAACCATATTAACTTGAAATTTATATGCATTAGGGGATATGAGTTTAAGTGTATTTATAAAAATAGAATCGGTGTGGTAATTAACATTAATATCTGCACCTGAAATGCATGCGGCAAATAAAAATTCAGAATTGCAGTTTTCGCATATATCAAGCTGTATAAGATCCATAGAGCGAAAATAGAGTTTAAATGAATCTGCTGTAAGGAGGCACATATTAAGATAGTGGTCATAGGAATATCCCTCATGACCGGGATTGCTGGATTTCGTATTTTTATTCATAGATAATATACCTTCAACAGATAAGGTCCAGTTTTGAGAATTTTTTATGAGAGGAACTTTTTTTCCCATAAATAAATCTTTAACGTCAATAATTCCTTCAGCATAAGACCATACACTTAAAATTAAGGCGGCAGCAGCCTGAGATGCAATGGGAATACTCCTGCATAGTGAATTTGCAAGATTAATTGCAGTACTGCGTTTATCATAGTCTCTAAGTAAATACGCAAAATTAAGAGAAGCCCTTAAATTCACCATGGCCATGGCAGCAGCCAAAAGATTATCACTGTCGGAAAGCCTGCCGCATAAAAGATATTCTCTTTGATATTTTAAAGATATATCAGGGTTAACCTTATCATAATAAGAGCTAAAGGAATTATTGATATAGCTTAAAAACAGTCCCTTATCTATTACAGTAGTTATGGTATCCGGTATATTTTCAGACTGTATTGCTTTGGCATTTTCTGATAAAATGCAGGTATGGGATGGAAGCAAAGCCTTTGTTTCATCTGATATTTCAGTGTGGGATAAGGATGCAGGGTTATCTGTGAAAAAAAGTAAAAGATTACTCTTTAAAAGCTCGGTTACTTTTGCAACAATATTATTTTTAAGATTGGCAGCATCAGATTGAGAGATGTTTTTGTAAAGGCCGCTGTCCGGGTCAGCAGATATATTTTTCATCAAGTTTATATCTTTGTCTGTAATCATAATTGTGTTATTGTCTATTTTTGCAGGTGATTCCGATGATATGTCTGATACATTATGCTCAAGGTCTGATATTTCTTTAAGAAAATCATTGGCAGCTCTGTATTTTTCATATGATGCAGCCTGAGATGCAAAGATAATTCCGTCATTATCCGTAAGGTGATATATGTTATTATATTCTATAGAGTCAATTTTAAATTTTATAAGGTTAAGAGCATTTATAGAAGATGGATTTTTAGGATTGCAATTCTTTTTTATATAATCCTCCACAAGAGATAAAAAATCCTCCTCAGCAGTAAATACACCAAAAATGCCGTATTTTTCATATAACTGCAAGGCAAAATGAGAAAAGGCAGAATCTAAGGAAGAGTATGTCACAGCTTTGGTGCGTGTTTTTACGGATGTAATTCTTGCGGATTCTATAACTGAAAAAATAAATGAAAGGATAATAGCCGTAACCAGTGTAAGATATATGGTTATACTGCCTTTATTAATATTGCAATAATTTCTTTTCACGAAAAGCCTTACCTCCATACTTGTTAAAATGTGTTAATCTGTTTTGTAACCTTAGAAAATACAGAATTTATAATAGCTGTAATATGACTTCTGAATATAACCACAAGTCCAACGAGAACTAGAATAATAAGAACAATTTCAATGACGCCCATTCCTTTATTGTTATCATTAAATTTATATATCCGTGTTAACAGCGACAGCTTGGCAATAGTCAGTTTATTTTTAATATTGTTTTTCATTTAATCACTCCTTCATTTGATGTTTGAAATAAATATATATAAATAAATATATTTTTTATATATTGGAGAAAAAGGCATAAACTATATGTTCATAAATGTTGGAATCATTATAAGAGCCATTATTACTATAAGAATTATTATCATGGGAAATATAAGCTTGGTTTCAGCCTGCTTAGATAATGTTATTGTTTCGGATTTATGGTTTTCAAAAGCATTTTTAACCTCACTGTCAAGAAGAGCATGAAGCTCTTTAGTACCTTTTTGAATGTTTTGTTCAAGCAGTACTCCTAATTTTATGTAAGGCATAATACCGCACCGTTTGCCGTAATCTCTGTAGGCCGAGGGCTGGGATTTTCCGCCTGACAGAGAGTTAAGTGTGATTAAAAGCTCCTCGTAGGCATACCGCATTTTCTTTCCGGAATGTCTATAATCTTCTGCGATTTTCTTAAGTGCGTTTTGTATATTTAAACCGGCGTTACACAATAAAAGAAGCTTAGAAACAATATGAGGGTAATCCTGCATAAGCTGACGATTGCGAAGTTTTAGCTGTTTATCAGTTTCCTTAGAGGTAAGGATATACATAAGCAGGGAAGATACAAATGCAAGAAGCAGAAAAATATAATCTACATTTTTCCGGGGAAAGGAAAAAGTAAGACTGTTTCCTGAAATCCGGGAAGGAAGACTGACAGATGTACTGACAGGATTGCTGTTATTGTCTATATAATCCTGAATTTCTTTCTTAAGTGTAACAGATGAGTCAGAAGGCTGGTATAATGTTACGCCTATTGCAAGGGAGGCAGTTATATCGTTAAATTCCATATATACATATATAGTAGTATCTGTTCCGGTGGAGGAAATATTGTCATATATCAGATTGCCGTTAAGGTCTATATAAGAAGTATCCTCAGGCTGCCATGTAAGAAGGATATTTTCATCGCCTATTGAAGAAATAAAAGTAAGGGAAGATGTGATTTTATCCGTTGATTTATTATCATTTAGCATGGCGGCTACAATATCCTCACGATATTTATCAAATAAAGCTATAACCTCGCTGTATTCATACATTTTTTTTGATACTTCTATATCTATATATTCTGTGGTTTCCTCTGTGTTTACCTGAAGAGAATATGTTATATTTTCCGAGCCGTCTGTAGGACGTTTAAGGCTGTTTACATAAGAGGTTCCGGATATAATATTGTTAAAGGTGTATACAATGCCCAAAATCATAAATATTATAAAAACACAAATGCATAAAGATATGCTTTTTGCAAGGGAAAGATAGAGAAGCTGTTCTGAATCTTTTCCGGGATTAAGCATAAGAGCTTTTTTTCTTGCAGATGAAAAAAATGCAGATGAGCTTTCCTTTCGGATTTTTCTGTCAGATATTTTTAGAAAATCAATTATAAAAAATGACAGTCCGTAAAATACAGACAGTGGATTTGACTTAAAGGATATTCCTGCTTTTATATGATTTTTATGTTTATAAAATATAGCAGATAAGGCAATAAGGAGAATAAATAAAACAGAGTATAAAAAAATCATATTACACCTCGATTCTTGTGATTTTTATGGATATAAGAACGGAAAGTCCGTAAAATAGAAGACATACAGTTACAAAGGCTATGCCCGGCAAATTATGATACAGGCAGTTGAAAAAGCCGGGTGATGACAGACGTATATAGATAATAATAAATATTGGCATAAAAATCATTATAAGCTGTTCCAGCTTTTTTCCGTTTATATTTGTTCTGATTTCCCTTGATATATGAAATTTTTCACTGATAGTATTAACTGTTGTTTTTATTATAGCCGCAAGATTTCCATCAGTTCTTTTAGCAATTTTAAGGATATCACAGAAGGTAAGGATATCTTCAATATCTGTTCTGGCTGCAAGGTTTGAGAATGCCTCCTCTATGGGAATAGACAGCTTTAGCTGGTTATGTATGGCATTAAGCTCGTGAGCTATATAGCAGTTCCTTGAGTAAATAACAGATATTTGAAGATAGGCCTCCCAAATTGCATTTTCCATAGAGCTGCCTGCTTCAAGAGAGGCAGATAAGGAAAGGATAGAGTCCATAAACTGTTTACAGAGCCTTTCGTTTCTTCTGCGGTATAGAATATAAGCAATCTGCTTATAGTAAATAAAAGAGCAGGGAAGCAGAAAAATCGATGGCAGCAGTGAATGATAAAACAGATAGGAAATAAGTATAATAAATATAAGCATTACAGCTCCGTAAATAAGATATTCACTGTATGACAATTTGTAAACTCTGTAATCAGTTAATTTCATAAGTCAGACTCCTTTATGCCTGCGGCATTTAATTTAAATGTGTTAGAAAGAGCAGTGTTTTGTTTCTCAAGAATTCCCAGAATTTTCCCATTGGAATCTTCACCAGTTTCCTTAAACAGAAAAAGGGGATTCAGAATAACAGAGCTGTCTTTAAAGGACAGTATTTCGGAAATATTTATAACACGTCTGGAGCCGTCCCGAAGTCTTCCGAGATGAACCATAATATCAATGGCAGAGGCAATCTGACTCCGTATTGCAGTTATAGGCATATCAATATTCATAAGTATCATGGTTTCAAGACGTGAAATCATATCAACAGGGTTATTTCCATGCCCTGTAGAAAGAGAACCGTCATGTCCCGTATTCATTGCCTGAAGCATATCAAGAGTTTCACCTCCTCTTACTTCACCCACAATAATTCTGTCTGGACGCATGCGAAGACTTGTTTTTATAAGCTCTCGTATGGAAATTTCACCATCTCCTTCCATGTTTGCCGGTCTTGATTCAAGGCGTATGAGATTTTTCAGCTGTGTAAGCTGAAGCTCTGCTGAATCTTCTATTGTTATGACACGCTGGTCTGAGGGAATAAATCCTGAAAGTATGTTGAGAAATGTGGTTTTGCCGGAGCCTGTACTGCCGCTTATAAATATATTATAGCGGGCAGCCACCAGAAGCTTTAGCATATGTGCAGCCTCGTGGCTTATGGAGCCGGAATCCGTAAGATAATCTATTGTAAGAGGAATCTTTGGAAAACGTCTAATGGTTAAGGCAGGACCGTCTATAGATATAGGATCTAAAACAACATTAACTCTTGAGCCGTCAGAAAGGCGTGTATCAACAATAGGGGAAGAACGGTTCACACGTTTGTTTGAGGACGAAACAATCTGTTGGATAATATCCTCAAGCTTTTCCTTGGATGAGAAGGATTTTTGGGTTTCATGTATTTTACCGTTTTTTTCGATAAAAATATGATTATATCCGTTAATCATTATTTCGGTAACAGAGTCGTCACATAAAAATTCTTCCAGAATGTCCAGTCCCCTGATGGAATAAAAAAGGTCATTTCTAAGAGAAAGACGTGTTTTGAGAGAAATGTAGCTGCTCTTTGATACTTCTGTAATTTCGTTGTCAATCAGTGCTTCTAATGATTCGTTATCAATATCCTGTGCAAAATTAATTTTTGAAATAAGAGAGTTTCTTATAGATTGGAAAAAGGTTTTATTTGCCATACTCATTAATAAGCTTCGATACCCATGAGCCGTAGGAGCCATAAAGTAAGCCGGTAAACATATTGTCCCCGGAAAGCATATCAGGCAGGGGAAGTTTAATCTCCTTTAAATTATTAAGAATACTGTCAAGCTTCATATGCCGTACTGTTTCCTTAAATCTGTCTATCTTTCCCTTTGATATATCATCATCTAAAACAGGAAAGTAAATGATGTCAGATATAGACAGTAACTTAAAAATATCAATTATGCAGTCTGAAATGTCTAATATAATATTTTTATATTTGCCTATGGAAATAATGTCATGTATAAATTTAGCCCAATCTTCGCCGCTTAAATATTTCAAATCAAGTGAAAAACGCATAGGCGGAATAAAATCAAGCTGATGCAGGGAATGTGACATTGACAGTAGTTTTTTATCAAGATTATAAGGACTTTGACCATAAAAATATAAAAGATCTGAAAGGTCGTCAGAGTAGGAAGCTTCAGTATATAGTGAGATATATGAATATTCCTCAAGACTTATAAACAAAGAACTTTCATTTTTTGCCAAAAGACAGCCGAGTACAAGAGCGAAGGTTGTTTTTCCACATCTTTTTACAGGAGAATAAATACTTCTTATAACTGCATCGGCAGCTTTGAGAGATATTCTGGAGGGAGGTATGTTTAGTGCACAATAGCCTGTCATAATCTCCCTGATAATATTTTCGGCAGATTGATATTTGTATATACATGAAAAGTCTGCAAGAGAAATATTTATTGAACCCTCTGATAAGATATATATTTGACCAACATTGATAAAGTCAGCAATGTAATCACCGTAGATTTCAGAAATTATTAAAATATCTGTAAAATTGTTTTTATTAAATTCTAAAAAGGAATGAATATTAGTGAATACATAAACATCATAATTTATTCCGCTTTTGGCTCTGAAAAAATCGGCCAGCTTTACAGTATAAGCTTCTTCATAATCCATAATAGCAATCAGTCCGTTATTCATATGCTGCTTCACCTCCTGAAAGGTATAGGAACAGATAACGAAAAACAAAATTAAGAAGTGAGGTCATTTTATAATATAAAAAAACTTTTGTCTACAGAAAAAATGAAAAAAATTGCAATAAAATTACAAAACGAATAAAAAACAATGACAAAATTAAAAACAAATAAACTGTAAAATTAAGCTGCATTTAGAAGATTAACAAAGATTTAAAGAAGGAAGGCATAAAACAAAAAAATAGGAACATAATTTATATATCATTTCATATAATGAACCATAGTGGGAAGGATTTGATAATTATGAAGTTTATATTCAAGGACAGGAACAAGGAAGATAAAAATGAAGAGATAAATAAAAAAAATGAACTTTTGAAGGAGCTGAAACAGGCACGAGAGGCTATAGATGCGGTATACACAAATCTGTCATATGTTGTGGAGCCCGATATGATAGACTGCTGTATATATGAGCTGAACGCACTGCAGATAAGGTATAAAATAATACTAAATGAGGTAAAGGCACAGGAGGCAAGAGCATGCATGTCAGTTAAGGAATCCCCGGAGTCTGCCGATATATAAAGCATAGCACAGAGCTTGTGTAAAGATTATGAAAGGCAGAAGATGATATGCAGGTAAATATAGATAAAATATTATCAGAATATAAGGGCTTTTTTGCTGATAATAGTAAAAGTGGTGTAACAGATACAAAAAATACCTTCAAAGAATATGCCGCGGTAAACTTTGGCAGTGACAGGCTTGAAAAGAACAGCGGATTAGGTCAGGTATATGATAAAAATTCAAAATTAACAGAGATGGAGACAGGCATTGATAAAGGGAATAAAACAATGTCTGACAGTGCGTTATCATTTTTAAATGATGCCATAGATACTCTTAAAAACCTTGTAACTGATGAGGATTACTCAAAAATGTCGGAGCTTGGAATAACGGCAGACAAAGAGGAAATAGGCACAATAGTTACTGTTTATGAGAGAATACAGATACAGCTTGCTGCATATGGGGGAAAGGATATATCCTCATTAGATATAAGCGGGAAAAAGATTGACATGGTTATAAAGTCAAAGTCTCTTGCAAACGGCGTTAAAATGGCAGAGAGCGTGGGAAAAATTAATGACAGTGCAAAGGAGTATCTGTTGAAAAATAATATGGAGCCAACTGTGGAAAATGTATATATGGCAGTGCACTCTAATGAAAATTCGCAGAATGAAGTACAGGTGAAAATGGATAAAGACCAGTGGGAGCAGCTTAAATCACAGGTAGAAAAATTTATGGAGAAAAACGGAATAGAAGCTGATAACAGGGCAGTTGACAGTGCCAAATGGCTTCTTGAAAGAGATATTCCCCTGACGGTGGACAACCTTGTAAAATACATGAAATTACAGGATATTGAAAATCCTTCTGATAGAAATACTGAATCCATAAAAGCAAATATGGTGCTTGCGGAAATCTTTAATTCAGGGGCGGAAAACGGGTATATGACAGAGGGGTGGATAGATGCCAAAAAGGCAGAAGATGTGGTAAGCACAATCAGAAATGCAGGAAATGATGCAGTGGAATATATAGTAAGAAACAGGCTTACACTGAATGCTGCCAATATTAAAAGATATTTGGAGGAAGCTCCCGGGAAAGATAAAGCTGCAATGGAGGAAGGCTTTTATAGTAAAGAAGAGGGATACGACAGGCAGTTAGCAAAGGCAAAGCAGATAATTGAAGAGGCAAAGGCGGTAATGACCATGGAGGGTGCAGTCCTCATGGAAAAGCTGGGAGTTGATATTACATATACGGAAATAGAATATATTGTGAATGCTGTTAAGGAGGAAAATACTAAATTTTATTCTGCCTTTTTAACACAGCCTGACACTTCAAAAGCAGATATCCTTGCAAATGTAATGAGTATTATGGGTGAGGTAAAGAAGCTTCCCGTGGCGGCAGTAGGCGGGGCGGCTTACAGTGAGAAAAACTTTGATATGCAAAATGTGTATGATGAGGGAATAAGGTTAAAGCAGGCATACGAAAAAGCAGGAACGGCCTATGAGACACTTGGGACAGAAGTAAGGACAGACCTGGGGGACAGCTTGAAAAAGGCATTTGGAAACATTGACCAAATTATTCAGGATACCGGACTGACAGCAGACAGGGACACAAGGAGAGCCGTGAGAATACTTGGATATAATTCGATGCCTATTACAAGGGAAAGTATAGTGTTCATTGCAGAGAAAGCCTCAGAGGTTGACAGGGCAATAAAAAATATAACGCCAAAGACTGCGGCATATCTCATTGAAAATGGCATAAATCCTTTAAAGGAAGATATAGAAGATTTAAATGACAGGCTTCTTAAGATAAACAGTGAAATAGGAGCAGAGGAAAATGAAGAGTATGCAAAATATCTGTGGAAGCTGGAAAAATCAGGAAATTTTACAGAAGAAAAAAGACAGGCATATATTGAATTGTACCGAGCCTTAAAAACCATAGAGAAAGCAGACACAAGAGCAATAGGAGCAGTGACGGCAGAGGGTGCGGCTCTTACATTGGGAAATCTTCTCACGGCAGAAAAATCCAGGTCAAAGTATGGCATGAATGTTACCATAAATGAAAATACAGGATATTATGAGGGAAGACTTATTAAAAATAAGCTGGCAGATATACTGGAAAATATTACAAATAAAAATCATGGAGAAAATCCTACAGTAGCCGGTTTGGAAGAAATATATCTTACGCCTGAGAATATTGCCGAATCCCGCCGCTTGGGAAGTTTGTATGAGGAATATATGGCAGAGGATATTAAGAGCATTATTGATAAGGCATCAAAGGAAAATAGTGTGCGGTTTACGGAAAAAATGATGGTTGATTTTCTTGACGGAAAAATAACATATACCACAGCCAATATTGCGGCAGAAGCAATGCTTATGACAAATGGCGGGGAAATAAGGAGAATGTTAAAAAATACATTAGACAGTGAAAATGTTATATTGGACAGGTTTGAAGACCACGAGGAGGTGCTGGAAGGTTACGAAGAGCTTAACCGGCAGGCGGAGGAGCAATACAGGGAAGGTCTTGATGCCGGGCAGGAGGACTGTCTTAAATACAGAAGGCTTGCACAGGTTACGGCATTTATGGCAAAATCGGCACAAAATAAATGTTATCATATACCTGTGGATATAAATGGGGAAAGTGTTATGGTAAAGGTAAGATTTGCCAACAGCGGGGGAAAAGAGGAAAGTAAGGTGGAAATAGAGCTTGATAATGAAATACTGGGCAGTATAAACGGAGAATTCACCGTTAAGTCTGACACGGTATGGGGAATAATCAGGTGCAAAAATAATGAAATCTGCAATCATATTTCACAGAATATGAAAGTATTTTCAGAAATGCTTGGAAGAAAGGCTGATATTGCAGTTGTGCCGGCAGAGGATATTACCGTGCAAAGCACGGGAGACGGGGATAATTCCGGTTCCACAGCCAGGGAGCTTTACGATACGGCCAAAACATTTTTGAAAGCACTTAAGATTTGGGCGGAAATGCCGATAACTAACATAGTTAATTAACTTGAGATATAAACGGAGGGATACATAGTGTGAAAAATAAGCTCGAAAGCTTATTTTTCACACGGCTATTTGTGCCGGAGTGTCACAAATAAGCCCTGATGGCAGACGCAAATTGAAGATTTGCGTCGCCACGTCGCAAAAAAACACTCCAGAATGGAGATTAGAATGAGAATAAATACAAATGTGGCAGCACTTAGGGCCTGCTATCAGTTAAACAGTACAGATGATAAGCTTTCATTATCTTTACAGAAGCTTTCATCAGGCAATAAGCTTATAGATATAAGAGAAAATCCTGTAGGGGCATCACTTTCAGTAAAGATGAAAACACAGATAAGAAATCTTGACAGAGCAAATCAAAATACCTCAGACGGAATATCCGTAGTGGAAACCGCAGAGGGAGCATTGGCGGAAATTCAGTCTATGCTTCAAAGAATTAATGAGCTGTCTGTTCAGGGAGCCAGTGATACATATACTGATGATGACAGAGTGAGCATAATGAATGAAATATCCCAGATAAGAGATGAGATAGACAGGGTATCTACGGACACGGATTTTAATACAAGAACATTGTTAGATGGCAGTTTGGCAAGAAAGACATATACATATCAGGATTATGCAAAGATAACATATACATCTACAGGGGTAAATGCAGGAGAATATGAGCTTTTATATGAGGCAACAGAGGAAAAGGCACAGCTTTCTACAGGAAATGTGACAAATGGAAGTATACCTGAGGGAACCATAAAGATAAACGGAGCTTCTGTTGAAATAGGTGAAAATGATACCCTTACCGATATATATGAGAAATTTATGGAGGCGGGAGAAAAAGCAGGAGTGGAAATTACATATACGGGAAGTCTTACGGGTACTGCGTCATTTACATTCACACAGATTGAGTATGGCTCTGCTTATTCTGTTAATATCAGTACGTCAGATGAGATAGCAAATGCACTTGGCTTGGCGGACAAGGAAGTTAAGGTATCCGGACAGGACGGAACGGTGGTAGCTTTATATGGTGCGGCAGATGACTCTCAATTTACAACATCTGCATCATATTCAGTTTCAGGAAAGGAAATTACCATTAAGGATTATGACGGCTTTGAGATGAAAATAGAAATAGGAGAAGGA
This sequence comes from uncultured Lachnospiraceae bacterium, assembly GCA_944384155.1. Lineage (GTDB taxonomy): Bacteria > Bacillota > Clostridia > Lachnospirales > Lachnospiraceae > CAG-303. Next base: position 27,205 of record CALWSG010000013.1, on the reverse strand, counting down.
CTCACTGCCGGCAGCAGATACAGGGTAAGATCAGGTGTTACTGATGCAGGTGCCATGACAATACAGGTGGGGGCAAATGAATATCAGGAGATAGACATAGAGATACCGGAGATAAGCTCCAAAACACTTAGGCTTGATAAGATAAGAACATATACATCGGAGGGCTGCGGAAATGCAATAACAATATCTCAGGAGGCAATCGGATATATATCTGAAATCCGCTCAAGACTTGGTGCATATCAGAACAGAATGGAGCATACTGTTTCGACCCTTGAGGTTACGGAAGAAAACATGACAGCTTCACTTTCAAGAATAGAAGATGTGGATATGGCAGATGAAATGACAAAATATACCACATATAATGTTATGTCACAGGCGGCAACATCAATGCTTGCACAGGCAAACCAGCTTCCTGATAAGGTGCTGCAGCTTTTGCAGTAAATGTAAGGTATCCCAATATTGGTATAGCTTTGGCTGTTTTGTGCCGGAGCGTCGCAAATAAGCCCCCAACATAAACGCTCAGGAATGGAGATTATTATGACTAAGGAACAGATAAACGAGTATTCCGTGAGAATATCACAAAGCTCAAAAACAGAGCTGGTGTCCATAACATGTGAAATAATTAATAACTATATAAGTGATGCAGTGAGTGCTTTAAAAGACAATGACAGGGAAAGCTTTTCCGTTTTTGTAAAAAGAGCAATGAGTTTTGTTGATGATTTAAGCTCAAGCCTTGATATGAAATATGATATATCATATAATCTTTTAAGTCTTTATATGTATGTAAAAAGGATACTTATACATGGCAATGCACATATAACGGATAAAGATTTTGAAAGTGCCGTTAAAGTGATGGAAGAAATAGGAAATGCTTTTAGAGCTGTTGCCGCAAACAGCTTGTGTAATGAGAAATCAATGGAAAACAGTGATAAAATATATGCGGGATATACATACGGAAAGAATCTTAAGCTAAATGAGGTTGTGGTAAAAAATATTTAAGCTTGTAGCCGGTTCTAAAAAATAATCCTATATTCGTTAAAAATTTAGGGATTATGTAATTCACAATGTGGAAAAAAGACAGGTCTTATGGTATAATCACCATAAGACTTATTTTTTTGTTACATTTAGGAAGGGTGTGGAAAAATGAATATTATAACAGAAGCGGACAGATATGTGTTCGGTGAAGGAAATCACTATGAGATTTATAATAAAATGGGTGCTCATTTTATGGAAATCGACGGTGTAAAAGGTGTGTATTTTGCTGTATGGGCACCAAATGCAGCAGAGGTGAGCGTGGTTGGAGAGTTTAATGATTGGGATTTATCGGAAAATCAAATGAATATGCTGGAAACATCGGGCATATGGGAGGCATTTGTGCCGGAGGCAAAAATGTGGGATATGTATAAGTATGCCATAAAGACAAAATCCGGAAATGTTCTTTATAAGGCAGACCCTTATGGATTCCACAGTGAGCTGAGACCGGGAACTGCATCAAAGATAGCTGATATAGATAATTTTAAGTGGACAGATAAAAAATGGCTTGACAAGCAGGAGATGGAAAATCCTTTAAAGAAGCCTATGGCTATTTATGAGCTTCACTTAGGCTCATGGAAAAAGGATTACGGAAGAAACCGGGACGGATTTCTTGACTATAAAACCATTGCACGTATGCTTATACCGTATATAAAGGAAATGGGCTATACACACATAGAGCTTATGGGGATTTTGGAGCATCCTTTTGATGCATCATGGGGCTATCAGGTGACAGGATATTATGCACCTACATCAAGATACGGCGGACCCTATGAATTTATGTATTTTGTAAACGAGATGCATAAAAACAATATTGGCGTAATACTTGACTGGGTGCCTGCACATTTTCCAAAGGATGCCTGCGGACTGGCAGAATTTGACGGAACATGTGTGTATGAATACCCTGACCCAAGGAAGGGGGAGCACGCAGACTGGGGAACAAAAATATTTAATTACGAGAAAAACGAGGTTAAGAATTTTCTGATAGCAAATGCATTATTTTGGGTGGACAAGTATCATATAGATGCCTTAAGGGTAGATGCGGTTGCATCCATGCTCTATCTTGATTACGGAAAGACTGAAGGAAACTGGGTACCAAATAAATATGGAGAAAACAAAAACCTTGAGGCTATAGAGTTTTTAAAGCATCTAAACAGCATTATGTCAAAAAGGATAAAAAGGGCATATTTAATTGCCGAGGAGTCCACTGCTTTTCCAATGGTTACGGGAGATGTGGAAAAGGGAAGTCTTGGATTTATGTTTAAGTGGAATATGGGGTGGATGAATGATTTTATAGATTACATGAAAACAGACCCTCTGTTTAAAAAAGGGAATCATAACAAAGCAACCTTTAGTCTTACATATGCAAACAGTGAGAATTATATACTGGTGTTATCCCATGATGAGGTGGTGCACCTGAAATGCTCTATGTTAAATAAAATGCCCGGATATTTTGTGGATAAATTTGCAAACCTTAAGGGGGCATATACATTTATGCTGGGACACCCGGGCAAAAAGCTGTTGTTTATGGGGCAGGAGTTTGCAATGCTTCATGAATGGAGTGAAGCAAAGGAAATAGACTGGTTTTTGTTAAAAGAGCCGCTCCATCTTGAAATGCAGGAATATGTTAAGAGTCTTCTTAAAATATACAGAAGGTATCCGGTACTTTATGCTTATGACACAGACAGCAGAAATTTCCAGTGGGTTAATGCCAATGATGCAGACAGAAGTATATTTAGCTTCATAAGGAAAAATCCTTTTGACTATAAAGGAGCGTTGCTGTTTATATGTAATTTTACCCCTATAGAAAGAAAGGATTATTGTGTGGGAGTGCCTAAGGCAGGAATGTATAAGCAGATACTGTCAAGCTACAGTGTAACAACAGAAAAGGATACAATGGAGGATTATATTAAAAGAAGGACCGGGAAAAAGAAAAATATACCTGTTAAGTACAAGGCTGTCAAAAGTGAGTGTGACGGGCTTCCTTACAGGCTAAATATACCTCTTAAGCCATATGAGGCACTTATTATTGCATTTTAAGAAAGTACCATTTACCAAGGGAAAAAACCCGGTTGCATATTTATAATAAAATATGTATAATCAATCGTATGTTAATAAATTAAGCAATATATCGCTGAGAATGGAGGACAAAAATGATTAAATTAAGCGAAGGCGGTGCATTTCTTTTAAACGGAACCGAGGTAGTGGAATGTAATCAGGATACTGACAGCATAATTAAGGCAAAGACAGGAAAAACCATTTCTAAGGAAGAGGCAGCCAGAAATACTATGGCTTACAGTATATTGGAAAGTCATAATACATCAGGAAATATGGAAAAGCTTATGATTAAGTTTGATAAGCTTACTTCACATGATATAACCTTTGTGGGAATTATTCAGACGGCAAGAGCTTCAGGGCTTGAGAAATTTCCAATTCCATATGTACTTACAAACTGTCACAATAGTTTGTGTGCCGTTGGGGGAACAATAAATGAAGATGACCATATGTTTGGTCTTACATGTGCCAAAAGGTACGGAGGAGTGTATGTTCCGCCTCATCAGGCAGTTATCCACCAGTTTGCAAGAGAAATGCTTGCAGGAGGGGGAAAAATGATATTAGGCTCCGATTCCCACACAAGATATGGTGCTCTTGGAACCATGGCAATGGGAGAGGGAGGACCTGAGCTTGTAAAACAGCTTTTAGAGCAGACATATGACATTAATATGCCGGGAGTAGTGGGAATTTACATGACAGGAGAACCTGCAAAGGGAGTAGGTCCTCAGGACGTTGCCCTTGCAATAATAGGAGCTGTATTTGGAAACGGCTACGTAAAGAATAAGGTTATGGAGTTTGTCGGACCGGGAGTGTCTAATTTAAGTGCAGATTTCCGTATAGGCGTCGATGTAATGACAACGGAAACTACCTGTCTGTCATCAATATGGAGAACAGATGATAAGATTAAAGAATTTTATGACATTCATGGAAGGTCAGAGGATTATAAAGAATTAAATCCGGGAGATGTTGCATACTATGACGGCATGGTATACGTAGATTTAAGCAGTATTAAGCCGATGATAGCAATGCCGTTCCATCCAAGCAACACATATACAATAGAGGAGTTAAATGCCAACCTTACAGATATTCTCCATGACGTGGAGAAGAAGGCGCTTGTAAGCCTTGACGGAAAGGTAGACTTTAAGCTTACGGATAAGATAATAGACGGAAAATTATATGTAGAGCAGGGAATTATTGCAGGCTGTGCAGGAGGAGGATTTGAAAATATTTGTGATGCAGCAGATATACTTAAGGGTAAGAGCATAGGCTCAGACGAGTTTACATTAAGCGTATATCCTGCAAGTACACCTATTTACATGGAGCTTGCAAGGAATGGAAAGCTGGCAGATCTTATAGCAACGGGAGCTATTGTTAAAACAGCATTCTGCGGCCCTTGCTTTGGTGCAGGGGATACACCTTCAAATAATGCTTTCAGTATACGCCACTCTACAAGAAACTTCCCTAACAGAGAGGGTTCTAAGCTTCAGAACGGTCAGATTGCTTCCGTTGCACTTATGGATGCACGTTCTATTGCCGCCACAGCAGCAAATAAAGGATTTCTGACAGCAGCTACTGATATAGATGTAGAATATACATCACCAAAATATCACTTTGACAGCAGCATTTATGCTAACCGTGTATTTGACTCAAAGGGTGTGGCTGACCCGAATGTGGAGATTAAGTTCGGGCCAAATATTAAGGACTGGCCAAAGATGTCAGCTCTTACGGACAATTTGGTGCTTAAGGTTGTATCTGAGATACATGACCCTGTTACAACAACAGATGAGCTTATACCATCAGGTGAAACTTCATCATACCGTTCTAATCCTCTTGGACTGGCAGAGTTCACACTTTCAAGAAAAGATCCTGAATATGTGGGACTTGCAAAGGAAATACAGAGAGCAGAGAATGCAAGGCTTAAGGATGAATGTCCTTGCAGTGAGCTTCCTGAGCTGGGAGAGGCAATGAAGGTAATTAAGTCTAAGTTTACGGAGCTGCATCATAATCAGTTTGGAATAGGCTCTACAATATATGCAGTAAAGCCGGGTGACGGTTCGGCAAGAGAGCAGGCTGCATCATGTCAGAAGGTTCTTGGCGGATGGGCAAATATTGCAAAGGAATATGCTACAAAGAGATACCGCTCTAATCTTATTAACTGGGGTATGCTTCCGTTTATATATGAGGAGGACGAGCTTCCGTTTACAAAGGGGGATTATATCTTTATTCCTGATATTGCAGATGCCGTAAGAAATAAGCTTACAGATATTAAGGCGTATGTTGTTAAAGGACAGGAATTAAAGGAGTTTACCCTTAAGTTAGGTGAGCTTACAGATGATGAGAGAGATATAATTCTTAAAGGCTGTCTCATTAATTACAACAAAAAGCAGTAAATTGAGAAATTTTACTACTTGTTAAAATGAATAAAATATATTATGATATGTATATCATCAAAAATAATTCAAATATATAAAGGAGGAAATTCTAATGGCATATCAGATTTCAGATGAATGTATTATGTGTGGTGCCTGTGAGGCAGGCTGTCCTGTAAGTGCTATTTCAGCAGGTGAGGACAAGTATGTTATTGATGCAGATACATGCATTGACTGCGGTTCCTGTGAGGCAACATGCCCTGTAGGTGCACCAAAGTCTAATTAATTTACAGACATATACATGAATTAATAAAGGAGGATGGGTCGCCCCTTCCTCCTTTCATTTTATAGTAAACAGCATGGAAAGATGCTGTTTATTTTTTACCGAAAAACCGATGCTTTTTTTTCTCGGAGGAAACAGCAGCCTCTTTTTTTGCTTTCTGATAATTTCTTATTGTTTCGTCAAGCTTTTTAAAACGCTCCTCCTCATGCTCCTCCTTAAGCCTTAAAAGATAATCCATCTGCTTTATAACAGATTCCGAAACCTGGGAGGATACAGTCTGCCCAAGGGAGGCGTTGTTATCCTCCAGTGCCTTGGCAACAATATTTCCCAAAATCATTTGAAACTGCTCCATTTTATTATTGGATGAGGACTGCTCCTCCTGCAAATCATTAGAAACATGCACAGCAATATCAGTTACGTTTTTAACATCTGATGGAGTAATTGATTTTCCTTCAGATAATTCAGGCAGCAGCATTTTTATTGCCTTTAAGAGAAATCCCTGTTCCTTTAAGTCTTTTATTTCCTTAAAGAGAGCGATAAGCTTGTCAGTGTAGTAGCGGTGTCCCATTTCATTTCTGGGGATTTCTATTTCAAGCTCGTCCTCCCAGTATCTAAGAACGTGAGCTTCTACGTCTACAAGCTTGGCAGCCTCCGATATTATGTAACGTTTTTCCATATTAATAACCTACCTTACCTTTCATTAACCTGAAAATGTATTTATACTCAATTTATACCCGGCAGATGTATAGGCAGGGTATAAATAATCTCTTAAATATAAATAATAACAGAAATTTTGCCAAAATCAATGGAGGTAAATACAAAAAATCAATATTTTTATCAAGGTTTTGTCGAATAAGATAAAATTATCTCTATGGAAATTGGGTTAATATAATTAAACCTGATTCTTTAAAGGCATACCATTTTTTAGGGCATAGGCATTTTCCATGGTTTCTATGGCAATGGACTGCATAGCCTCTCTGGTGAAATAGCCCTGATGTGATGTCATTATAACATTAGGAAAGGTTATTAACCTTGCCAGCCTTTCATCTTCCATTATTTCATTAGAGCGGTCTTCATAAAATAAATCCCCCTCCTCCTCATATACATCAAGACCTACACCCCCGATTTTGCCGGGAACCGTAAGGGCATCAATAAGTGCATCAGTCTTTATGAGGGGGCCTCTTGAGGTATTGACAATAAATACACCGCCAGGCATTAGAGAAAGTGCATGCTCATCTATAATATAGTGGGTTTCAGGTGTGAGAGGGCAGTGAAGGGAAATAAGATCTGACTTTGAAAATAAAGTATCAAGGTCTACATATTCAACATCAAGCTCTTTGTTTGGGAAGAGGTCATATGCAAGAACTCTCATGCCAAAGCCCTTGCAGATTCGTATCATTGCCTGACCTATGCGGCCGGTACCTATAATTCCTGCTGTTTTTGTATATAAATCACGTCCCATAAGACCGTTTATATTCATGTTAAAATCCCGTGTCCTAATGTATGCTCTGTGTATGTGGCGGTTTACTGCGAGACAAAGTCCCATGGCAAACTCGGCAACAGCTTCGGGAGAATATCCCGGAACTCTGAGAACAGGAATATTTACACTTTTTGCGGTCTCCAAATCCACGTTATTATATCCTGCACACCGCATAAGAATAGCCTTTATATTCATATCACTTAAAGAACGTATAACATCTCCTGTCAGTATGTCATTTACAAAGGCACATATCATATCGGCACTATTGGCAAGAAATACAGTGTCTGTATCCAGCTTTGCCTCGAGAAATTTAATGTCGAAGCCGTATTCCTTTGATAATGGTTCAAACCAGATTTTATCATATGGTTTAGTGGAAAAAAATGCTATTTTCATTGTTAATCAAGTCCTTTCCTTAAAAGGTATATTTTTTATTTTTAGTATACCACATTATTTTTAGTTTAGCACAAAATGGGAATAAAATAATTAAATAAGGCATAGGGTATTTATAAATAGCAGTCAGGTGTGCAGATGGAGTTTATAACATTTTTATCTCAGTCAATAGTACCTGTAATGGTAGTTTACATAGTGGGCTTCGGAATGCTTATGAGGGTAAATATATTTGATGAGTTTATAAAGGGAGCATGGGACGGGCTGAAAACAGTGGGGCGGCTTGCACCTACTCTTATAGGTCTTATAGTCAGTGTGGGAGTGTTAAGAACCTCCGGGCTTCTTGATTTTATCTGTGATAAGCTGTCGGATATTGTTAAATTTATAGGGTTTCCCATAGAACTTATACCTGTTGCCGTGATTAAAATGTTTTCCGCATCGGCGGCAAACGGACTGGTGTTTGATATATTTAAGGAATATGGTACTGATTCGTTTTTAGGACTTGCGGCATCTATTATGATGAGCTGTACTGAAACGGTGCTTTACTGTATGAGCGTATATTTTATGGCAACAAAGGTGACAAAAACAAGGTGGACACTGGCGGGAGGAATAATATCAAGCGTGGCAGGGATAACGGCAAGTGTTATATTGGCAGGGTTGATGTGCTGAGAAAATTGAGTTATACTAAAAGACAAAATATTTTAGAAAAGAAAGAGGAAGAAAATGAGATACCCTGTATTTATAAAAGCAAATGATGTAATCGGTTTTGTTTCACCATCCTTCGGGTGCGGTATAGAGCCTTATAAGACTGCCTTTGGAAATGCAGTAAATATATTTAATAAAATGGGCTATAGGACAGATATTGGCTATAACTGCTATAAAACAGACGGAACAGGCATAAGCACCGACCCTGAAAGCTGCGGACGGGAGTTTACGGAATATTACTGTAGTCCGGGGAACAGGGCATTGATATCATGCGGAGGCGGAGAGCTGATGTGTGAGATTCTTGAATATGTGGATTTTGAAAAAATAACAGGCTCAGAGCCTAAATGGTTTATGGGATATTCTGATAATACAAATTTAACATTTCTTTTAACAACAATTTGTGATACTGCATCAGTATATGCACCGTGTGCCGCAGCTTTTGGCATGGAGCCGTGGCATAAATCAATAGAAGATGCATTTTCAATAATTACGGGAGAAAAGGCAAAAGTATCAAATTATGATAAATGGGAAAGAGAATCCCTTAAAAGTCCTGAAAATCCATTGGCACCATATAATACAACAGAGGATTTTAAAATTATAGTATATATGGGAAATAAAAGGCTTGAAGAGGGTGATAATCAGAAAATATACATGGAAGGCAGGCTACTTGGAGGCTGTCTTGACTGTCTGTCTAATCTTGTTGGGACAAAATATGACAAGGTGAGGGAATTCGTGGAAAAATATAAAAATGACGGTATAATATGGTTTCTTGAATCATGCGATTTAAATGTAATGGCAATCAGAAGAGCAATGTGGCAGCTTGAAAACAGCGGCTGGTTTAAATATACAAAGGGCTTTATTATAGGAAGACCATACTGTCACGGACAGGAAATAATGGGATTAAATCAGTATGATGCTGTTATAGGGGTTGCAGGCAGGTATAATGTACCTGTTATAATGGATGCAGATATCGGACATTTGGCACCTATGATGCCTCTTGTTACAGGCAGTGTGGCAGAGATAAGTGCTGTTTCAAATACAGTTACTGTAAATATGAAATATATATAAAAGAGGATAAAGCAGTGGATAATTTTATTTTCAGTTTAAATGCAACGGTTCCCGTATTTCTTGTTATGGTGGCGGGATATGTATTAAAGCTTAGAGGAAAGGTAAATGATAACTTCTGCACAGTGGCAAATGATATAAATTATAAGCTTACCCTTCCGGCACTTCTTTTTATGGATATATCAACTTCTAATATAAGGGAGGTATTTGATTTAAAATATGTGGCATATTGTGGAATAGTTACAACAGTATGCTTTGGAGCTATATGGGCAGGAGCAAAGCTGCTTGTCAGGGATAAAACAGAGGTAGGTGCTTTTGTGCAGGGCTCTTTTAGAGGAAGCGCGGCAGTGCTTGGAGTGGCTTTTATACAGAATATGTACGGAAATGCAGGAATGGCACCCCTTATGATAATTGGGGCAGTACCATTATATAATATTTTTTCTGTTATAGTTTTGACCTTTGAGGGAAATAATAGTGATGGTAAAAATATAAAAAATGCATTTATAAACATATGTAAAAATCCTATTATATTAAGCATACTTGCAGGTGTTGCGGTCTCTCTTTTAAACATTGATTTTCCGGATATAGTGGACAAGACATTGGAGAGCATTGCAAGGCTGGCAACACCTTTGGCACTGCTTGTAATAGGAGCAGGCTTTGAGGGAAGAAAAGCAATAGCAAAAGTAAAGATTACGGTTATAGGTTCGGTAATAAAGCTGATAGTACAGCCGGCAATATTTCTTCCGGTGGCGGCGTGGCTGGGCTTTAGCGGCGATAAAATGGTTGCGGCACTTATAATGCTGGGAGCACCAACCACTGCAAGCTGTTATATTATGGCAAAGGCTATGAATAATGATGAGGTACTCACGTCAAGCCTTGTGGTATTCACAACACTTTTGTCATCCGTAACCTTAACAGGGTGGATATTTGTACTTAAATCAATGGGGCTTTTGTAAATTCTTTCTTGACATACAGAAGATATGGGGATATTATAATAAGTAGTTTTAAAAACTACATAATAAAGCAGCAATATTCGCAGATAAAAACAGAAACAATGCGGAGCGTAAACGCTTCAGAATGGAGATTAATATGGGTGTAGGAATAAGAGAAAGGATAACATTGCCTGATTATACATTGGGGGAAGAGCTTATAAGTGCAATATCACACGGCATAGGAGCCGGGCTGTCAATAGCAGGTCTTGTACTGTGTGTTGTCAAGGCGGCAAAAAGCGGAAGTGCAACGGCAGTTGTAAGCAGCGCCTTATTTGGCTCAATGCTGTTTTTGTTATATATGATGTCAACTATGTATCATGCCTTGAAAAGAAATAATGCAAAGAGGGTGTTCAGAGTATTTGACCACTGTACAATATTTCTTCTTATAGCAGGAACGTATATACCTGTGGTGCTTGTGGCAATAGGAGGGGTAATAGGATGGGTATACTTTGGTGTAATTGTTGTTTCAGCTATAGTGGGAATAGTATTTAATGCCATAGATGTAGAAAAATACGAAAGAATTTCTCTTTTTTGTTATATATTTATGGGCTGGGTTATTGTGTTTGGATTTAAGGCACTTATGGAATCTATGAATAAAGGAGGAATAGCCCTTCTTGTTACAGGGGGAGTAGTCTATACTGTAGGAGCAGTTTTATACAGACTTGGAGACAACAGGAGATACTTTCATTCCATATGGCACTTTTTTGTACTTGGAGGAAGCATACTACACTTTTTTGCCATATACTTATATGTTTTATAAAGTATAAGTATATGGCAAATAAAATTTCTAAAGCATTATACCTATGGATTATTATGTCTTACGGCAATAAGCTTGTTAATGGGATTCCCCGCAGAGGAAAATTTTTCCTCATATTCAGTCATTACATTTCCTTCATTCATAGAAGGGGTGTTATGGAGATTTCTTGTGCAGGCTTCTATTATCCACCCCGCTTCAGGTATCTGTTCTAAGGAAAAATCAAATAAGTCATTATTGTCTGTTTTAAACTCAACTCTTCCATCGGGAACAAGAATTTTATCATATCTGTTAAAAAATTCCTTTGAGGTAAGACGTCTCTTGGCATGTCTGTCCTTTGGCCAAGGGTCAGAAAAATTAAGATAAATTCTATCTATTTCATTTTTATCAAAAATCTCACATAAATCTTCAGCCTCCATGCGTATAAAATAAAGGTTTGGAAGCTTAAGCTCCTCCATTTTTTCTAGTGCACGGTAAAGAACACTTGAATATTTTTCTATGCCGATATAATTAATATGTGGGTTTAGTGCCGCAAGAGATGTTATAAATCTCCCCTTTCCCATACCTACCTCGATATGTATGGGGTTATTGTTTTTAAAAAGCTGTTTCCACTGTCCCTTTAAGGTTTCAGGTTCATTTATGGTATATGGGCTTACGGCAATAGCCTCCCTTGAACCCTTTACATTTCTAAGTCTCATTATTAATCCTTTCTGCTGGGTTTTCATCTCAATCCTAAAAGATAATATCATAAAAGTAAAGACAAAAAAAGTAGAAAATTACTTTATTTTTAAGTAAGAAAGTAGTAAGATAGATTACAAAGTTTTAATTTGATTTTAGCATTTATGGAGGTGACGGTATGGAAGATAATAAAATAGACAGGGTAATATCATCTTTGTCAAAAATAGAACATTCCGCAGAGGGGATAAAGAATGATACGGAGAAGAAAAAAAGCGAATATTTAAAGGAAATAGAAGAAAAAATAAAATTATTTGATGAGAGGCTGGAAAAGGAGCATAAGGAAAACTTGGAAAAGCTGGCAGAAAGGCTGGAGGAGGAGAAGAGAACTGCCATGCTGGACATGAGAAAAGATATGGAGACTCAGGTGGGAAAGCTTGATTTTGCCTATGAAAAAAATCATGAAAAAATATCACGGGAAATTTTTCAGAGGCTGATTAATGAATAGAGGTTATGTATGGGAAGTTTAAAACAATATAGCGGGCTTACAACAAAGATAAAAGCAATGCGGAGCAGGCTTATATCAGATGAAGAATATGAGAAGATAATAGATTTTGAGACTGTTCCTGAGATAGCAGAATATTTGAAAAACAGGGCAGGCTTTAAAGAGGTGCTGGATAGTGTGGATACTGCTTCCATACACAGGGAAACTGTTGAACATGCCATAGTATATTCAGGCTATCGCCAGTTTGACAAAATATATAAGTTTGCAAGCCTTGAACAGAGAAAGTATTTAAAAATCCACTTTATGCTTTATGAGGTGGAAATGATAAAAAGAGCCATAAGAAAAAGTAATTCTCCATATATAACCAAGGAGCAGAACCAATTTATAGAGCAGATATTTGGAAAATACTCGGAAATAAATTTTGAGGAGCTGTTTAAGGCAATGACCTTTTCTGAAATTGTAAAAGGTCTTGAGGGCAGTATATATTATGAGCCTTTAAAGCAGGTTCTTGATTTAGGAGGTAAGGAAGCGTTTGATTATGAGCTGACACTTGATATGTTTTATTTTCGATATGTATGGAAAAAAAGAAGGACTTATTTTAAGGGGTCAGAGCTTAGAGCTGTGTCGGATATTATAGGAACAGAGGCGGATATTCTGAATCTTATGTGGATATACAGAGCAAAAAAATTTTATAATATGACGCAAGGTCAGATTGCAGCTATGATAATACCTATTTACCACAGAGTTAAAAAGGAGCAGATGATAAGACTTGTAGAGACTCACGATATTGCAGAGCTGAAAACAGCTATTGTAAATACAAAATACGGAAGGTTTTTAACTGCCGAAAGCTTTGATGAGATGAGAATGGATAAGATATGTAAGGAGCTTATTAAAAGAATTTATGATAAGTATTACAGAATAGAGCCTTATTCCATGGCTGTTATGAGCAGCTATCTAAGAGATAAGCGGGAGGAGATGAACAAGCTTATAACAATAGTAGAATGCATACGTTACGGATATAAGAAGGATGATATAGCAAAAGCAATATTATAGGCGGAGGTGAAGGGCTTGATAGAAAAAATGAGTTTTGTCAGTATAACGGGACCAAAGGGAGATATTGACAGAATAGTAGATGATTATATTTCAAAATATGAAATTCAGCTTGAATATGCTCCATCAGAGTTGAAATCCATAAATACACTGTATCCATATGTGGGACAGAATCCGTATAAGGAACAGCTTGCTTATGGGGAGGAGCTTTCCAATATGTATGGACAGGGTAAATATAATTCCTTTGATATCAGCGTTAAGGAAAGCACGGAGTTTATTACGGGACTTTACAGATATATAAAGGAAAGAAAAAATAGGCTTGAGGAAATGGAAGCAGAGCTTGCCGGTCAGAGAGAAAGATTAAATAAGGTTCTTCCCTTTAAGACGGTAAATTATAATATTGATGAAATATTGGGATTTAAAAGTATGCGGTTCAGGTTTGGACGCATACCAAAGGAAAATTATATAAAATTTATTGATTATGTGGAGAGTGATCTTGCATCTGTTTTTGTGAAGGCAACAGAAGATGAAAAGTATGTCTGGGGAATTTATTTTGTTGCTCTTACGGAAAAGGAAAGTGTAGATGCGGCATATACCTCACTTCATTTTGAGAGAACCTTTATACCTGATGATACCCATGGAACACCTGATGAGGCAATAAGCTATTATGAAAAGAAGATAAAGATTATCAGTCAGAATATAGATAATGAAAAAATAGTTATAAGGGAAAGGCTGAACAGAGACAGGGAAAGGTTTTTTAACAGCTATGAAACCTTAAGAACCTATGTTAAAAACTATGACATAAGAAAATACGCAGCCTGTACCAAGGAGGATGGTTTGGCATACTTTATACTATGCGGGTGGATGACTGAAAAGGATGCACAGCTTTTAGAGTTTGACATTACAAAAGGAGAGCCTGATACAATATGCATAGTTGACAGGGGAAATGAAACAACAGACAGCAATCCCCCTACCAAGCTTAAAAATCCAAGGCTGGTAAAGCCTTTTGAGATGTTTGTAAGAATGTATGGAATGCCATCGTACAATGAAATAGACCCTACAATCTTTGTGGCAGTCACATATGCTTTTATATTCGGTGCCATGTTTGGAGATGTGGGTCAGGGGCTTTGTCTTTTCTTAGGAGGTCTTTTGCTGTATAAGATAAAGAAAATAGACCTTGCCGCAATTATAGGTGCCGCAGGCTTTTTTTCCACAATATTCGGCTTTTTATACGGAAGCTTATTCGGATTTGAGGATATACTGCCTCATTTATGGTTAAGTCCGGCAAAGGCAATGACAAATCTTCCGTTTGTGGGAAGGCTTAATACTGTATTTGTAGTGTCAATAGTTTTTGGAATGGGACTTGTTATTATTGCCATGATAATGCACATTATCAATGCAGTTAAAGCCAAGGATATGGAGAACAAGTGGTTTGATGCAAACGGAGTGGCAGGACTTGTATTTTATGTGTCTGTTGCTGCAGCAATTATATTGTTTATGACGGGCAATAAGCTTCCGGCAGGAATAGTTATGGCTGTAATGTTTGTTGTACCTCTCATAATCATAGCCTTAAAGGAGCCTCTCACACATATAATACAAAAAAGAAAGGCGGTAGAGGGAAGTGTGGGAATGTTTGCCACACAGACATTTTTTGAAATGTTTGAGGTTCTTTTAAGTTACTTTTCAAACACACTTTCCTTTATACGAATAGGAGCATTTGCAGTCAGCCACGCAGCCATGATGGAGGTGGTGTTAATGCTTGCAGGTGCGGAAAACGGAAGAATGGGAAATATAGTGGTTATTATCATAGGAAACATTGTGGTGTGTGGACTTGAAGGGCTGATTGTAGGTATTCAGGTTCTGCGTCTTGAGTATTATGAGATATTTTCAAGATTCTATAAAGGAACAGGACGGGAATTTAAGCCATACAACGAAAAGAAGATTATACTAAACAATAAAAGATAATTTTAGGAGGATAAGAAAATGACATTAGCAGTGGGAATAACTTTATTTGTTGCACTTGTACTAAGCTTTGCAGTTCCTTTTGGGGCATATGCAAGAGGAGAAAAATCAAAGGGACGTTATAAGAAAGCTGTAATTATTAACCTGTCAACATATGTGGGAATTATACTGTTCAGTGTTGTATTTGGCTTTGTGTCTACTGCACAGGCAGCGGAGGTAAGCAATACAGGCTCAGGGCTGGCAACAGGTTTGGGGTATGTGGCAGCGGCACTTGCAGTAGGGCTTTCAGGAATTGGCGGAGGCATTGCAGTGTCAAGTGCGGCAAGTGCAGCACTTGGTGCCATAAGCGAGGACTCATCAATATTTGGTAAATCGCTTATTTTCCTTGGACTGGCAGAAGGTGTAGCCCTTTACGGACTTATTATTTCCTTTATGATATTAGGAAACTTGTAGAATAAACATAAAGGCAGACTGTTTCGGAATGGAGAGTAGTTATGAAAACGTATCTTATAAGTGACAATGTTGATACTGCCACAGGAATGAGACTGGCAGGTGTGGAGGGGGTAGTTGTACATGAAAAGCAGGAGCTTATAGATGCCATTGCCAGGGCGGCTAAGGATAAGGATATCGGAATTATATTTATCACTGAGCTTTTTACGGGAAAATATCCTGAAGTAGTGGGAGAGGCTAAAGAAAATCTTAAGGGAAAGCTTATACTGGAAATTCCTGACAGACACGGAAGTACCAGAAGGGCGGATTTCATTACATCATATATTAATGAGGCAATAGGAGTGAAGCTATAGTTCACATTAAGGAGGCAGGCATGACTACAGAGGAAAAGCTTAAGCATTTTAATACAGTTATACTTGAAAGCACCCAGAGCCAGTGCGACATGGAGCTGGAGGAATATAAAGCTGGTCTTAATAAGTATTTTGAGGAGCACAAGGAGGAGGCTATTAAGCAGAAAAAGCTTGAGGAGAGCATAGAAGCAGACAGGATAAGAAGAAAGGCAAGCAGGGAATATACTACGGAGCAGCTTCACATAAGGAGAAATATAAATCTCAAGCAGGAGGAAATTAAGGAAAAGCTGTTATCTGAGATTAAGGAGCTTCTTAAGGAATTTTTTGAGACAGAGGATTATAAAAGGCTTCTTATAAAGCAGATAAATGAGGCAAAGAAGGTGGCAAGAGGTGAGGCTATTGCCATATATATAGATGCCCGGGACGAAAAACTAAAGCCGGAGCTTGAAAGGGCAACGGGAGAAGAACTTATTGCAGACGGAAGAAGCTTTTTGGGAGGAATAAAGGCAGAAATTCCAAATAAAAACATACTTATAGATAATTCGTTTGAGTCAAAGCTTGAAAGCTGGATGGAAAATTATCTGATGGAGCCTTAGGATGCTGGCTTACGGAAAGGAATAAAAGAACATGAAAAGTGGACTTATATTTGGTATAAACGGACCTGTTATATATATAAAGGGAAGAACAGAGTTTCTCATGGGTGAAATGGTGTATGTAAGTGAGGAAAAGCTTGTAGGAGAAGTGATTTCCCTTACGGATAATATGACAACCATACAGGTATATGAGGAGACAAGCGGACTTAAGCCGGGAGATAAGGTGTACGGAACAGACAGGGCTATATTTGTGACTCTTGCACCCGGTATACTAAATAATATATTTGACGGAATAGAAAGACCTTTAGGTGCCATAGCAGACAATTCAGGAATATATATATCAAGAGGAATAAGTGTGGATTCCCTTGATACAGAAAAGCTTTGGGACGTAAATATTAAAGTGAAGGAGGGGCAGACCGTATTTCCGGGTACTGTTATAGCAGAAGTTCCAGAAACCCGTGCCATAGTACATAAATCTATGGTTCCGCCAAAAACAGAAGGCGTGGTGGTAAAGGCAGCTCCAAGCGGACAGTACACAATCAATGACACAATAGCAGTTATAAGACTTGATGACGGCACAGAAAGAGAGCTTACATTAACCCAAAGGTGGCCGATAAGAGTCCCAAGACCTACATTAAAGAGATTTCCATCCTCAAAGCCCCTTGTGACAGGTCAGCGTATTCTTGATACCCTGTTCCCTATAGCAAAGGGAGGAACGGCGGCAGTTCCGGGAGGATTTGGAACAGGTAAGACAATGACGCAGCATCAGATAGCAAAATGGTCGGACGCTGATATTATAGTATATATAGGCTGCGGAGAGCGTGGGAATGAGATGACACAGGTATTGGAGGATTTCTCAAAGCTGGTTGACCCTAAATCAGGGAATCCTCTTATGGACAGAACAGTGCTTATAGCCAATACATCGAATATGCCTGTTGCGGCAAGAGAGGCAAGTATATACACAGGCATAACATTGGCAGAATATTACAGGGACATGGGATACCATGTCGCCATAATGGCGGACTCAACCTCAAGATGGGCAGAAGCTTTGAGGGAGCTGTCGGGCAGACTTGAGGAAATGCCGGCAGAAGAGGGATTTCCTGCATATCTTGCAAGTAAGCTTTCAGCATTTTACGAGAGGGCAGGATATTTTAAAAATCTTAACCATACAGAGGGCTCGGTATCTATAATAGGTGCAGTATCTCCTCAGGGAGGGGATTTTTCCGAGCCTGTAACCCAGAATACAAAGCGATTTGTAAGGTGTTTTTGGGGGCTTGACAAGTCACTGGCATATGCAAGGCACTTTCCTGCAATACACTGGCTTACAAGCTATTCGGAATATTTAGGCGATTTGGCACCATGGTATAATGAAAATGTAGGTTCTGATTTTGTTTCATGCAGAAATCAGATATTGGCACTTCTAAATCAGGAAAGCAACCTTATAGAGATAGTTAAGCTTATAGGAAGCGATGTGCTTCCTGATGACCAGAAGCTTACGCTGGAAATAGCAAGAATAATAAGGCTTGGTTTCCTGCAGCAGAATGCATTTCATAAGGAGGATACCTGCGTACCGTTGGAAAAGCAGCTTAAAATGATGCAGACAATATTATATCTCAATACAAAATGCAAAGCCCTTATTGCAATGGGAATGCCTGTATCTGTCCTTAAAAGGCATAATATATTCGAGAGAATAATAGCAATTAAGTATGATGTTCCCAATGACAGGCTTGATATGTTTGACGGTTACAGGGAAGAAATAGATAGGTTTTATGATAAGGTAATACAGGAAAATGCATAGGAAAGGTGTCAGAGGTGAATAATTATGTCCATTGCATATTTAGGTTTAAGTGAAATCAACGGACCCCTTATAGCTCTTGAAGGGGTACAGGACGCTATGTATGATGAAATCGTGGAACTGACAGTTGAGGGCTTAAATGGAAAAGAGAAAAAAATAGGAAGAATAATAGAAATATATGAGGATAAGGCAATTATACAGGTGTTTGAGGGAACGGAAAATATGTCTCTTAACAATACACACACAAGGCTTACGGGACATCCTCTTGAGATTACATTATCGGAGGATATGTTGGGGCGTACCTTTAACGGCATAGGGCAGCCAATAGATAATATGGGGTCTGTGGTGTCTGATATTAAAAGAGATGTAAACGGAAAGCCCCTCAACCCCGTTACAAGGGAATATCCAAGAAATTATATAAGAACAGGAGTGTCTGCCATTGACGGACTGACTACTCTTATAAGAGGACAGAAGCTGCCTATATTCTCAGGAAACGGACTTCCTCATAATCAGCTTGCGGCACAGATAGTAAAGCAGGCATCTTTGGGAGATGATACGGATGATGAGCTTGTAGTAGTGTTTGCTGCCATGGGTGTAAAGTATGATGTGGCTGAATTTTTTAGAAGTACATTTGAGGAGAGCAGGGTTCTTGACCATGTGGTAATGTTTTTAAATCTGGCAAATGACCCTGTTGTTGAAAGACTTATAACACCAAAGGTAGCACTTACTACGGCTGAGTACCTTGCCTTCGACTGCGGAAAGCAGGTACTTGTAATACTTACCGATATGACTTCATATGCAGAGGCACTTCGTGAGGTATCCTCATCAAAGGGAGAAATACCGTCGAGAAAAGGATATCCCGGATATTTGTATTCTGAATTTGCAACTATATATGAGAGGGCAGGAATAGTAAAAAATTCCAATGGTTCAGTGACACAGATTCCTATATTGTCAATGCCAAATGATGATATTACCCATCCTATACCAGACCTTACAGGGTATATAACTGAGGGGCAGATAGTGTTAGACAGGCAGATGCACGGACAGGCAATATATCCCCCTATTAATGTGCTTCCTTCTCTTTCACGTCTGATGAAGGATGGTATAGGGGAGGGATACACGAGAGAGGATCATCAGGACGTGGCAAATCAGTTGTTTTCCGCATATGCTAAGGTGGGTGAGGCCAGAGCTTTGGCATCTGTTATAGGAGAAGATGAGCTGTCGGCATCAGATAAAAAATATCTTGAATTTGGAAGGGCATTTGAAACTCAGTTTGTAGGTCAGGCTGAGTATGAAAACAGGGATATTATTACAACCCTTAATTTGGGCTGGAAGCTTTTGCATATTCTTCCTAAGGAGGAGCTTGACAGAATAGATACTAAGATTATGGATAAATACTATGACTTATCAGCAGAAGAATAAGAGGTGTATGTATGGACCCAAATTCATTTCCGACGAAAGGAAATCTTATACTTGCTAAAAACTCACTGGCACTGGCAAAGCAGGGCTATGAGCTTATGGACAAAAAGAGAAATATTCTTATAAGGGAGCTTATGGAGCTTATAGACAAGGCAGATAAGATACAGGGAGAAATATTAGATACGTATAAAACTGCATATAAGGCATTGCAGAAGGCAAATATAGAGCAGGGAATCAATAATGTTATGGAGGTGGCAGGCGCAGTGCCTCCTGAAGATGGTATTGAGATAAAGACAAGAAGTATTATGGGAGTAGAAATTCCTCTTATAAGAATGGAGGAAAAAAAAGTAATGCCCACATACTCATTTTACGGCTCAACGGAGGCACTGGATACTGCAAGAATAGCCTTTGAGAAAGTGAAAAGGCTGTCAGTGGAGCTTGCAGAGATAGAAAATTCCGCATATCGTCTTGCTTACAATGTGAAGAAAACTCAGAAAAGAGCCAATGCATTAAAGAATATTACAATACCTCATTATGATGAACTGACAAGATCTATATCAAATGCTTTGGAGGAAAAGGAAAGGGAAGAATTTACAAGACTTAAGGTGATAAAGAGGAGAATGAATGATAGCAGGTAAATTAAAATTAAGCGGTGCAGTGTTTCTGTTTGTATTTATATTAGTAAGTATTATGCCTGCGGCTTATTATGGAGCTGATGAAGGGCAGGGCACACAGAGCTATGCAGCAGTATGGCCGGAGCTTGCAGAGGAGCCTTACGGAAAGTCTGCAATACTTATGGAGAGAGATACGGGAGCTGTTTTATATGGCAAAAATGTAGATGAGAGGCTGTATCCCGCCAGTATTACAAAGATAATGACAGGGCTTTTGGCAGTTGAGAATTTAAGTCTGTCCGATACTGTTACGTTTACGGAGGAAATACTTAATTCACTTCCGTGGGATGCTGCCATACAGGGGGTGTCACCGGGGGAAACTATGACGGTAAAGGACTGTTTATATTCTCTTATGCTTAGAAGCAACAATGATATGGCAGTGGCTTTGGCATATAAAATTGCAGGCAATGAGGAAGAGTTTGCCAAAATGATGACGGAGAGAGCAAAGAAGGCAGGAGCATTAAATACTAATTTTGTCAATGCAACAGGACTTCATGATGAAAATCATTATACAACGGCAAGGGATATGGCACTTATCACAAAAGAGGCAATGTCTAATCCTACCTTTGCCGAGATATGGGGAACATCTTCTTATGAGTTGCCGGCAACAAATATGTCAGAAGGGTTTACTATATGGCACAGACATAATATGCTTGTATCAGGAAGGGCTGATTATTACCAGTATGCAACAGGGGGAAAGACAGGTTATACAGACGAGGCGGGAAGAACCTTAGTGACAAGCGGAGAAAATAACGGAATAGAGCTTATAGCAGTTATCATGTATTCCACCAATGAGTCTGTGTTTGAGGATACAAAAAATCTTCTTAATTATGGATTTAATAATTTTAAAAAAATAACTATAAAAGATAATGAGGAAAGATTTGGACAAGGCGGTGATACAGGTTTTTCTCTGATAAATAAAATATATGGAACAGATGCCTCTCTTTTTACCATAGGAAACGGAAGCGTTATCATTCCTAAAAATGAGGAGCTTAAAAATATAGAATATGTCATAGATATGAATATTGATGATACAGGTCTGGGAGAGGCAGCTAAAATTACATATGTTCATAATGGTTATAGTTTGGGAGAGGCAATTTTATATGTAAGCCAGGTATATTCCGGTGATGAATCATCAGTAAGCAGCCTTGAGAGAAAGCAGGAGGAGATAGAAAAAGCAGGAGTGCGGGAAATTTTTTCCATTAATATTTATTATATAGCAGGCGGGGCTTTGGCGGCTGTAATAGCAGCATTTCTTATACGTATATGGATAAAAAGATTAAGGAAGAGAAGGATAGGAAAAAGATATTATATAAAAAGATAAAAAAATAAGCCGGAGGGTTAAGAATTTCTTTAACACTCCGGCTTATTTTGGTCAGATGAATGCAGCTTTTTTCGGCGCTCCCTGCGGCGTTTTCTTATATCGGTCTGTTTTTCGTATATTTCGGCGGCACCCTTTTCATCTGTAAGCTTTATGGTTTTTACGGCATAGTATACTCCGCTGTCATGTCTTTTCATGCGGATTTTTCCCTTTAGCCAACCGTGGGTAGGACATACGCCAAGAAAATAATAGGTTTTGGCGTTAGATGAAAACCATTTTACTTTTTTCTTAAGCTTTTTGCCGCATTTACAACAGAGTACAGCAGTAACGGATTTATCTTCCATAACCTTTGTTTTATTTTCAAAACCCCTGGAAATATATTTTGAATATAAAGGGTAGAAGGCATATATTTCATTGTGTTTTTCATAAGGAATCTGATATGTGTCGATAGAGTAATTTTCCTTTATGATGGTGTTGTCTAACACACTGAATATTTTGCTGGTATACAGTGCATCCGCCAATGCCCGGTGGAAGCTTTGAGACTGGGGTATATTAAGATGCTCTACTGCAGCTTCAAGTGAACGGCGTATCTTTCCGTCATCATAGGCTATGCTGAATATTTTTTGCAAATCATAATAATACACAGGAAAGCTAAGGAGAGGTATGCCATAAAAATTCATATTTCTCTGAAGCTCCGTAATGTCTCCTGAACCCCATGTGCAAAACGTATAGCCGCTGCCGCACCACGATAAAAAGTCTGATATAACATCTTTAAAGGGTCTGCCTTTTTTTAGTTCATCCTGAGATATTCCTGTCAGATCCTTTGTAATGGGATGGAGCCGTTTATATAGTGAGGGTTTTATTAAGGCATGGAAGGTGTCTTTGTATTCACGGTTTTCGTCCAGCTTAACGGCGCCTATTTCTATAATCTCAAAGGGAATACCTGAGACCGGAAGCTCTCTGCCTGTATTTTCGCCCTGATTCCATTCAAGGTCAATTATAATATAATCCATAATAATCTCCATTCCGGAGCGTTTATGCAACGGGGAAACGCACACTAATCATATCTATATATTGTTAAACAGTTTTTCTATTTCTTCAGGAGACATGGCTGTGCCGGGGTCGTTGTCAAGATCGGCAGCAGCCTCCATTGCTTCTGCAGTATGAGACATATCTGCAATGGCAGCTTCGGCGGAAGCGATGTCATTATCCATAGGAGAATCAATGTCAGAGCCGTCTGTTTCCATGTCAATGGACAAAGCTTCATCTTGAGTATTTTCGTCAGGGTAGTCATGGTCAGACTGTAATGCTGTTTCCGTAAGACTGCCATGTATGTTCTCAGACAGTTCTTCTGTAGAGCCGTTAAGTATATCCTGTACGCTTTTGATAAGCTCCTCATTGGATTTTACAAGCTTACCCACAGTTATGGCATTTTGAATCTCCTTTGCCAGAGCTTTGTTTGATTTGGAAAGCTTTTCTATAAGATCGGAAATGTCATTTGCTTCGTCTGCTTTGGCAGTTAACTGCTTTTCCGTAAGGGTGTCAACCATTCTGTCCATAAGGATATTGACTGCTTTAAGGCTGTTAATCTGCATTTTTTCAGCTTCCGCGGAATTTTTCTTTGTGGCAAGATATATTGCTTTTTGGGCCTTAATCATAATTTCATTCTGTTCACGCTTTATTTCCTGAGCTTCATTGTAAGCCTTTATAACTCCGTCAAATGTAAGGTATCCTGTTATTAAGACTATGAGACCAATTCCTATAAGCATAAAATAGTCATATGGGAAATTACCTATCCAGTACAACTCAAAAAGCAGGGCCGTAAGAAATCCCAGTATATAAAAAACTAAAGGGGAATTTTTTTTAATATTATCGTTCAAAATAGTACCTCCAATTTAAGCATATGTAATTATTATAGTCTATTTTCCAAAATCAATCTACCATATTTTTATTTTAGCTTCAGAAATTTTAATTTATGGCTTCTAAAGCATATGGAAAAAGCAATTTACGAAAAGCTTAGGTATTTCAAAAAAATTGTAGTAGATTGATTTTAGAAAATATATTATACTAATTTTAGAGAGGAGATTAAGATGCATAATTATTTAAGAACAATAGGCTTTAGTCAGTATAAAACAAAGGCTCAGATGTTTGAGCTTTTAAATAAAGTGGCGGAAAATCCCCATCACCAGACGGCATTAGTTTCCAGTGCTCCCGAGACATATATAGAGATGACTCATTATTTTGGCAAGGACATTGGAATAACGTGGCATGGGACCATATATGAGGGGGAGCCTGAGTATGACTATTACTTTCCGTTTTATCTGGGAAGACATACATACCTTAGAAGCGGTTTTAGCGTAGAAAAAAGGATAAGTAATAATTCATATACAGGTGTAATAGATGATTTAAGGTCAGGTGTATCGGTAATATTTTATCTGATAAATGCACTGGATTATATAGAGTGGAATGAAAACGGATATATCAATTATAAGAAAACACCTATAGCATTGTCAGCACTGTCTGTAAGCGGAACCGTGCTGCTGCCTATAAGCATGAGTGAGGAGGATATGAGGAGGAAAAGGGCAGAGCAACGGCATAGGACAAGGCTTATAGCGGCAGCGAGAAAAGGTGATGAGAAGGCAATGGAAAGTCTCACCTTTGAGGATATGGATGTATACACTAAAATATCAAAGCGTATAGCAAAGGAGGATATTTTATCTATAGTAAGCAGCTGCTTTATGCCATATGGACTTGAATGTGACCAGTATTCCATAGTGGCGGAAATACTGGCTGTAGAGAAAACGGAAAATACCATTACAAATGAAACAATTTGGCTTTTGATGGTGGACTACAACGGCATTATAATAGATTTGGCAATTAACAGTTTAGATCTTATTGGAGAGCCGGCAGAGGGGAGAAGATTTAAAGGCTCCATATGGCTTCAGGGAAAGCTGGAAAAGTAAAAACAGACAAAAGGAGGAAAGGTAAATGAAAGGAAAAGTGATAAGAGTTTTTTGTATGGCAGTTTTGATTACTGTTATGACAGCTGCATTTACAGGGTGCAGTGATGATAACAGAGGAGGGGATACAGACAGTCAGCAGGAGACAGGGGAGGAGAATAAAAATCCGGGTCCCGAGGAGATGGGATTAAAGGCATATTATAAAATGGATGAGGTTGGAAGCGTCAGGCTTGAGGATGCCTCCGGAAACGGAAATGATGCCCTTGTATTTGGAAAGAATAATATGCATACAGATTATGAGGAGGGAGCAGTATTTATAACGGACGGTGCTTACTTTGAGATACCGTCGGAGGTATTTAAGGGTGAGGATACGTTATCAATATCAATATGGCTTAAAAATTATTCCGGAGCCATTAACACAAGTGCTATATATTTTGGCACAGGAGAGACAATGCCTGTTAACTACTGGCTGTTAAATCCAAGCAATACCACAGGAAACTTAAAGTCTGTAATGACTGACGACAATAATCAGGAAGAGCCTTATATGACAGAGGTAGGAATATCACCGTCAAATGCAGAAAACGGTGAGACGGGACCTGTTACAGGCATGGGCTGGAATCATTATGTTACGGTTATAACTCCTACAGAGCTTACGGTGTATATGAACGGAGAAAAGATTGGAACCGTATCACACACGAAAAAAGTAAGGGACTTTGGAGATGAAATAGTATCGTATATAGGAAAGTCGGCATATGCGGCAGATGCTACATATACGGGATTTATAAAGGAAGTAAAAATCTTTGATAAAGAAATGTCGGAGGATGAAATAGTGGAAGAATATAACAGATGCAAGCCGGAGGAGATGGAAACAAATGCTGCCGAGACTAACATTTTCATAGCAGACAGGGCAGACCCTTATATAACAAAGGGAAGTGACGGATATTATTATTTTACTGCGTCATACCCTATGTACGGTGCAAATGACAGCGAGGGTTATGACAGGATTATTTTAAGAAGGTCAAGGACTATTGAAGGGCTGGCAGAGGCAGAGGAAAAGGTAATATGGGATGAAAGTGAGTCAGACACGGCTCACAGGTTTATATGGGCACCTGAAATCCATGAGATAAACGGCAAGTGGTATGTTTATTTTGCAGCAAGCGGACAGGCAAATAATGTGTGGGATATAAACTGCCATGTAATAGCATGTGATGGAAGTGACCCGTATAACGATACATGGACGGATAAAGGGAAATTTCAGGCTGTCAGTGGAGACACGCTGCCGT
This sequence comes from uncultured Lachnospiraceae bacterium, assembly GCA_944384155.1. Taxonomy (GTDB): domain Bacteria; phylum Bacillota; class Clostridia; order Lachnospirales; family Lachnospiraceae; genus CAG-303. The sequence continues at coordinate 1,049 of CALWSG010000013.1, read as the reverse complement.
TTACGGGATTTTCGCTTGACATGACATACTTTGAGTGCGGCGGAAAACATTATGTAATATGGGCACAAAAGGTAGGAGAGTCAAATGTATATATGGCACCCATTAATCCTGATGAGCCGTGGAAAACCACAGGCAAAGCAATACTTCTTACAAAGCCTGAATATTACTGGGAGAGAGTGTCAATTCCTGTAAATGAAGGACCTGCCGTTATGATTCATGAGGGAAAGGTGTTTGTGGCATTTTCTGCATCTGCCACGGGACCGGAATATTGCATAGGGCTTATGTATGCAGATGAAACGGCAGATCTTATGGATATTGACTCATGGACAAAGGTTGAGACGCCTCTTCTTACCTCAGAAGATTTGATAGGAGAATATGGTCCCGGACATAATTCTTTTGTTCAGGACGAAAACGGAAACTGGGTATTTGTTTACCATTCAAGAAGTGAGGAATGCTATAAGGGGGAGTGCGGCTACGGAAATGAAGACCCTCTCTATGACCCGTGCAGAAGTGCAAGAGTCAGATATGTGAAGTGGGATGATAATGGTATGCCTATACTTAATCAGTAGGTTAAGGCACACGACCTGTGAAAATGGATACTTGACTAAGAAAATAACATATGTTATATTAATTCAGTGGCATAAAAACAGCCACTGGATTAATATTATACAATATTGAAATGTCGCTATAGCTCAGCTGGATAGAGCGACCGCCTCCTAAGCGGTAGGCCGGAGGTTCAAATCCTCTTAGCGACGCCAAAAACTCCGCCGAAAACATTGATTTTTCAAGGTTTTCGGCGTTTTCTATTTTCCGAGAAAGGTTGAACTTATAGCAATATGCGATTAGCAGGAGTTATTTTTGCTAATCAAATTTATCGAGAAAGATTGAACTCCGCATATCATAGTCATGGATTAGCTCTTATGGGGCTGTCGGGAAATAGATAGTCCATAACAGCGGAGGCTGTGACTTACACAAGTCACAGCCTCCGCTAAATTTTACAAAAAAAGAAAAAGATGGCTAACGATAACCACCTTTTCTCCGTTACATAT
>CALWSG010000012.1 GCA_944384155.1 uncultured Lachnospiraceae bacterium | reverse complement strand
GTGTTTACACTTACCCGGGTTTATTTTGTGCTCTTTTATATGCGGCGACAGCCGTCCATGAGCGTAACGAAGTGAGGCGAACAGGCGTGGCATTTGCCGGGCAATCAAGGGTTTTCTGCGTTTTGAGGACAGAAATTAGGAGAGGTGCAGACTGTCATAAATTTGTGCAAAAAATCATATCTTTTTGGGGAAGAATTGGGGCAGCAGTCGGGGCAAATTTTCTGCCCCAACTACTTAACGCAAAGTTTGCCTGTTACTTAAATTTAATATTACTCTTGACTAATAGGAATAGTGTGTTATAATTAAGATTATAAAGATAACATAAATCAATTTAAAAGATATCTAAATAGATATCTAAAAGAGAAAGGAGTAAAAATATGGCTAGAGTAAAGGCAAATATTGAAAAGAAATTGATAAGTTTTACAAAGTTACATTTAATTGACAAATTAGTAAAAGATGAAGCCGCTGTTGAAAATCGTTCAGAATCTGCAATTATTGAAAATCGTTTGTTAAATTCTTTTCTTCCAGAAGAAATAAGTGCACGATATTGGGCGGAAAATTGTTTATATGCTGAAGATGGTGGAATAGGAAAAACTTTAGAGGCAATATTCTCGGCAAATGCGGCTGGAACAAATTGGAAAGCTGTACATGACAATTTGTTGCCTATAGTGGAGTTTGCTAAAACTCAAGAAAGTTTATGTTGGACTAAACCAACTGGGAATGAAAATGAATTACCTCATTTCTGTACACAATTAGATTCTATTTGTTTAAAACTTGAAGACTTAGCACAAAAAGATCCTGACAAAAAGATTGAGTATGGGAATGAGGCAAAGTGGGCTCGTGAATTGCTCAAAGAGGCAAGGGAAGAACCTCAATTTATAAGGTATATTAATTTTTATCAGATAGTATTGAATAGTTGGGATGGTTTAAAAAATTGGTCAATAACATATCGTTTATTGGCAGATTTAGCCGTTCTTGAAAGTGGATGGAAAGATACACCAGAGGCAAGAAATGAGTTGTTAAATATAATCAAGAATGTGTCCCAAGAGTGGACAAAATGAGTTGTTCCACAAATTTAATAAGATAGGTTGAATATATCCTAGAATTTGCATATAATATATAGTATAAAAGACAAAGGAGGGATTTTCGATGATAATTGATACAAATACAATGGTTTCAATAACAGAAGCAAATCAAAATTTTTCAAAGGTAGCCAGATTGGTTGATGAACATGGTACAGCAGTTATATTGAAGAATAATGTACCAAGATACCTGGTTATAGATTTCAGCAAGGCAGAAACAGATTCGATAGCTAAAGATGAAGATGTTTTGGCAATCTCAAAGAGGTTGATAGAACAGAACAGGGAAGCATATGAGGTACTTGCCAAATGATTAAATTATCAAAAGAGCAAGTGCTAATGTTACATTCTCATCTTATAAAAGAAACTGATGGATGTGATGGCATTAGAGATATCGGATTGCTAGAATCAGCACTGGAAAGTCCGTTTCAAACATATGCTGGAGAGAAATTGTATCCTAGTATACAGGCAAAAGCAGCTAGATTATGTTATGGATTAGTAAAAAATCATGCAATGGTAGATGGCAATAAAAGAATTGGTGCACATACGATGCTGGTATTTCTTGCAATTAATGGTTATGAGTTAAGCTATACACAAAACGAATTATCGGATTTGATACTTGATGTAGCATCTGATAAAAAAGAATATGAAGATATTCTGTATTGGTTGTTGGAGCATCAGGCATAAAATACCGATTTGAAAACGAATTTAGTAACAACAGGTATTTATTCTTTAAGCAGAAATCCTGCTTTTTTGGTTTTGACCTGATGTATATTGGAGTTTTGTTTACATTCTTTAATTGGTTTCTTCGCTTTGCAACAAGCTTTGTATTGGTATTGTTTTATTTGCAGATAGTTAATGTAGAAGATAATTTTTTTATGGAAATATTTGGCGATAAATATCTTAAGTATAAGCACGAAGTTTGCAGGTATATAGGAAAAAAATTTGAATTCTCACTTGAGGTATTTTTAGGGATTTAATAACTGTTATATCTTGTTATAAAAATCTTGGCAAACCTTTGAAAATACTAAAGTTTGCGTGGGTGTCCGTTCTATCACATCTTGTATCGTGTTATATCGTCCTACCCCTGTTTATTAACCATCATAAGGGAAAAACAAGGGAAAGAAAATCTGGTAACAACTTATAACAAATTATGAAAATGACAGTTGGGATTGGATGAAGGGCAAAATAAAAGAGATGGTATCGCAGGCATTTTTATCAGCTGTCAGTGATGAGAACAGAGTATCATTGGTGCAGCAGGAAGGTAGTTTGAATCATTTTTCCTCATCAGCAAGAGATATGGTGAATGGTATTTGGGATTATTATGCGAACAAAGCATAGAAAGTTTTGGGTATTATAGTGGGAACAAATGTGACTATTGTTCTGAATTTGTCGATTAAATAGTAAACTAAGGAGAGCGTTATATTTCATGGATGAGCAATACCAATGGGAGAATAACGCTAAGGGTTAATATTATTGTGAATGATGCCGATATAAATATTAAGCTACGGATAGCGTTATGATTTCATGGATGAGCAATACTCATAGAAGCATAACGCTATTTTTGCGATAAAAAATACATATACCACTTGGTCCTTTCAGGAGAGTGGTGCAGTCCCGATTGACAGACGGATTGCGGAAAGGAGAATTATGCAGGTAAGCAATAGTGTAAATGCCAGATACTATACTCAGTATCATATCAATTCTGGTGTGAAAAAAGGTATTGACATTTTGGTTTCAAAAGATAATTACTTGCGAGATGAAACAGTAAGAAATCAAAGAAGTACAGAACCGGTGGATTATCAAGAATTTTACAAAGCATGGATGTCACATGGAGCAAATGCAGTCATAGATTATGGGAATAGTAAGCTGATTTAAAGTTCCCAGCTTACGAACGATAGTCGATGAGGTGCTGCCATTAGCTTTTGTATACGATTTCGCAATATAATGTTTATTGTACAATTAAAATACCAAAAGTTGCAGAGGGCAGTCCTCAAAGTTGCATGAGGAATTTCCCTATTATTGCAGATGCGTTTGGTATTTCTCTAAGGCCGCATTTCCAGATGTGGATTTAGAGAAATATCAAAACATCCATTGCAGGCATACACCTTATTTTATATCCTTGAAATGTCGTTGCGGACAACATTTTAAGGAGGAAGGAGCATGCTTACAATGGACAAGGTACATTTTATCAGACAGCTCTATTATGAGCAAGGAAAAGACATACCTACCATTATTGCTGAAACCGGTCATGACCGTAAAACGGTCTGCAAATATATTGATATGACCGATTTTAATACCCCGGAGCCGGAAATAAAGGATCCGGAAAACATCTGTCCCAAGCTGGACAGTTTCAAACCACTGATTGATGAGTGGCTTATCTCAGATAAAAAAGCCCCTCGCAAGCAGCGTCATACAGCCAAAAGAGTTTATCACCGACTTCGCAAGGAAGCGGACGGATTTGACTGTTCTTATCGGCTTGTGGCACAGTATGTGGCTTACAGAAAGTCACAGTTGCACCTTAATAATAATAAAGGTTATTTGCCGCTTATTCACTATCCCGGTGAAGGACAAGCTGATTTCGGAGCGGCACAGTTTTATGAAAACAGCAGATGCCATGATGGCAAGTATCTTGTTCTGTCATTCCCTTACAGTAACGGTGGATACCCCCAGTTAATGTATGGTGAAAACATGGAATGCTTTATGGAAAGCATGATAGCTATCTTTCATCATATCGGCGGTGTTCCTACAGAAATCTGGTTCGATAATACATCAACCATTGTCACCAAAATCCTAAAGGATGGCGGTCGTGAACTGACTGACAGGTTCCTGCGCTTTAGTGAGCATTACGGCTTCTGCTACAAGTTCATGAACCCGGAATCCGGCTGGGAAAAGGGAAATGTGGAAAATAAGGTTGGTTATTCCAGACGCAACTTTTTGGTGCCGATTCCGCGTTTTACCAGCCTGTATGATTTCAACCAACAGTTACTTGCTGATGCTGATGAGGATATGAACCGCGAGCATTATCATTATGACCAAACGATTGCAGAACGGTATGAAGCAGACCGTAAAGCACTGCTTCCGCTTCCTGACATTGCTTTTGATACCGCAAAGTATGAGGTTGTTACCACCGATAAATGGGGACGATTTACGTTAAATGCAGGCAAGCACGAATATTCCGTATCTCCGGATTATTCAGAAGCCACAGTTATGCTGAAAATCACTGCCACACAGGTAATGGTATCCGATATGCAGAACCACCTGATTGTTATCCACAAACGCCTTTATGGAGAACAAAAACAGTCCAGCATGGATTGGATTCCCTATCTGACAGCGATTTCCAGAAAACCAAGATCGCTGTTCAACAGCGGACTGTACGACATGATGCCCGGTAACATGCAGAAATATATGAAGCTCTGCAACAGTTCTGACAGAGGTACTGTGTTAAAGGTTTTGGCAGAATTGACAAAACGTACCGGATTTGACAGTGCCCTGCAAACAGTTGACCAGGCGTTGCTTTATCAGGTAAAGGATCCTGACAGTTTAAAGAACCTGTACCGGCGTCTTTACGCAGATGTTCCGGAACTTCCGCCTCTGCCTCAGCAGAACGGCATTCCAAAGATTGTGCAGATGCCGGTGGATTTGTCTTCTTACGACAACCTTCTTGCGAAGGGAGGTGTCGCAAATGGATGATTACAGGGAAGCAATTGCTTCATGCTGCAAACAGCTAAGGCTGTCAATTAACCTTGTTGATAATGCAATGATTCAGACCGGTGAAAATCATCAGGAATACCTGTATAACCTCCTAAAAGAGGAAATACGCTACCGAAAGAAAACAAGGGTAGCTAAGCTGATAAATACAGCGGGCTTTCCCGTGACACACAGCATCACATCCTTTGACCCAAGTGAAGTGCAGTTTCCAAGCGGAATAACACTGGAAAGCCTTAAGGCTCTGGATTTCTATCATGCCGGTAACAATCTCGTCATGTATGGAAGTACCGGAACAGGAAAGACCATGCTGTCCATTTGTCTTGGAATGGAGGCTTGTAAAAAAGGAATTCCCGTAAAGTTCTTCCGCACCGCAGCACTAATTAATCAGCTTTCAGAGGCTCAGGAGAAGGGAATGCTTTCACAGCTGCATAAAAAGTTGGATAAAGCCGAAATCCTTCTGCTGGATGAGTTTGGTTATGTACCTTACAATCGAACAGGTTCCCAGTTGCTGTTTGATTATCTATCCGAAATACACGAAAAGAAGGTAGTCATTCTTAATACAAACCTGGAGTTTTCCAGATGGGTAAATGTTCTTTATGATGAACAGATGACTGCCGCACTGGTGGGGCGCCTGATGCATCACTGCCATTTGATTCTGTTCCCAGGAGAAAATAATCGTCTGCGTGAATCCAGCATCAATGAGCTCTTTGCATCTCGGAAAGGAGGTGCATAAGATGGCTACGAATGAAGTTTTCAATGAACATAATGAGTGCTTTCATGACTGCCCCACAGTATATGATTTCCTCCGGCTTACAGATGAAATGGTAAAGACTATCATCGACCTGGACGAGGAGTTAATCCGTTGGAGGCAGGCACTCATCAAATACCTTCCACCCGAATGGGGCGAAGGACTGAGGCAGGATATCCTCAACAACACATCCCGTGATTTCGAGGGTGAACCTGCATATGATTTGTATGTCAAACTGGTATGTGGCGGTAGAGATCCGCAGCAGGAGGATTCCCGTATCGAGCGCATACAGCGGTTGGTGAAGGGAACCGATGAAACCAGTATTACATACCTGTAACTATCAACAATAGTATGTCTGCAACGACATCTCTCTAGCGTAAAACTTACGCTGGAGAGGCATGCAAAAATGAGGAATTTCCCTCTGCAACTTTAAGGAATTGCTCCTGCATTTTTAGGTATTTAGGGGTTGCAAAAAACAGCCTGTCCGGAAGAGTTTAAAGAAGTTTCTGTGTATTTTAAAGCAGTGTCGTAATTGCTCATGAGAACTAAAAAATTTTCCATATTGTTAGTTCCGGCAAATGCATTAGCAATTGTCCTTTGGCTTA
>CALWSG010000011.1 GCA_944384155.1 uncultured Lachnospiraceae bacterium | reverse complement strand
AGGATATTTGAGAGGAGCTGTCCTTAGTACGAGAGGACCGGGATGGACCGACCGCTGGTGTATCTGTTAGGCATCAAGCCTATGGCAGAGTAGCCAAGTCGGGAAGGGATAAACGCTGAAGGCATCTAAGCGTGAAGCCCCCCTCAAGATGAGATATCCCATTCCGCAAGGAAGTAAGACCCCTTGAAGACGACGAGGTAGATAGGGCAGAGGTGGAAGTGTGGCAACACATGGAGCTGACTGTCACTAATCGGTCGAGGGCTTAACCAGAAGGTTGTGGGAAGAAGGATGGAAAAGATTTATTGAATGTGCGGTTTTGAGGGTACGTTTGGTACTCTTTGAGAGTATGGCCCGGTGGCTCAGTTGGTTAGAGCGCCGCCCTGTCACGGCGGAGGTCGTGGGTTCGAATCCCATCCGGGTCGTTTATATTCTTAAAAGAATATAATAATAGGTTCGGGGTCTTAGCTCAGCTGGGAGAGCATCTGCCTTACAAGCAGAGGGTCACAGGTTCGAGCCCTGTAGGCCCCATTCTCTATATCAAAGTGCTGATGTAGTGAACCTAAGGGGGAATTCCCGAGTGGCCAAAGGGGGCAGACTGTAAATCTGTTAGCAGTGCTTTCAGTGGTTCGAATCCACTTTCCCCCACTCGCAATTGAAAAAACCTTGATATTTTTTCAATTGTTGTATATAATATTATATAGCGTCGCGGGGTGGAGCAGTCTGGAAGCTCGTCGGGCTCATAACCCGAAGGTCGTAGGTTCAAATCCTGCCCCCGCAATTTTCATGCCTAGATAGCTCAGTTGGTAGAGCAGAGGACTGAAAATCCTCGTGTCACTGGTTCGATTCCGGTTCTAGGCATTACAATTTTTATAATTGTATGGGATATTAGCTCAGGTGGTAGAGCACTTGACTTTTAATCAAGTTGTCCGGGGTTCGAATCCCCGATGTCTCATTAAAGTAAAAACAGCGGAAAGCCTTTTATTATTGGCTTTCCGCTGTTTTTATAAATATTTAGGAATACAGTTATTATTACAAAATATGGTAAAGCAGTGATGATACATTATAGGTTAGTTATACATAGATAAAATATATTGGAATTTTTTGTTAATTATGATATATTTATAAATAAGATGTTTTGAACAATAAGTATCAGTAATAATTATACATAAATAAAAAAGTTGTAGTATGCTCAGTTTTGTGTGCATTGGATTTGATATAATTTGCATTAGAGGTGATAATGATTGAGCTGGAAAGGTTTAATTGATATTTATATATTAGAGATTTTGGAAAATTATTCTTCTAAGTATAATAGGCTGCGTCAGAAGGATATAATAAGTTACCTTGACAGAGATTATAATATAGATATCTGTAGAAATACAGTTTCAAAATATTTAACGGAAATGAGGGAACAGGGATATATTGAGGGTAACAGAGGAATGTACAGTGTAAGAAGATTTACAAACAGTGAAATAAACATTCTTATTAACAGTCTTGTATATTCTAAAACAATACCCATACATAATATACGAAGTATTATTAAAAAGCTGAACCACATGCTTGAGCCTGAAATGAGGAATATGAAAAAAACTACATATTTTCTAAACAGTATAGAACATACAGATAACAAAAATATATTTGATATTATAGATAAAATTTATGTTGCTATAGAGAAAAGAAAAAAGATAGAGATAACAAGCTGCAAATATAATATTTATGGGAGCGTGGAGAGAGGAGGAAAAAAGATATTAGATCCATATTATATTGTTGCAGAGAAATCAAAATATTATCTTTTGTGTAATTCAGGAAGAGGAGATATTGAACCTAGAAGAATTGACAGAATTAAGTCTGTAAAGGTGCTTAATGAAAGAAGGTGTGAAATTTGTCAAATGGAAAAATATAGAAATAAGACTTTTAATTTACAAAATTATATGAGAGAACATATTTATATGTATTCAGGAGACAATGACATTGTAACATTAAAAATATTAAAGAATAATATAGGGGATTTTATAGATTGGTACGGTAAGGATTATACAGTAAAGGGGGAAGATAAAGATTTTGTTGTTATCAGAGTTAGGGCAAATGTAAATGCAGTTTATTTTTGGGCATTGCAGTATGGTGGAATTGCAGAGGTTATAAAACCGGATTATTTGAGAGAAAAAATAAGAAAAGGAGCAAAAGCAATATATGACAGATATAATAATGGGCTTTAAAATAAAAATAATTATTACATTAGAATGTTTAATAAAGTTTGAAATAAATAAATCTCTGGCAAATTTTGCATAAAAAATAAAAAGACTTGCAGAACAAGTCTTAAAACTGCAACCGCAGTACCCAATAGGGTGTTTTCAATTAAATTGTTATTTGAACTCGTAATGTAAAATCGTATACTAATAATATACTAATATTACGAAAATGTCAATAAAAAAATTACTTGATTATAAGGAAAAACAATACAGAAGAGAGGTAAATTATGAGTGGAAAAGAGTATTTTTTAGGATTTGATATTGGAACAGGAAGTGTTGGATGGGCAGTTACTGATACTGATTATAATCTTATTAAAATTAACAGAAAATATGCATGGGGCTCCGTGCTTTTTGATACATCACAGGGAGCAGCAGAAAGAAGAACGCACAGGTGCGAGAGGAGAAGGAGAAAAAGAGAGAGGGAGCGTCTGTCACTGCTAAGAGAATTGTTTGAGAGTGAAATATATAAGGTGGACAGCGGATTTTTCCACAGATTGCAGGAAAGCAGATATGTATATGAAGATAAAAGGGACGAAAAGGGAACAACACCGGAACTGCCATACGCACTGTTTGTTGATTCAAATTACACAGATGTAGATTATCATAAAGAATTTCCTACAATATATCATTTAAGGCATGCTCTTATCACAGAGGAGGACAGGGTGTTTGATGTAAGGCTTGTATATCTTGCCATTGCACATATATTAAAGCACAGAGGGCATTTTTTAAAAAGCATTGCCATGGAGGGCAATAATGTAAATACAGATTTTGGGTTGCTAATCAATAATTTGACGGAAGTGTGGAATGATATTTGTGATAATGAAGTGGAGCAGAGGTTAAGCTTTAGTGAAGAACAAAAGTCAGAGCTGGAGAAAATCCTAAAAAATCCTCAATATACAAAAACAGAAAAAAGGCAAAAAATGAAAGAACTCTTTGACGTTAAGGATAAAGCATTTAATGAACTTTTGGGGCTGATGGTAGGGGGCAGCGTATCTTTATCAAAGCTGTTTAATAAAAGTGAATATGATAATATGGAAAATAAAAAGGTATGTTTTGATGATATATCCTATGAAGAGAAGGAGAGTGACTATATAGACAGCCTTGGGGATGATTTTGCAGTAATTGAGGCATCAAAAGCAATTTATGACCAAATAATATTGTGTAATATATTGGGTGACAGTAAGGACGGATATTTGTCATCAGCAAAGGTTCAGGAATATGAGAAGCACAAAGAAGATTTAAAGCGATTAAAGCTGCTTATATTAGAAAAAGGCATGGGAACGGAGAAGGATAGAAAAAGGCTTTATAAACAAGCATTTGGCATACCGGAAAAAGAGGAGAATAATTACTCTGTGTATGTAGGAATGGTATCAACAAAGGGAAGAAAGAGACCCATTAAAAATAAAAAATGCACAAATGGGGATTTTTATAAGTTTCTAACAAAAAATATTCTTCCCAATATTCATGAATGTGAAGATAAAAATTACATAGAAAATGAAATAAGTTTAGGGAGATTTATGCCAAAGCAGAGAGTTAGGGAAAATTCAGTTATACCTTATCAGCTTCATGGCATGGAGCTAAAGAAAATATTATCTAATTGCGAGAGATATTTAAGCTTCCTGAAGGATAAGGATGAGTCAGGAATAAGTGTCAGTGAAAAAATAATTATGTTGTTGGAATTTCGTATTCCGTATTATGTGGGACCGTTGAATGAAAACAGTAAAAATGCATGGGTAGTAAGAGGAAGAGGCAAGGTAACGCCATGGACATTTAATAGGATTGTAGATGAAGAAGCCAGTGCAAAAGCATTTATAGAAAAAATGACAAGCAGATGTACATATTTGAAAAAAGAGAATGTACTTCCTATGAGTTCTCTTGTGTATGAAAAATTTATGGTGCTAAATGAAATAAACAAAATAAAGCTTTATTCAGAGCCTATAAGTGTAGAGTTAAAGCAGAGGATATTTGAGAATCTGTTTCAGCGAAAGTTAAAGGTAACGGTAAAGAAGCTTATAGAATACCTGAAAAAAGATGAGGGATATAAAGATATTACAAAAGAAGATATAAGCGGAATAGATACAGAGATTAAATCATCATTAAAAAGCTATCATGCATTTAAAAAAGTCTTTACGGGAACAGAGCTGTCAGAACAGGAGAAGGAAGATATAATAAAGGATATGACACTTTTTGGTGCAGAGCCAAAGCTTTTGAAAAAAAGATTAAGTACAAAGTATCCTAACTACAGTAAGCAGCTTGATGCGTTAACTAATGAGCTAAAGTGCAAGGACTGGGGAAGGCTGTCATATAAGCTGTTAAGCGGAATAGCAATAGAGGTTCCGGGACTGGGCAATGTGGGTACTGTTATGTATCAGCTTTGGAATACCAACAGGAATCTTATGCAGATATTGGAAGACAAGGATTCTCCGTACTCTGAAATAATTATTAAAGAAAACGGAGTGGAAGAACATACACAAGTCAAATATGAATTAATAGATGAATTATATGTCGCACCTTCCGTAAAGCGGCAGATATGGAAAGCGGTACAGGTGCTTCAGGAAATATCAGGAGCAATGGGAGGTTACCCAAAGCGTGTTTTCGTGGAGATGGCTAGAGAAAAGGCGGAATCAAAAAGGAGCATAACAAGAAAGGACAGGCTTATGGAATTGTATAGGTCTGTAAAGACGGAGAAAGTATTATATGAGCAGCTTTCTAAAACAGATAATGATGCATTGAGAAGTGATAAGTTATTTTTATACTATACACAGCTTGGAAAATGTGCATATACGGGAAGAACAATAGCTATTGAAGACTTGACTGATGACAATATGTATGACATAGACCATATATATCCAAGGTCCAAAACAGGTGATGACAGCTTAGATAACAGAGTTCTTGTGTATAAGCCAATAAATGAAGACAAATCAGATGAATATCCTTTAGATAGTACAATACAGGCAAACATGCGTGATATGTGGAATATATGGAAAGCAAAAGGTCTTATAAGTGATGAAAAGTATAAGAGGCTTATCAGAACTACAAAGCTTACAAATGAAGAATTGACAGGATTTATAAACAGACAGCTTGTAGAAACAAGACAGAGTACAAAGGCTTTTACTGAGGTAATAAAAAGCATTGTTCCCAAGGAAACAGAGATTGTGTATTCAAAGGCAGGAAATGTGTCAAGGTTTAGGCAGCAGTATAAAATTGTCAAGGTAAGAGACATTAATGATGCTCATCATGCAAAGGATGCATATCTCAATATTGTGGTGGGAAACGTGTATCATTTAAAATTTACAAAAGATATAAGAAAATATTTTAGTAAAAACGGAACATATCGAACATATAATCTTATAAAAATGTTTGATTATAATGTAGATTACCTTGACGAAACAGCTTGGAGGGCAGGAAAAGGAGAAACAATAGTAAAGGTAGAGGAGACATTAAGAATAGATAAGGTACTGGTGACGAAGCAGACATTTGAACAAAGGGGAGCATTATTTGATGTTCAGCCTTTGAAAAAGGGACTTGGTCAGGTACCGCTAAAAAGCAGTGGGAACGATAACCGCTTGTCTGATATAGGTAAGTATGGAGGGTATAACAGTGCTACGATTACTTATTTCTCTCTGATAGAGGGAAAGGATAAGAAAGAAAATAAGATAAGATATATAGCTCCTGTGGAGCTGCATGTAAGCAGGAAATTACAGCAGGATAAGGAATATGCAAGGGAGTATTTTGAAAAAGTATCAAAATTACATGATATTAAGGTAATAAAAGAAAAAATACGGATACAATCTTTGCTTATGTGGGAGGGCTTTAAAATGAGAATAGGGGGAAAAAAGAATAGCAGAATAGTTGTACATAATGCCAATCAGCTTTATATGGAGGAAAAATATTATAAACCACTCAAGGAAATTTTTAAATTCATAAAAGACAGGGAAGAAAAGAAGGACGCAAAGATAAACGGAAAAATAGAGGAGAAAATGCTTTGTGATATGTATCATGAGCTTATCAGGAAAATACGTGAAGG
>CALWSG010000010.1 GCA_944384155.1 uncultured Lachnospiraceae bacterium | reverse complement strand
ACTAAATGCACTTCCAAGCACCATTGAAGCTGTCAGTGCTAAAGTTAAAAACTTTTTCTTCATAGTTTTTAGCCTCCCTTATATAATAATTTTTACATTTTTTTGACAAGGTTATTATACTACTCTTGTCCGGCAAATTGCAAGTGTTTTTTGTTTTTTAATACTATTCACTAACAAAAGCTCTTCTTTTTATAAGAGATGCACAAAAAAGCCGATGAATTTGAACCCACAATTCAAATTCATCGACATTTTTCTTCATTTTATTCAACCTTTTCGTAAAATTTATCAATAAGCATTTCATATAATGCATCCTGATTAAGATTATATCTCTCATATTTCCATTTCGGATTTTTATCAAGTTCTCCTTCTATGCTGTATATTCCACCGAATTTGTAGCTAATCAGCTCCGATGCCAAATATGTCATTTCATCTATACTTAAATCTGTTACCACATATTTGCTTATAATATTGTATACATCTACTACCTTTCCTATATCATTTTTTACCTGTGCCAACGCAGTATTCATAAAGCTTGTAATATACTGCTTCTGCCTGTTTAATCTCATGCCTGCCGAATCTGATACATACATATTTCTGTAATGTACATATGTATATGCATTATCTCCCTTAAGCTTAACCTGCTGCCCTTCAATAAAGGAATATCCATCAGCCTCAAAGGTTTCAAGAGAATTTAAGGTAATCCCTCCAACAGAATCGTTTAATTCAGGAACAGCTCCCATATTAATAGAGGTAACTGAATGTATAGGCAAATCATACAACATTCTTGATACGGAATTTTTGGTCATTTCGTTGCTTTTCTCCATTCCCCCTCCGTATGCATGCTGAAGACATATCTGTGTATATCCTGTTCCGGTATAATTGCCATTTTTATCGTATATATCAACCAAAGCTATGGAATTTCTATGAATTGCTATTATATCCATTATATTTGTATGAGGATTAAGTATAAGCAAAAACAACGCATCTGACTGTCCTCCGCTTACTCCATCCTCTGCAGGCTTAACAGCCTCCTTAGTATCTATCCCCAAAAACAGCAGTGTTATCATATCTTCGTTATACACATATTTCTCTCCGTTATATATAACATCATATCCTGACTCTTCACCTGCTCCCTCAAAGCTTAACTTATTACTGTCCTCTTTGCTGCTGCCGCCTTGATTTTCCTTAGTTCCATGGCTTTCACCGGATGTATTGCCGCCTGTTTCCTCTGTATCATCATCACCTATAACTATAATATTATCCATATTTTCAGGGTCTATATCCAATGACCCTATAATATTTTCTTCAGCCTGATTTTCCCTGTTAAGATTAGGTCTTTCTGATGTGGCTCTGCCGTATAAGCTGCTTTTTCCACTAATTCTTAAAAACATAAAGACTGACACCAGTATAACAATAATACCTGCCACAACACTTCCGCAAATAATAAGTCCTTTCTTCCATCGTTTCATTTTCTTTTTTTGCGGTATAGTTATTACACTGTCATCATCTATTATTTCAACACCATTCAGCTTATCCTCAATATCGGGCTGTGCTTTTGGTTTCTCTTTCATATTCTTTACTTTATCACATATTCTGTCTTTTATCTGTAATATCTTTTCCTTTATCTTATTCATATTTTTATATTACCTTCTTTAAATTAACATTAAGTTTAAATCAATCCCATATCAGAAATGAGATAAGCATTAACTGCCTATCTCATTTCTTCATTTTACAATAAATAGCTCTCAATATTACCGCCTAAAACTCCGGCTCAATAAGACCGTAAGTGTTGCCTTTTCTCTTATAAACAACATTTACCTCATCAGTATCTGCATTTCTGAATACAAAAAAGTTATGTCCTAAAAGCTCCATCTGTATGCAGGCTTCCTCTGCATCCATAGGCTTAACAGCGAATCTCTTAGTTCTTACAATCTTTACTGAATCATCCTCGTCATAGTCCTTATCCATAAACTCTGCCGTAAAGCTTTCGCCTGCGTGCTTCTTATCGGTAATCTTATTTTTATACTTTTTAAGCTGTCTCTCAATAATTTCTTCTACCAAATCAATGGATACATACATATCGCTGCTTATCTGCTCTGCTCTTATAATGTTTCCCTTAACCGGTATTGTAACTTCAATTTTCTGTCTTTCCTTCTCCACACTAAGTGTTACTACTGCCTCTGTATCAGGATTAAAATACTTCTCCAGCTTGCCTATCTTTTCATAGATAGCTGACTTTAACCCCTCTGTTACCTCAATGTTTCTGCCTGTAATTACGTATTTCATGATGTCCACTCCTTTATACAGTTATTCCAAAAGAAAGTCTGCCCCTGATTACATACCTTATAAAGCTTTTAATATGTAATTAAATAATTTTACTTCCTTTCACGTACATTTGACTTTCTTAAGTATGTCTATATTATATCACAAAATAATATTTATTCAAGGAAAATAAACATATATGTGTGTGAAATAAAAAACACACTTATGATTTTAGTCTTCTTCCATAATTGTTACTTTTTATAAACCTACATTCTTTTTGTTTTTATTAATAAATCTGTCGGAAAATTCGCACAAAAGTTATCCACAATCTGGTTGCTTTATTTTCGGACTTTTTGACTAATCCACCAAGTTATCCACATTATCCACATAATATCTGTGTCTTTGTGTGACGGATTTTCCCGTCAAGAGTAAACATTCGTTTTGTTTATTATGACATTTTTTTATTTTCTATAGCCATCCTCCATCCATAGTTATTATTTGTCCCGTGACATAAGCAGGAAGTTCTGTCACATCTGCCACCATTTTTGCCGCCTCCTCCACATATCCGAATCTTCCCGACGGTATTTCTTCCTCAAGGCTCACCCTGTCTTCCCTTGTCAAAAAGCTGTTCATCTCTGTGTCTATGGTTCCGAAAGCCACTGCATTAACCTGTATATTACTTGGTGCCAGTTCCTTTGCAAGAGCTTTTGTAAGGGCATTCATTCCACCTTTTGAGGCAGAATATGCAGCCTCACATGAGGCTCCCGCACTGCCCCACACCGATGATATATTTATTATTTTTCCGCAGCCCTTTCTTATCATATCCGGTATAAAAAGCTTTGACATATTAAATACCGATGTAAGATTTACCGATATTATCCTGTTCCATTCCTCTATATCCATCTCCTGAAGAAGACCAACATATGATATTCCCGCATTATTGACAATGCAGTCCGGCATTACACCTATTTCCTTAATAGTATTATATATTTTTTCCCTGCATTCTTTGTAGCTTCCCACATCTGTGCCGGAAATGGCAAGGACATTTACTCCAAATGCCCTTGCTTCCTCTGCAGCCGCCTCCAGTTCCTCCTTATGTGTCAAACACACTCCTATAACATTATATCCACGCCTTGCCATTTCCAAAAGTGACGCTCTGCCTATCCCCCTTGATGCTCCCGTTATTAAAACTGTTTTTATCATCTCTTTTCTCCATTAATATATGAACTGAACCTTTGCGTAGCCGGAGCCTTTTTCATCATTTAGCAATACAGTAAGACTGCTGCCATCTCTGTATATCACAGGGTATATAACATCTCCGTACACTGCCGGTTTCCTGTACTCAACTCTTAATACCTTAACTCTTATATCATCATTAAGATACTCCGTTGCAAACTGAACATATACTGCATTATTTACATGACCGTTAGTGTCAATGTGGTATTTTCTTACCTTAAATGATGTGTACTGCTCACCGTTACCTTCTATTTTTATTTTTCTTCCGTAATCCGTCATGTCTATAGGCGGCTCTATGCCATAGGGCTCTATATCCTTTGGCTCCACTATTACAGGCTTTCCCGTGGTTATGTCCGTAAATACCCACAAAGAATTTCCATTTACAAGGCGGTTTCCCTTTGCATCATTTAAAACAAAGTTTCTGTGACCATATATTCCCTTTGCCCCCCATGACCAGGTTCCAATCTCTATATCTTCCATAAGATATGCATCTTTTATAAACTCAACCTGCCATGCATTAAGAAGCCATGCTCTTTTTTCCTTCTTAAGATGCTCTACTCCAAGCCCCAGACTTTCCGACTGGAATGTACTGCAATCCTGAAAATAATTAATAATGGAAGGAATATCAAGCTTTCCATCCTTATTTACCTCACTGTATCTTACTTTGCTCCTAAATGAATACATATATCCTCCTGAACCTGTAAATTATTTTGCAATATGCTACTTTCTGGAATTTCTATACTGTACAGGTGTTATACTATATTTTTTCTTAAATGTTCTGTTAAAATGCTCTACATTTTCGTAGCCTACGGTACCTGCAATATTTTCAACAGTCATGCTTGTGTTTTTAAGAAGTGTCCTTGCTTTTTTCATTTTTATTCCTGTGACAATTTCCACAAAGGTTTCTCCTGACTTTTCCTTAATATATTTTGACACGTAAGGCTTTGAGAGATGAAATTCCTCCGCTACCTGTTCCAGTGTAACTGTAGTATAATTTTCCTGTATAAAGTTTATTATCTCACTAAGCCTTTCGTCAAGGGTTTTTTCCTTTTCCACCACTGCATCAAGCTGATTTGCCGCTACCACAAGGGCATTAATTGATGATTTTATAATATCCTCGTCAACACCAACGCCGAATTTCATCACACCGCTGCATATTATTCCCACATATGAGATTGCCTTTGATGAGGAACCCTTTGTCAGAGAATGCTCCTCATATATTGACAGCTCATAGCTTATGCCGAAATACTGCTTTATGGCATTGCTTACCGCATCAAGCCTTCCGTTGCCATTTGCCTTAACCTTTCTTATCTGTCCCTTATGGTGAATTGTTGCTTCTGCCACAATGCCGTCCTCCACCTGCTTAAAATGGCATTCTACTATCTGGAAAATAGGTGTATTGTTTACATATTTGTCAACAAATATTTTATAAATCTCGTCAGGAACAAGTTCCTTATGCTCCCTGTCCGATACTCCCTTGACAGTATATCCTACATCTTCACGCATTTTTTCAGGAAGGGTGATACCGTATGCTTCCTTTAATACATAGCTTACGCCTCCCTTTCCTGACTGACTGTTTATTCTGATAACATCGGAATC
The DNA here is from genome assembly GCA_944384155.1 of uncultured Lachnospiraceae bacterium. Classification (GTDB taxonomy): domain Bacteria; phylum Bacillota; class Clostridia; order Lachnospirales; family Lachnospiraceae; genus CAG-303. Next base: position 48,249 of record CALWSG010000010.1, on the reverse strand, counting down.
ATATGTTTTTCCCACATCTACAGGATCTATAGGCAGATACGGAACAGTCCATTTATGACTGTTTTTTTCCTCTCTGTATTTCATTCCCTTTGCTATGGCATCCTGATGGGAACCTGAAAATGCCGTAAATACAAGCTCTCCTGCATATGGCTGTCTTGGAGATACCTTCATTCTTGTAAACTCCTCATACTTTTTAGCTATATAAGACATATTGCTAAAATCAAGTCCCGGATCAATTCCGTGGGAATACATGTTCATAGCAAGAGTTACAATATCAACATTTCCCGTTCTCTCACCGTTTCCGAATAATGTTCCCTCAACCCTGTCGGCTCCCGCCAATACTCCAAGCTCTGCGTCTGCCACACCGCAGCCCCTGTCATTGTGCGGATGTATACTTATTATAACACTGTCCCTTCTTTTAAGGTTTTTGTGCATATATTCTATCTGCGAGGCAAATACATGGGGCATAGAGCATTCCACAGTTGCAGGAAGATTTATTATAACTTTTTTGTCCGGTGTCGGCTCCCATATATCTATTACGGCATTGCATACCTCCAATGCATATTCCGGCTCTGTTCCCGTAAAGCTTTCAGGACTGTACTCAAAGGTAAAATTTCCCTCCGTGCTTTCTGCCATGGTCTTAAGCATTTTTGCTCCTGATACGGCTATCTCTTTTATCTCTTCCTTACTTTTCTTAAATACCTGTTCTCTTTGAGCCACAGAGGTAGAATTGTAAAGATGAATAACTGCATGAGGCGCACCCTTTACTGCCTCAAAGGTTTTTCTTATAATATGCTCTCTTGACTGTGTAAGCACCTGTACCGTAACATCATCGGGTATCATATTTTTGTCAATAAGTGCCCTCATAAAATTATATTCCGTGTCTGAAGCAGCAGGAAAGCCTACCTCTATTTCCTTAAAGCCTATATCAACAAGAAGCTTAAAAAACTCCAGCTTCTCATCAAGACTCATAGGCTCTATAAGTGCCTGATTGCCGTCTCTTAAGTCTACGCTGCACCATCTCGGTGCTTTATCAATGTAATCCTTTTTTACCCAGTCATATGTCACCACCGGCGGCATATGATATACTCTTTCATATTTGTCAAAATTTTTCATGGTAATCCTCATTTCTGCACACTTTTTGCTTATAACGTGTTTGTATCAAGTGTGCACAGACACAAAGCACTGATATCCTGTTTCTTATAAAGTAAAAAATCTTCCGTCTCCACAATCCTTTAAAGACGGATTATAGAGACGAAAGATAAGCTTCCGCGGTACCACTCTATTTCATAATCAGACAATGCCTGATTATACACTCATCGGCACTTTATAACAATGCCTATCCCATATAACGGTGGGCCTCCGTTCATACCTACAAGGCTTATGCCCTTCAGCAGACAGCTCCAAGGCGAGTTCACCCTAATTCTCATACTGCCTCACACCGCCCGGCAGCTCTCTGAAATTCCTGCTAGGATTACTATTCCTTTTCATTGCTTTTGTAATATATAAAAAGTATATCATTTTATTCAAAAAAAGAAATGATTAAAATTAATCATTTCTTTTGATATTTTTTAATTTCATTCCTATTTTTCAGTTACGCTAATCCTTTTTCCCCAATATTTACCGCTCTTTCCTTTTTGGGAAGGGATTCATCCTTTTCAAAGCTCACCACAACCTTTCCGGCATTATTTACCCAGCGTCCAAGCCCCGGCAAATCAAGCTCGCCCCTAACATCTCCAAAAAAGCTGCGTTTTCCAACATACTGTCTGGTTTCATCAATAATCCCGATTTCATACCTTTTTGTCTTAATCCTTACAACTCTTACAATCATAAGTACCCAGAAAAATAGAATAATCCCCCCTAATACACCAAGCACCACTGGTTCATCTCCGCATATTATTACAACCGCCAGAAGCAACAGACCTGCTAATAATGTAACTATTAAAACTCTTAACCACTTTGGAACATATGATGAGCCTGCTCTTTCTCCTATTGCATTACAAAATATCTCACCAAAAACTTCCAATATCAGTTCTCCAATAAACTCCATACTATCTCACCTTTACTTTCTCCATTAAGCCGTCTTGTCCAAACTTCAGCCTGTCAATACACGTTTCCCTGTGAAAGCCCTTTCCGTCAGGATACTTTTCAAGAGGAGTTCCGAACCTGTGATAAGCAATATAATAGGTATCATTATCCTTTAATATGGAGTGATGGCCTGTTCCTAAAATATTTTTTTCGGGACATTTTTCCAATATGGCATATCTATATGTTACAGGTCCCTCCAAGCTGTCTGCCGTTCCATAATTTACATGATAATTCTCAGAGCCTGTATCGTCACAAGACCATGTATAATGATAAATTCCGTCTTTTTTAAGTACAGTTACTGCTTCCCTGAAATCATATACTCCTTTTATTTCTTTCATGGTTTCAACCCTTAAGGACATACAATCTTCTGAAAGCTCTGCGATAACAGGTGTTCCATTCCCAAAAAGTATATATGCCCTGTCACCTTCCGCATACACAGAGGGATCTATTGTCTGACATATATTTATCCCTCTTTCTTTGACCATTTCAGGAGTAATCATAGGCTTATCCGCTGCCTTAAAAGGCCCTTCAGGGCTTTGTGACACCGCCGCACCGATGCATGATACACCGTCTTCTCTCTTTCCGCAAAAATAAAAATAAAATTTACCCTTTCTCTCAAGGATGCACGGTGCCCATGCACATTCCTTTGCCCAATTTACATCTCCCCTGTGAAAATCTATTATTTTCCCTTTCCTCTCCCAGTTTTCCAAATCCTTTGATGCAAATACATAAAATTCATATCCTCCCCAGCCGTCAAAACCGTCTGATGTTGGATATATGTAATAAGTATCCTGCCACTTGATAATATCAGGGTCGGCATAAAGCCCCTTTAATATCGGATTCATATAATTCTACCTTTCTTCTCAAATATTATACGTAAATTTATATTAATATATAAATTATCCAAAGTAAACATAAAACTATGGATTTTTCTTTACAAAACCTCGCCGGCAATATAGAATTTACTAATATAAAACATAAATAACCAAACTATTTATAAGGAGTTCATATGCTGACATATTCTTTTACAGATACCTGCGGTGACAGTCTGTACCAATACTTATATAAGTGCATTAAAAAAGATATTACAGAGGGAAGAATCCCCACTAAAACAAAGCTGCCCTCAAAGAGAACCTTAGCCAAAAACCTTAATATAAGCATAGTTACGGTGGAAAACGCATATGGTCAGCTTATGGCTGAAGGATATATATACTCACAGCCCAAAAAAGGGTATTTTGTGTCTGATATAATTCCTACCGTGAATACACAGAAAAATCCCATGCCTTTGTCCCACGTATTACCGGACAAAATAGCCGAACATGAACAAAAAGAAATTTTTGCAGATCTTGTCAGCGGACATACTTTACAGAATAACTTTCCATTTTCAGTATGGTCAAAGCTTATGAGACAGGTAATAACGGAACAGAGCAGTCTTTTGCTTACCAACCCTCCCTCTGGAGGAATACTTTCCCTAAGAAGTGCCATCGCAGAGCATCTTCATCAATTCCGGGGAATGTCTGTTCTTCCTGAACAGATAATAATAGGTGCCGGAACAGAATATCTTTACGGTCTTATTATACAGCTTCTTGGGAGAGATAAAATATTTGCAGTAGAAGACCCCGGCTATAAAAAAATATCTTTGGTTTATGAAAACAGCGGCGTAGAGTGTAAATATATTCCTCTCGATAAAAACGGAATTTCCATGAAGCACCTTAATTCAAGCCATGGTGATATCATTCATATATCACCGTCACACCACTACCCTACCGGAATAGTTACCCCTATTTCACGCCGCCATGAGCTGCTGCAATGGTCATTGTCAGATGACAGAAGATATATTATAGAAGATGACTATGACTGTGAGTTCCGTATGTCCGGAATTCCAATACCTACTCTCCAAAGCATTGATACTCACGGAAAAGTAATATATATGAATACATTTACAAAAAGTCTTTCATCTACAATAAGAATTAGCTATATGGTGCTTCCAAAGGAGCTTCTCTCCCTTTATTACGAAAAGCTTGGATTTTATTCCTGCACCGTATCAACCTTTGAGCAGCTCACTCTATGTAAGTTCATGACAGAGGGATATTTTGAAAAGCATATTAACAGAATGAGAAATTTTTACAAGAATCAGCGTAACCTTATACTTGCTGCCATAAAAGAAAGCCCCTTAAGCCGTGTCTGCCGTATAACGGAGCAGGATGCGGGACTTCACTTTCTTTTAACGGCAGACACTGATTTGCCTGACGAAGTCCTTGCAAAAAAAGCTGATAAGCTTAACTTAAGAATAGGCTTTCTGTCACAATACTATCACAATCAAAAGGCGGCCAAGGAGCATATACTTGTTATAAATTATTCAGGAATAGAACCTGACAAAATCAAAGATGCCGTTGACCTTTTAGCTAAGTGTATTCTCCAATAAATCCATAAGCTCTAGGGGAGAATGAATCTCGTAATCCGGCTGCCAGTCCCCCTCTTCAAATTCATGGAAGTACCTTGGGGACAGGTTCAGCCACACAGAGGTTATTCCAAAGTTATTGGCACCCTTTATATCTCTTTTAAGGTTATTTCCCACCATAACTATATTTTCTTTATTCCTTATATCCTCCGGCAGAAGATTAAAGGCAGCTTCAAACATCTTTCTGTCAGGCTTTAAGGCTCCCACCTTCTCCGATACAACAAAGCCGTCAAACTCATTAAGAAATCCTATTTTATTAAATATATTTTCAAAGGATTTCACTCTTCCGTCTGCCACAAGCACAACAATATACCCTTTGCTCTTAAGACGGCACAAAAGCTCCTTTGCTCCGTCAAAAAACTTCACATCAATAACGTTTCCCTCATCATCAAAAATCTGGGTTGACTCATCAACCAAAGTATCTCCGCAATCAATAAACACTGCCTTCTTCATATAGTGATTCTCCTTTTAATATAATTCATTTAAAGAGTTTATCATTTTTGTTATAATAAATCATTCCCAAAATCCAATATTTGTCTTCATCACCTGTGTCTGACATAATCAGCCTCCTTTCTTATCCTTTTATTTATCTGTATTTTCACATTTGAGTTTACGTAACTTGCATTTATGACTTAATAATTTTAAATCTATAGCTAAGAAGCTCCCAGTTTGGCCTGAACCACTGCATTATCTGCCAGTATCCCACACCCATAAGCTGAAATTCATCTATAAGATTAAACTTTGCATCAAGGCTCCTTACATCCTCAAACCACACCTCATGCTCCGTTCCCCCTCTAAAATATCTGAAAAAAGGCGACTGCGCCACTTGGTCGTACTGAATAACCGCATTATTGTCTATGGCAATCTGTACCGCTTCTATATTTCCTATTGTGGCAGCTCTTGTTGTTCCTCTTTCATATGGCAGAGGCCAGTCGTAACCGTAATTGGGAATTCCCATATTTATCTTTTCCCTATCTATCTCCGTAACTCCATATTCTATAACCTCCCTCACCTGATTAACGGGTGCTACTGCCATATTCGGGCCATATGTATATCCCCATTCATACGTCATAAGCAGAACTGAATTTGCTGCCTCTCCCAAAGCTCTGTAATCTTTTCCTTCATATAAAAGCCCTCTCTGGTCTGCCGATGTTTTAGGTGCCAATGCCACAGAGACAGTATATCCGTTATCATTCATTGTCTCTGTGGTATTTCTGACAAATTCCGTAAAGTAATCTCTGTCCTCCCCAAGGATATATTCAAAATCAATATCAACTCCCACATATCCCTTTTGCCTCATAACCGTCAGAAGGTTATTTATAAGATTAGAGGCATATGAACTGTTAGTAACAACACTGTGAATCAGCCTGTTATTAAAGTTTCCGTCAGGACCGAAGGGTGTTAGGGTAAGTATAGGTCTTGTATTATACTCTTTGCTTAAGTTAATCATCCATTGATCCGAAAGCTGAGGATATATAAGATTGCCATCATATGTAAATCCGTAAGAAAAAACAGACAAATCCGTCAGGTACGGCAATGTCTGTCTCAATGTCCAATCTCTTATAAACGGATACGCATATCCGTTCACATTTATCTCCTTTCCTGTTCCTCCCGTTTCCCCCTCATTCAGTATAAGCAATGCCTGCCCTACTGCCAGCCTGTAAGGATATACTATCTGATTAACTGACGTAAGCCTTTCCACCGTCACATTAAATTCTTCAGCAATACTGTCCACAGTATCCCCCTGTGATACCACATATATCTCCATACCTTTTACACCTTTAAAGCTTTGTAGTAATATATGAGCCTTTGTATGTTATTAATTACATAATTATTGAATGTTGCTTTATCTTATTTTTTTGCCATCACACCAACTGCTGCCCCTATAGGCACTAATGTAAATCCCACTGCCATATATCCCACTGCCTTGGTAAGTATGCCTCCTGCAATGGCACCTAATATAAACACTCCTATTATTATATAATAATCTATGCTCTTTTTTAACATTGTCCTGTCTTTTGTTTTCCTGTAATTAAATAAGGCATCCGTTGCACTTCTTAAATTGCCTGTACACATTGTAGTGGCAAATCCGCTTCCTTTAAGTTTTCTAAAGCTCTGTACCTGGACGGAGCATACAAAGGAAATTGCCGCATTTACTATTAAGTCAGGCTGCCCCCGGGGTATAAACATTACTGCAAAAACAACTAACATCTCCACAATAAGCACAATCTGCCTCCAGTGAATATTTGTGTTTTCTTTATATCTGTTTCTTATGACTTCTGCCAAAATTATTCCTGCAACAAATGACATTATGGGTACTGCGTAATAAATTACCCCCTTTAAATCCCCTTCTGCTATCTTTAATCCAAACAAAACCATATTGCCTGTCTGGGCATTGGCAAATACCTTTCCCCTTGCCACGTAAGAATATATGTCGAAAAAACCACCTGCCAGTGCAAGGAGTATTCCCACCTTCATACTTTCCGATGTCTGTATCTTATTGTCCATTACTTTAATCCTTCTTTTTTATCCTTATACCATATGATTATAACTCATAACAATCAATATTCAATCACTTTATTTTTTTGCGTCTATTTTGTCGAAACCTCTCTCACACAACTTATATCTTCACATAAAATATATTGAGAAACAAAGGAAGGAGCCTTTATATGTACGTTATACCAATAATACTGCTTGTTATCGCCCTGCTGTGTATTATTATTTTCCACTTTAAGAAAAAAAGCATTATTAAAAAAATTTGCCGAATGACTTTTGAGGAGCGGTGCACTCTTCTAAATGATATTTCCATGCCTTTTGGATACTGCTATGAGCCATATCAGGATATATTTTCCTCAACCATAGATGCGTGGCAGAAAGATTTTGGCTTTACTCACGCCTATGACGTTGCTGCACCTTATTTTAATATGGTTTACGATTATAAAACCATATACTTTGACTATGAAGGAAAAACATGGCTTATAGAGCTTTGGAAAGGTCAGTACGGCATAAATACAGGCTGCGAAATCGGTGTTTACCATGCAGATACAGTTATACCTCCCGACAAATATAAATCTGCTATGTTCAATGCCGTGTCAGCAGATGAAATGCTTCCTTTTTCCGTAACATTAAGACGTGGTGCCAAATGTCTGGGGCAGCTTAGCAAACCCCACTGGTGGCTTACCATATTTGACATGGGAATGTGCAGCAGACCTAAATCTCTGTCTATGGAGGTATCAATTACCTTTCCTGACTGCCGTATGCTTTCAGCATTTAAACAAGGCACTAAAGCTGCCATGCCTGATGTACCTTTAAGCATAAAATGCCGGACTGTATCATTTATATTCTCACGGTGCAGCAATTCATATTCTCTGTGGAAACGTTTTGTGAGAGGATGGTCAATGATATGGTGCAGAATTTTCTGTAAGCTCTTCTGCTTTGTCACACGGCCGTTTAAAAGAAGCGGTGACAAAATTTTATATCTGTATTACTACCTGCCATTTGCCTTTAGAAGAACCTTAAGACTGCACAGAAGGAAAAAGCACCGTTAATTTTATAAAATAATGGGAAAGGAGCCTGAACATGGGTTTTTATAAAAGAATATCTAATGCATTTGAAGATGCCCCTATACTGCCCCTTAACCAAAACTCAAGATATGTAATGATTAGTGACTGCCACCGTGGTATAGGAACATGGAGCGATAATTTTCTTAAAAACCAGCATTTATACTTTGCTGCATTAGAATATTATTACAAAAACGGATTTACTTATATTGAGCTTGGAGACGGTGATGAGCTTTGGGAAAACAGAAATATGTCACAAATTATAGAAATCCATGATGATGTATTCCGGCTCCTTTCACGTTTTTTAAGGGAAAACCGGCTGTATATGATATACGGAAACCACGATATTATAAAAAGAAACAGCCGTTATACAAAAAAGCACTGCAGCTCATATTACTGCAACAGTGCAAAATGCAGAGAGGAGCTTTTCAGCTCCATTTCATTCCACCAGGGTATAATCCTGAAAGGCTGTGACAATGTGGCTTATGATAATTTTCTGCCCTCTATATATTTGACCCACGGTCATCAGGCAGACTTTTTTAACTCTACTCTTTGGCGTGTCTCAAGATTTCTTGTAAGGTATCTGTGGGCTCCCCTTGAACGCTTTGGGGTTCTTGACCCTACAAGTGCCGCCAAAAATAATACGGTTAAAAAGAAAACCGAAAGAAAACTGTCATACTGGGCAGAAAATGAAGGCCATTTATTAATGACAGGCCATACCCACAGACCTATGATAGGAAGCTTAAGCTCCCCGTATTTTAATACAGGGAGCTGTGTTCACCCAAGATGCATAACCTGCATAGAAATAATGGGAAATAATATTTTTCTTGTAAAATGGACTATGGCTGTTAAAAAAGATTACTCTCTATATGTATCAAGAGAAATACTTGAACGAGGAAACCTAAGAGAGTTTAAAATGCTTCCTCCACCTTAGCTCCCTTTCTCACAAAGGCTATAAATTGGGATATATCTGCCGAAGCTGTTATCCACTTACCTCCGGATACGGCTTCGGTTTCTGTTTTATCTCCACCCATTCTTATCCACTCACCTTCAGGAAGATATACCCTGCGTGAGGTAACGCCCTTATCAGTAATTGGTGCAAATAATATATCACTGCCAAAGAAATATTCGTCCTCTATGGTATAAGCTGTTTCATCATATGGATATTGGAAAAACAGCGGTCTCATTACGGGAGCTCCCGTATTTTTACACTCCTCCATACATTCCATAACATAAGGACGCAGTCTCTCTCTCAGCTCTATTAAATCCTTTAATATATTATAGTCTCTCTCTCCAAAGCTCCATATCTCATTATCACCGCCGCTTTTTTCCTTGACCTCAGGATGCCTGTCTTTGTGTCCCTTTGGCTTAACCCTTACACCGTGAAGTCTTGTGACCGGACAAAATACTCCAAATTGGAACCACCTTACAATAAGCTCCCTGAAATAATCACTTTCCGTATCTCCTCCCCAAAATCCTCCTATGTCTGTAGTCCACCACGGTATTCCACTCATTGCCATGGCAAGTCCTGTCTTTACGGATTTTCTTAAAGCCTCAAAGGTAGACGGCACATCTCCTGACCACAAAAGTGCCCCAAACCTTTGACAGCCTGTATATCCCGCTCTTGCCAGCGATATTATCTCACTTTCGCCCTGTGATTTTAAGCCTTCATAAAACATCTGAAGATAATAATAAGGATAAAGAAGTGCAAACTCCTGAAAGTTTCCTCTTATACACCTTATATTATCATAGTGATTAGGTATTATTCCCGGCTCCGCTTCGTCCAGCCAAAAATATTTTACTTTATTGTCATAATAATTTTTCTTTACAAGATTCCACACATACTCCCTTGTCTTGGGATTTAATGTGTCTATGTAATCCTGCTGACCATAAAAGTCCTGCATTCCATACAAGCCGTTTTCCGTTCGCAATATCATATTCCGTTCGTCCATATAACGGTAATTTTCACTGTTAGGATTAGATGTTGGCCATATTGATACCATAAGCTTAATTCCCATTTCCTCAAGCTCTCTCACCATCGCCTCCGGGTCAGGCCAGTACTTAGGATCAAACTTATAATCCCCCTGCTCTGTCCAGTGAAAATAGTCTATAACTATAACGGACACCGGAATATTTCTTCTCTTATATTCCCTTGCCACCTGAAGTAAATCCTCCTGACTTTCATAGCGAAGCTTACACTGCCAAAATCCTGATGCAAACCACGGAAAATCAGGAGTATGCCCTGTTATATCAGCATATTTGTTCATTATCTCCGAAGGCGTATATCCGCCTATCACAAGATAATCCACCTGCTTTGTACAATAAGCAGTCCATTTGGTATGATTGTTTGTAAGCTCACACTGTCCCACAGAGGGATTGTTCCACAAGAAGCCGTAGCCCTTGGAGGAATATACAAAAGGAATAGACGACTTTGTATTTCGGTGATGAAGCTCACTTGTACTTCCTTTCATATCAAAACAGTCATTATGCTCCCCTCCAAGACCATAAAAATGCTCTGCTGTATCAGGCTTAAACAATATATTAGCCCTATGAGTGTCAGAACCCTCCGCCCTGTATGTCCGGTAAAATGAATCAAAGGCATACTCTGTCATTTCCTCAAGCATAACCTTAAATTCTTCCCGATTCTTATCCTTTTTGTAATATATAACCTTACCGTTATCATACATTTCAGCCTTTATACAGCCGTTGATTATAACAGCATGATTTTCTTCCATATATGCCTGCACATCTGTCTTATCTGCCTTAAGTATTGTCCAGTCCTCATTATTTAAATAACCGTTTGGAGAGGATTGAAAACGCAGTACATCTTTTCCCCATGGGATAATTCTTGCAATTTCTCCTCGCCTCTCATATTGTATCATATTCTTTTCCGCTGATAACACACCCATAATTTTCTCCTTTTCCCACTATTCTTATACCTGAATTTCTCCGTTTCTAAGTATGTCCTCTGCCGCTGTCTTATAGCTTCTTATACTTTCTGCTTTCCTTATTTTCTTTAACTGCTTATCACTGTCAGGAAATATATCTCCCATATATGACCAAAGCTCTTTCATTTTAAACAGCACAGGTCTCTCCCCTGACATCTCTTCCATATAATCATTAAGCAGCCTGTGGTGAAACTCTGTAAGCTTGTCCCTGCAAAGCATACGATTTTCCGTAATCTCTCCTGCAAGGAAAGGATTTCTTATAAATCCTCTGCCTATCATTATTCTTTCTGTTTTGGGATAGCCTTCACAAAATTTATTATAGCTTTCCTCTGATACTATATCACCGTTATAGCATAGTACATTTTTACTGTTGACTTCAGCATATGAAAATGTATTCATGTGGGGAGCATTCTTATAAAAATCCCTCTGAACCCTTGGATGAATTATAAGCTCCTCCATATGATACTTATTATATATGTCCAATATTTTGATAAACTCAAGCGGACTTTCTTTACCTATCCGTGTCTTTACAGAAACCTTTACATCTGCCTTTTCAAATATCTCCCGCAAAAATTCATCAAGCTCTTCCTGATAAGCCAAAAGTCCGGAGCCTTTTTTCTTAGCCACTACAGTTCCTGAAGGACAGCCAAGGTTTATGTTTACCTCATTATACCCAAGCTCCTTTAAGGATTTTATTCCCAAAAGTATATCTGCCGCCCGGCATCCTAAAAGCTGGGGGACAAGATATATCCCTCTATTATTTTCAGGAAGTACGTCACGCATTTCCTTTTTTGACAAAGCCTGATTTATTCCGGGGGATATAAAGGGTGAAAAATATTTATTAATTTTACCGTGAAATATATCATTAAAGGCATTTCTGTATATATATCCGGTTATGCCCTCAAGGGGGGCAAAATATATTTTTTTCATAAATTATAATTCTAAAGCTAATATCTTAATTTCCTCTCTTTGTATTGCTTCCTAATGTATCTGCTGCCTCCGTAATTGAAACAAAGGCATTCTTATCATTTGAAATAACTATATTTTTAAGCTTGGCTATCTGAAATCTGTTTACAACAAAGTAAATAACAGTCTTATCCTGTGACGAATAATATCCCTTTGCATTGATAAGGGTTATGCCGCTTCCGAATTCATCTGACAATGCCTTGCTTATCTCTTCTTCTTTTGTTGTTACAATCATAACTGCTTTTCCCTTGTCAAGACCTTCAACTATAAAGTCTATGGTTTTTAATGCGGCAGCATATGTCACTATGGAATAAAGAGGAAGAACCCAGCTATTCAGGATTATTCCGATGACAATATATAGGATAACATTATATATCATTACAAAGGTTCCTACTGTAATTCCTATTCTCTTTGCAAATATTACAGCCATAACCTCAATTCCGTCTATGGCTCCGCCAAACCTTATTGTAAGACCGCTTCCCACTCCGGAAATCATACCTCCGAATATTGCACATAAAAACAAATCCTGCTCAGCCAATGGTGATGCTATAGTTACATCTACCGGTAAAATGTATGTAATAACATATGCGGCAAGGGAGTACATTGCAACGGCATATATAGAATATATTGTAAATACCAATCCTTGTCTTTTATACCCATACAAAAACAGAGGCACATTAAGCACAATCAGAAAGAATGATAATGGCAATGGCGTTATCAAATCAAGCATCATGGAAGTTCCTGAAATTCCACTGTCATACAGGTTTACGGGAGACAAAAATAACGTAACACCTATGGCATTAATAGTTCCTGACAGCAACAGCAGCAAAAATTTTACAGGCTGTATGTTTTTAATGGTTTCCTTGATTTTTGTGTTCATATAATGTGTCCTCCTGTTATTTAATTTTTAATCGCTTAATTTCTGCAGAAAGGCTCTTGTCCTGTCATTAGAAGGATTATCTATAACCTCCTCAGGTCTGCCTTCCTCTACTATAACGCCTCCATCCATAAATATAACTCTGTCTGCAACACTCCTTGCAAAGGAAATCTCATGGGTTACTATTACCATTGTCATTTTCTCCGCTGCAAGCTCTCTTAATATTTTAAGTATACCTGCCGTAAGCTCCGGATCCAGTGCTGACGTAGGCTCATCAAAAAACAGCATTTTAGGCTTCATTGCCAGTGCCCTTGCTATGGCAACTCTTTGCTGCTGACCTCCTGAAAGCTCCTGTGGATAAGCATTTTCCTTATCACTTAAACCAACCTTTTTAAGCAGCTCCCTTGCCTCCTTTTCCACCTGCTTTTTATCTCTTTTCTGAACACTTACAGGTGCGTCAGTAACATTTTTTAATACTGTATAGTGAGGAAACAAATTAAAATTCTGAAATACAAGACCAAAATCCCTTTTAAGCACATTAAGCTGTGCTTTTGCAGCGTATACCGTCTTTCCATCCTCATTAAGAGTTGCACTTGTGCCGCAGTATGACAATGTACCTTCATCCATTGTTTCAAGAAGGGTTGCACATCTAAGGAGAGTAGATTTACCTGAGCCTGACGGTCCGAGTATTGCTACCACTTCTCCCTCCTCCACGTTTAATGATATATCATTTAGCACTTCCGTGCAACCAAAGTTTTTCTTTAAATTCTTTATTTCTAACAGCTTCATCCTAATCTCCATTCCTTATATTACCTAAAATATCCAAGACGCTTTTCAAAACGCTCCATAATATATGCAACCACAAGATTAAATATATAATAGAATAATCCTGCCACAAATAAAGGCATAACGCTTGCCATATTAGCGGAAATCTGCTTTGCAAGGGTAAACATTTCCGTATATGCAAGGGCAAATGCAAGGGATGTATCCTTTACAAGAGTGATTACCTCGTTAGTCACAGGAGGAAGCACTCTCTTTACCATCTGAGGAAATACTATTTTTCCAAAGGTCTGAACTCTTGAATAACCAAGAACGGAGGCAGCCTCATACTGCCCTGCCGGAACAGCCTCTATTCCTGCCCTGAATATCTCTGCAAAATATGCTGCATAATTTAAGGAATAGCCTATTATCACTGCGTAAAACCTGTATTCTGAGCTTGTACTTATACCGAATATATAGTAAGGTCCAAAAAATACTACTAAAAGCTGAAGCATAAGAGGTGTTCCTCTTAAGATTGATATATATATTTTGGAAACAGCTCTTAACACTTTAAATCTTGACATTCTTATAAAAGTAATAAGAAGCCCCAGAGGAAGTGAAAATATAAGGGTTAAGAAGAATATTGCAAGGGTTGCCCCCATTCCTTCACCTAACTGCTTTACCACACTTACAAATTTTTCTCCAAAGCTTTCCTCATCCACTGTATCTTTTTCATTATTTTTTACTGTGTCACTGCCTTCCTCGCCAAGACATATACTTTCCTCCAGTCCCCATCTTTGTGCTATTTCTTCAAAGGTTCCGTCCTTGAGCATATCCTGCAGGGCGGCTTCAACCTTATCCCTTAATGATTTATTTCCTTTCTTAAAACCTACCCCGTACTGTTCAGATGATACATGCTCATCAAGCATTACAAAACCGCTGCCTCTTGCCTCTATCTCATATCTTGCCACACCTATATCCATACATATGGCATCGGCAGAGCCTGACTCAAGATTCATAAAGGCACTGTTATAATCTGATACCTGCTGTAAATCCTTAAAGCCTGCCGCAAGTGCCAAATTCTCCTCTGAGGCATTTGCGCCCGTAAAAGCAGCCAGTGCGGATGAATCTGCCTGAACTATAACAACTCTGCCCTTTAAATCTTCAAGGCTTTCTATTCCTGAGCCTTCCTTTACCACAACTACCTGTGAATTGTCAACATATGCTGATGTCCACGTATAAAGGTCTTCCCTTCCGTCCATGGTAAATCCGTTCCAAATACAGTCTATTGTTCCGGTGTTTAACTCCATATCCTTGCTGTCCCAGTCAACAGGCTGTTTTACAAGCTTCCAGCCGTTTCTCTCACATACCTCCTGAGCAAGGTCAAGGTCAAAGCCTACATATTCACCGTTATCATCCTTATAGCCATATGGAGGAAACTCAGCATCAAAGCCTACTGTAAATGCCTCCTCACTGCTGCAGCTTATAAGTAAGCCTGTCATAAGAGACATTATAAAAGCAATAACAATCAGTCTGCAAATCTTTTTCATGTTCATAATTCTCCTTAAATTTATCTTACCACTGAAATATCAGGCTGTTCAGGAAGCTTATAGCCTGTTCCAAGGAAAAAGCTTAATGCTGCTCCCTGATTATAGGCAACATTTTGAGCTGCAACCTGACACCTGTATTGTGTGTCGTGCATAAGAGTGAAGATTCTGTATTCCGTCTCATCCGTTGTTGTAAAAATTCTAAGTGATTTTCCGTCAGATGAAGGCCATATAACTTCCTCTCTCCAATCTCCCAGTATATCGGCACAAAGTGAAGCATTTGCCTTTGTTCCGTTTATATAGCTTACTCCTGACCCATTAAATATTCTCCCCTCCTCATATTTATCTATCATGGTTCTGTCCATAACCTCCTGCTCCAAATCCCCATCCCAGTAGATAGCATAATTTGGAGACCATTTCGTCATATCCGACCATGCTGCAAGTACATTGCCGTTACCATCATACACGTTATCATTTGCAGATGATACAAACTCTGCACCATTATTTCCCGGTATAAAGTTTCCTGCTATGGCTCTTCCCGTATCCTTTGTATCCTGTATTCTTAAAAGCACCTCTCCTGAAGCTGCATCAAAAAGAACTGCACCGCAGGCACCTTCAAGGCAACCCCATGCCTCAAGTCCGTCTCTTTCCGGAAGATAGTCACTTACATGTATGGCATCTCCATGACCAAGCCCAAGAGAGAACAAACCTGTTCCGTCATCATCTATAACACACTGTCCGTATACTATCTCATCCTTTCCGTCCCAGTCAACATCTGCCACTGCCAGATTATGGTTTCCCTGTCCTGCATATTCTTTGTTTCCCGCATCGTCACTGTCAAAAACCCAGCGTTTTACCAACTTCTTATCTATAATATCGTATGCTGTCAAAACACTTCTTGTATAATATCCTCTGCACATAACAACACTTGGCTTTGTTCCGTCAAGATATGCAACTGCCCCTAAAAATCTGTCAACTCTGTTGCCGTAATCATCACCCCAGTCATTTACATTTCCTCTCTCAGGCTCATAGGCTATAGTATCAAGTGCCGCACCTGTCTCACCATCAAAAAGTGTAAGGTATTCCGGACCTGTAAGTATTCTTCCAGCAGGTGATCTGTAATCGGCACTTCCATCACCTATTACGTTTCCTTTTCCATCCACAGTTCCGTCTGCTGTTTTGCATACCATCTCAGCCTTTCCGTCTCCGTCAAAATCATAGACCATAAACTGAGTATAATGTGCCCCTGCACGTATATTAACACCGAAATCTATACGCCAAAGTCTGGTTCCGTCCATCTCATATGCATCTATATATACGTTGCCTGTATAACCGTCCTTTGAATTATCCTGTGCATTTGACGGCTCCCACTTAAGTATTATCTCATACTGCCCGTCTCCGTCAACGTCTCCAACACTTGCATCATTGGCACTGTATGTACATGAACTTCCGTCAGGCATTGTAAGACCCTCAGGCACCGAAAGCGGTATGTCAAAATAATTATTTAGATAAGGTGTTACCGCCTTTGTTGTATCTGCCACATTCCCCCCGATAAGTGCCTCAACATAGTATGATGAGCCTTCCTTTCCGCCGGCATCAACAAAATTTGTACTGTCCTTTACAGGTTCCTCCGTTATACACTGATTATCCCTATATACATTAAATGATGTGTCTTCATCATCCGTTCCTAAAAATCTCCAGCTTAAAAACACTCCCTCATCAGTCTTTACAGCAATAAGACCTCTGTCAAGATATTCTGCCTGTCTTGTGTATATTACCTTGTTTTCTATAGTATCTTTTACTGTCACATCATTTAAAGGCTCTGTTTCCTTCTCACCTGTATTTTCCTCTGCTTCCGTTTGAGATGTATTTGGCTCCTCCTGTGTACCTGCACCGTTCATTTTATTTATAACAATAATTGCTATAAATATAACTGCAAGCAGTACAAGCATAATAATTTCCCTATACTTTTTCATTTTTCCTCCACATTATAAAGCTTTTGCCTGTTACATAATACCATAATTTTTCTTTAGTTTCCACAAGTTTATGTTGTCTGCCCCGCAAACTGTTTGCTGTAAAGCTTATAATATTCACCCCTTTTTTCAATAAGCTCCTCATGATTTCCCGACTCGGCTATTTTTCCATCCTTTACCACAACTATAAGGTCTGCATCTCTTATGGTTGACAGTCTGTGTGCAATAATAAGAGATGTTCTTCCCTTCATAAGATTTACCATAGCCTGCTGTATGTGCATTTCCGTTCTTGTATCAACAGAGGAGGTTGCCTCATCAAGAATAAGTATTTTAGGCTCTGCCAAAACTGCCCTTGCTATGGACAAAAGCTGCCTTTGTCCCTGTGACAGGTTAGCTCCGGACTCTGTAAGCATGGTATCATACCCATCGGGAAGTCTTTCTATAAAGCTGTCTGCCATAGCTGCCTTTGCTGCCTTTCTCATTTTGTCATCATCTGCATCCAGACTGCCATACTTTATATTTGCTCTTATAGTATCTCCAAACAGTACAGTATCCTGCAGTACTATGGCTATCATTTTTCTTAGCTGTTCCTTTGGTATATCTGTTATATTTATTCCGTCTATTGTGATGGTACCCCCTCCAACCTCATAAAATCTTGTAAGCAGGTTTACTATTGTTGTTTTTCCCGAACCTGTCGCTCCCACTATTGCTATTTTCTCACCTGATTTTACAGAAAGATTAAGTCCCTTAAGCACGGGCTCCTTTTCCACATAGCCAAACCATATATCCTTAAACTCTATACTTCCCTGTATATTATCAATATCAATCTCTGCCCTTCCCTCATCTGTCTCATCGGGACTGTCCATAATCTCAAAAATACGTTCCGCACCTGCCAATGCCGTAAGTATAGAGGAATACTGGGAGGCTATCATATTTATAGGTCTGCTGAAATTCTTTGAATACTGAAGCATTGCCTGTATTTTTCCAACTGTCATGGAGCCGCTTCCTGTAATCACGAGAAAGCCTCCTACAGATGCCAGCACAACATACTGAAGATTTCCAAGGAAGTTCATTATAGGTCCCATAATGGAGCCCCACACTCTTGCACTTATACTGCATTTTCTCAAGTCTTCCGATATATCCCCAAACTTTTCCACTGCCTCATTTTCCCTGCCATAAGCTACCACTGTTTTATAGCTTGTTATCATTTCCTCAACCTGGCCGTTTATCTGACCTAACAGCCTTTGCTGCCTTACAAAATATTTTCTCATAAACTTGGCAAGCTTTGATGATATAAATATGGTAAGGGGAATTGTAAATAATGCAATGACTGTCATTATAACACTGTAATACATCATCATGGAAAACACTCCCACAAGGGTCAGAGCTGCTGAAAACAAACTTGTTATGGACTGAGATATGGCATTTGACACGTTTTCAACATCATTGGTCATTCGGCTCATTATATCTCCATGCCTGTGTGTGTCTGTATATTTTATGGGAAGCTTTGAGATTTTTTGAAAAAGATCATTTCTCATTGAATAAACTGTTGCCTGTGACAGCTTTGCAGACAATACTCCCTGAAAAAATGTCATAATACTGCTTATGACAAATATCACACCCATAATTATAAGATAAAAGCCCATAGACTTTAAGTCTACCTTAAGCTTTCCCCCTGAAAATGATATTGTGTCTATCGCCTTTTGCTGAAACATTGGTCCCACCACATCTATCATAGTTATAGCCACCATAAGAACCAGCAGGGAAATCAGTATTATTTTATTTTTTCCTATATATTTTAATATTCTTGTTAACGTTCCTTTAGTATTTTTTGGTTTCTCCCCATTCACTCTTGCAGCCATGGGGCCTCCCGGTGGACCTCCCGGTCTTCCCCCCGGACCAAGTCTCGGCATATTTGCATTAACTGTCTTTGGCTGCTCTTTTCTGTTTTCCATAATTAAAGGCCTCCTTCCATTGTACCGGCGTATGCCCCTGACTTCATCTGTGAATCATATATATCTCTGTATGTACTGCTTTCTCTCATAAGCTCCTGATGGGTTCCGCAGTGAAGTATTGTTCCGTCGCCTTCCAATACGGCTATTCTGTCTGCCTCCATAACACTGGCTATTCTCTGTGCTATCATAATAACTGTCGTATCCTTTAATGTTTCCTTAAATGCTGCCCTAAGCTTTGATTCCGTAGCAAGATCAAGTGCCGATGTAGAATCATCAAGTATAAGTATTTCCGGTTTTCTTAAAAGTGCCCTTGCTATGGACATTCTCTGCTTTTGCCCCCCTGAGAGGGAGGCTCCCTTTTCAGCTATAAATGTATTATATTTTTCGGAAAACTCCTCTATAAAGGTATTTGCCTGTGCAGTTTTTGCTGCCGCCTTTACCTCTTCCTCTGAAGCATTGTCCCTTCCCCATCTGATATTTCCTTCTATAGTGTCGGAAAACAGCTCACTTTTTTGCATTACAAAGCCTATCTTCCTTCGTAATGCCTCTAAGTTATATTCCTTTACATTGACACCATCCACATAGACCTCTCCCTGTACCGTATCATAAAATCTCGGTATCAGTGACACAAGCGAAGTCTTTCCCGAGCCTGTTGCACCTATTATAGCAAATGTTTCTCCCTTTTTTATTTTAAGGTTTATATTGCTAAGCACAGGCCTTCCTACAGTACCCGGATAATGAAAGCCCGCAGCTTTAAACTCCACTGCCGTCTCTTTGTTAATGCCTTCGCAAACCGCTCCACCTGTTATAACCGGCTCCGTATCTAATATCTCGTTTATTCTCCTGGCAGAGGCAGCAGCTCTGGATATGGACTGAAACATATTTGTAGTCATCATAACAGACATAATAACCTGTACCACATAGGTTACAGCCGCCATAATTGTTCCTGTATCCATGCCGTTTTTTTCTATACTTATATTTAATCCTCCTATATATATTATGGCAATAACTGCAAGATTTTGAAGCACTGTCAGAACAGGGGATATTACTGCCATAAGCTTTAACACTGAATAATTAACATCTCTAAGCTCTGTGTTTGCTCTTTTAAACCTTCCACACTCATAATCCTCTTTTACACACGCCTTTACCACCCTTGCACCTATAATATTTTCCTGAACCACGGAATTTACCTTGTCAAGCTTTTTCTGAACTACAGCATATAAAGGCATTGCTTTTGACAATACTATTACAAGAACTGCTATAAGCACAGGCAAAGCACATATAAGTATAACTCCAAACTGAAGATTTAATGATATAAGCATAATGGTTCCCCCTATTAAAAACATAGGAGAGCGTACAAACATTCTCATAAGCATTTCCATAAAGTCCATTACCATTGTTATATCATTTGTCATACGTGTAACAAGGGAACCTGTGGTAAATTTATCCGTCTGCTCTATTGACAGTGACATTACCTTTCTGTATGCATGGCATCTTAAATCATTTCCAAAACTTTGTGCTGCAGTGGCCGCGGTGTATGCACAAAACACTCCAAAAAAACCTCCTGCCAAAGTGACTGCCAGCATTAATATCCCGAATGTAATAATTATATCCATATTTCCATAATCATTTCCATGGAAAAATCTCATTATTGCCGCTGCAGTGGGGGAGCCCTTTTGAGCATCATTAATATCTATTCCTGTTATTCCAAAATTGACAATAAACGACATAATATATGGAAGAATTAAATCTGCCACAACCTCCCCTATCATCATTAACGGGGAAATAAATGCAAGAAAGGCGTATGGTTTCATGTATCTAAACAGTTTTCTCATTTTAATCTCCATTTCTTATTATTTATAAAAAGCTGCCACATTTGTGACAGCCCTAATCTTTTATTTACATAATGGTTCTATAAGCTTTTCAACGGATTTTTCATCAGGCAGCATAATAACATGACCAACATCATCTATCACCTTTTTATTGTCGTATGCAATGGAAAAGCCTGTATCTACACATATAGCTTTATGACAGCTATCATCAATCCTTTCATATGCCTGCTTTAATGTTATGTTCCCCTTTTGTATCTCAAGCCCGGCCGGTTTTACATACATTCTTATGCCGGTATACTGTCCAACCGCCTTTAGATACGCTGCACATATCATGTTTGCAAACTCTTGAATTACTGATATTTTCTCCGTTTCGTCACACTCTACCTTTTCCCTGTCTCCCATCTTTTGCACAACCTCGTCTACAAAATGACGCTTAAGCACAAAAATCATGGAACCGCTTAAGGTTTTCTGAAAATCCATCCATATGCTTACTTCATCTTCCACACTCTCTAAATTATATGTAATCAGTTCATTTACGGGAATTACTTTAGGAACCCCTATATGCATCCTAACACCCATTATTCTGCCCAACGTAATGCTTGCCATTCCAAGACCTACATTTCCAAGCTCATATAAGATCTCCTGTACCTCTGAGTCTATATAGCCCTCGCTGTCGAATATTTTCACCTTCGTTTAACCTCCCTTTATTCCTTTCTGCCTTCCAGAACATCAAATATCGTTTCCAGGAACTCTTTTTCCCCATATGGCTTTGTTATAAATGCCTTAGCTCCGGCATGAAGGGAGTCATCTATTATCAGCTCCTGTCCTATGGCTGAAGTCATTATGATTTTTGCATCCGGCTTCTTTTGCATCATTCTTTCAAGCAAGGTTAAATCCGAATTATCCGGAAGTGTAATATCGAGAAGCACTAAATCAGGATTTTCATTTTCAAACATCTCCATAGCTTCGGCTGCCGTAGTTGCCTGAATTACATTATCAAAGCCTCCGTTTTGCAGTGCCTTTAGTGCAATTTTTCTGGCGAATTTTGCATCATCTACCACTAAAACTTTTTCGTCCATCATCTATCCTCCGTTATCTGTTTTTCATATTGCTCTACTGACATTGGCTTATAGTAATAAAATCCTTGTGCCACGGTACAGCCTATACTTAGAAGAAAGTCTCTTTGGTCCTGATTTTCCACACCTTCCACTACTATATCCATGTCCAAATCTTCTGCCATTTTAACAACATACTTTAAAATAGTATTTGCTTTTTCATCATTTCTTCTTGTGGGCAAAAACCTCAAGTCAATTTTCAGTATATTAACGGATATCTCCCGCAATGCATTTAATGAAGAATATCCGCTTCCAAAATCATCCATGTATACTTTAAAGCCACGCTTTTGTAAATTTCTTGATAATGACGACAAATGATTATTGTCTGTTGCAAATCCGCTTTCCGTAAGCTCAAACTCTATCTTATCCCTAGGCACATCGTAGGCAGACACATACTCCTCTATACGTGATAAAAGCTTGGGATTATATAAGTTTGTTCT
This sequence comes from uncultured Lachnospiraceae bacterium, assembly GCA_944384155.1. Taxonomy (GTDB): domain Bacteria; phylum Bacillota; class Clostridia; order Lachnospirales; family Lachnospiraceae; genus CAG-303. The sequence goes on along the minus strand of CALWSG010000010.1, from coordinate 25,728 downwards.
TGAAAGATTAACAGATATGGGATACACTGCTACCTTCTCATCTATCCACTTTCTTATTATTTTACAGGTATGCTTAATTATGTACTCATCAAGTGCAACTATAAATCCGTTTTTTTCAAATATTGGGACGTATTCACCCGGCATTATAACTCCTCTCTTTGGGTGTATCCACCTTGATAATGCCTCGGAGCCTACTATTTTTCCTGTATTCATATCAACCTTAGGCTGAAGATAAACCTCAAATTGTTCCTCCTCCAAAGCCGACTGCATATCAGAAATTATTCTGTGTTCATTTTTCTCCTGACGCTCTATACTTTCATTATAATAAGCCACATGATGCAGATAATTACCTTTTATGGTATTTTGTGCCGATGCCGCCCTGTCTATAAATCTTGTAACGGGAATCATCTGCTCCACATCTTCCCTTGTTATGTAATAAACACCAAAGGACAACTGCACCTCATACATTCTGGGATATGCTGCCACCGCCCTCTTTAGATATTCTATTATGCCGTTTATGGAATAAAGCCTTACGGGAACACACATTAAAAACACATCTGAAGCCGTCCTACAGTAAGCAACCATTTCCTCCTCGTCAAGACATTCCTGAATTCTTACTCCTATAAACTTAAGAAGTTTATCTCCCTCATCACTTCCAAACATTTCATTGATAATTCTAAAGCCCTCAACATCCATTCGAATCATCTCATATCTGTCCCCAATATTACTCTGTATAAGCTCCATAACCTTTCTCTGAAATGCATTAATATTAGGAAGGTGGGTTAATGGGTCCTTCTCAGAATGAAACTTAAGGCTTTGCTCCATCTCTGTTTTTTCGTCTGTATTTGTAAAGGATATCACTACCTTGTCAATATTTTTTTCTTTATCAAAAAAGCACATTTGTGTTATTCTGAACCATTTATACTTATGAGGCTCCGTAAATAATCTTATGGTTATGCTTCTTTTCTTTGATTCCGGCCTTACATTTGAGAAGTCAAGAAATTCCTTTGCAGTAAAGATATCCGGTCTGAATATAAGCTCCTCATAATTCAGCTTTTCTATTATATCTTTCTTTTTCCACGGAACCGAAATAAATTTCTCCTTTACGGGATCTATATATAACTCCTTTGTCTTGAAGTTATATTCCACCAAAAAAGTATCTAACTGCTCCAGTATAAGATTTTTCTTCAAAAGCTCCGATTCTGCACTCCTTAATTCCCTCTCAACACTATTAAATTGTACCTCATTGCCTGTGATTTTTGCCTCCATATATAACCGCCCTCTTTATGCCATTATTTATAGTAGCCGCACGCCTAAATTTACTTCAATATTAGCATTTTTCCATTAATTAGTCAAGTAATTCCTAATATTCTGATTAATTTGTTCAACTTCTTTTTTAAAGCCCTCTGCCGACATTCTAACGGCTCCGTCACCCATTATAATCATCTGCTCCAGCCTGTCTGAGGTCGCCACCGTAACCCTGTGCTTTTTACCTATATTGTGTACGGTTTTTTCTATATACTGGTCCGCAGTCTCTGCCTCCCTTGTATACACAACATATATATTTTTATATTTTTCAATACTCCCCTTATTTCCCTGAACCTTATATGCATCAAACACCAGTATAAGATTACATTTTGTATACCCCTGATAATTGCAAAGTATTTCCTGAAGTCTGGTTCTGGCACCTTCCATATTGGACTTTGACAGTGAATTAAGCTCCTCCCACGCAAATATTATATTATATCCGTCTACAAGAAGATACTCCTCCATGTTCTTATCGGTACCCTTATATACATATTCTTTATTTGCATTGTCATTTACTGTGTTGTGGCTTACTGTTTTCTTATAGGGATTTTTCTCTTTTTCCCGGAATTTCTTTCCGTATGTCCTTTCAAATATTTCCTGAAGCTCCTTTTCCCCTGCATAGTAATCATTATTTTCACAAGCTTTTTGTCTTTTAACATTTATGGTCTCATGGCTTTCCTTTGCTTTTTCTATGGTGCTTTCCATATGCATATGGCTCTTCACCTGATACCATGGCACATAGTACCCTGCCCCGTGTCCGCAGAACATGGAGCCTGTGGGGTTTTCCAAATCCGCCTCTGAGTCATATCCTATATTCTTAACAATCTCCTCCTGATTGTGACACGGCTCATACCCTTTTACGGTACAGTAAATTCTTCCCCTGCCTTTTGTGTATGATACAACCTGAGCAGGATAATCTGACATTGAGGAAACAGGACATTTTCCTGTTATTACTGCCATTTCACCGTCATTTTCAGGATTATCAAATGTCCCCTTCATGTTTTGTATATCTGTCATTGCCCGTCCAAGAGTATTTGCAGGTATCTCCATTCTAAAGTCATAATACGGTTCCAGCAATATTGTTTCAGCCTCCTTAAGTCCCTGTCTTACTGCCCTGTAGGTTGCCTGTCTGAAATCTCCCCCCTCTGTATGCTTTTTATGAGCTTTTCCTGCCGTAAGTGTTATTCTCATATCAGTTATTGGTGAGCCTGTAAGAACTCCTATATGTTCCTTCTCTTTTAAATGGGTGAGAATTAATCTCTGCCAGTTTTTATCAAGAATATCCTCACTGCACATGGTTTCAAATACAAGACCACTGCCCACAGGAAGCGGCTCCAGAATAAGATGAACCTCCGCATAATGTCTTAATGGTTCAAAATGTCCTACTCCCTCTACTGTATTCTTAATAGTCTCTTTATATACTATATTTCCTGAATCAAATTCTGCATCTGTTTGATATCTGTCTCTTATTATGCTTTTAAGTATTTCTATCTGAACAGGTCCCATTACCTTTACATATATTTCGCTTGTCTTTTCATTCCATAATATATGAAGCTGAGGCTCCTCCTCCTGAAGCTGCCTTAAATTCCTTAACATTCCATGTATATCCGTTCCCTTGGGAAACAGTATTCTGTACATTAGCACAGGCTCTAACACAGGAGGTCTTAAATTTATATTATTTTCTGAGGAAAGCTCTCCTAACAGCTCCCCGGAATATGTTTTTGTAAGACCCGTAACGGCACAAACGGTACCGGCTTGTGCTTCTCCCACCGCTTCAAATTTGTCCCCTGAATATATCCTAATCTGCTCTGCCTTTTCCTGCCATTTTTCCCCTTCTCCTCCTCTTATAACATCTTTTACCTTAAGACTGCCCCCTGTTATTTTCATATATGTAAGCCTTGCCCCATGACTGTCTCTTGATATTTTAAACACTCTTGCAAGAAAGCGGTTTCCATAGCTCTTTTCCATAGTATATTTTCCGAAATCATCCAAAAACTCCTTAACTCCCATATCCTTTAACGCCGAACCAAAATAACATGGAAATATTTTTCTCTCCCCCACTGCCTCTGCTATATGCTCCTTTGTAATTTTCCCATACTCCATAAAATATTCCAGTATATTTTCCTTGCTTACAGCTATTTCTTCCATTGTTTCCCTGTCATGAACATCTGAAAAGTCCACAGCACCGTCACCGCAAAGCTTTCTTAAATCTTTCATAAGTACAGCCTTGTCTGTACCCGGCTGATCCATTTTATTTATAAATATAAACACAGGAATATTGTATATACTAAGAAGCCTCCAGAGTGTCCCTGTATGTGACTGAACTCCGTCGGCTCCATTTATTACAAGTATGGCATAGTCAAGAACCTGAAGCGTTCTTTCCATCTCAGGAGAAAAATCAATATGCCCCGGTGTATCAAGCATATATACCTTTCTTTCTTCAAGTGAGAAAACCGCTTCCTTTGAATATATGGTAATTCCTCTTTCCTTTTCTATCCGGTCAGTATCTAAAAATGCATCTCCATGGTCAACACGCCCCATTTTCCTAATTGAACCTGTGTGATATAATATACTCTCAGAAAGTGTTGTTTTCCCTGCGTCAACATGTGCCAGTATACCTATAACCATTACTCACCCTGCCTCTCCATGATTATTTAATCCGTCTGTACTATACCCATTTTTCTCTTTATCCTTTTAATAACATAGACGTATGCTATTACCAGGAATATATCAGCCATTATCCATGCCAGCGGACTTGCTGTACATACTGCTATAAATCCAAATGCAGGCACAAACACAAAACCAACCACAGTCCTTGCTATCATTTCGCACACTCCTGCCAGTATGGCAAGTTCACTGTATCCCAGCCCCTGTATGGTAAATCTTATAATGTTTACAAGTGCCAGCGGAAAATAAAAGCTGCTATTCCACACAAGCATAAGCCACGCATTGTGAAGTATTTCATCATTGCTCTTATCAATAAATATTGATGCAAGCTGCTCTCCCAGTATAACAAGAACCACGCAGCCTATAACTGCATATATAAGCCCCATGACAGAGCATGATATCATACCCTTTGTGACTCTGTCCGGTTTTCCTGCACCTATATTCTGTCCGGCATATGTTGCCATAGTGGAACCCATTGCATCAAAAGGGCAGCAGAAAAACATACTTACCTTATTGGCGGCAGTAACTGCCGCCACCGCATTTGAACCCAGGGAATTTACTGCTGTCTGAAGTATAACGCTTCCTATTGCAGTTATGGAGTACTGAAGTCCCATAGGTATACCCATACGGCAAAGCATTATAATGTGATGTGCCTCCCATCTCCACTCGTCACCCTTTATTCTTAAAATGTCAAATTTCTTAATCATGTAAATAAGGCATAATATACCGGAAACACCTTGGGATATAACAGTTGCCCATGCCGGTCCGTCTACGCCCATATTAAACACTAAAATCGTAACAAAATCCAATATTATATTTAATACGGAGGATATAATAAGGAACACAAGAGGAAGCTTACTGTCTCCCAAAGCTCTTATGATTCCGGACAGTATATTATATAAAAAAGTAACGGGGATGCCTAAGAATATTATAAATATATAGTCATAAGCATATTGGTAAATATCTGACGGTGTATCCATAAGTCTTAATATATCACCACACAACAAGCTTACTGCTACTGTCATTATAACAGCAAATATAACAGTGAGCCATATACAGTTTGCCGTATATTTCCTCAGATTTTTATAGTCCTTTGCACCGAAGCACTGTGCTATGGGAATGGCAAAGCCGTTACATATTCCCATACAAAAGCCTATAATCATAAAATTTATGGCACCTGTTGAGCCTACTCCTGCCAGCTCCTTTACCCCTAAAAAACGTCCTACAAATATGGTGTCAACCATACTGTAAAACTGCTGAAAAAGCATACCCAGCAAAAGAGGAACACCAAAGCTTAATATTATTTTTTTCGGTGAACCTACCGTCATATCCTTAGCAACACTGCCTGCCATTGTTTACTTACCTCTTTCATAATAGTGTGTATTTTCATATATTTTGCCGTATTATATTATTCTTTAATATAAGCTTTGTCAAGTAAAAAATCTAATAAAGGCGTCAGTGCAAACCGACGCCTTCAATAATTACTTTATAACCAGTGCTTAAATGCCATTATATTTATAATAATATAAATAATATATACATTTATGCCATGGTGTTAAACAGCCTGCTTGCTGTTTTCTCCTCTTCCTCTGCCTTTTTCTTCTGTAACAGAAGTGAGTACTGCAGTAATGCCTCCTCCTTCTTCTGCTCTGTCACTGCCTCCGGATAATCAAGGTCTTCTATTCTGCTTACTGCCTGTGTTGCATAATATGAAGCCGAAGAATTATAATTCATGGCATATTCCAGTCTGTTTGACTGTGCTCCCATACTGCTCCTCGCCTCGTTTACCTTTGATATGGCATCATCTATTACTCCTATATTAAAATCCTTTGTAAGGTCAAAGTCTTTAATGCCAAGTGATGCAAGAGTTGCATCTGCCATACTTACCGTTGTACTGTTTCCGTTGCTGTCTGTTGCCACTGTAAAATCTGTCTTACTTCCGTCAAGCAATGGGTTTGTATTGTACTGTGTATTCTCTGCAGCATCGCCTATTCCCTGGAGAAGCTGGGCTACCTCCTTTTGCATTGCCTCCCTGTCACTGTCTGATACTGTAGCCGTATTTGATGCCGCAACTGCCAGCTCTCTTATTCTCTGAAGATAATCATTGATGCTTCCCAATGCTCCGTCAGCTATATTTATGGCATCCTTTGCGGAGGCCATGTTGTTTCTTCCTGCCTCGTAGCCTCTTATCTGGATATTTTCCTTTTCCGCTATGGCGAGCCCTGCTGCATCATCTGCCCCGCTGTTAATACGTTTTCCACTTGCAAGGCTTTCATATGTGCCGCTTAACTCCCCTGATATTCTTGAAACAGAACTCATAAACCATTCCCTCCTTTCATTATTTTTATACATCTTATAAACTATATTTTCTTTTATATTATTTTAATATGAAAATAAGGATTTTTCAATATGCTTTTGGCACTATAAATTAAAAGTTAAACACATAGCTTAATTTTCCTCCTCCAGCACTGCCAAGCCCCACGGAGTAAGCTTTATTGCCGCCCTGTACAAAATTTTATCCATATATACCCCCATTCGTGAGCGTTTTATGCGGTGAAACGATACAAAATAATTATTTCTGTATCTTTTGTAAATACCACTTTTGATTATCTTCCATAATATATCTCCATTGACATATTATTCCATTATCATCCATGGACTTATCCTTTATATCTACCGCCTTTGCACTGTGTGATGCAATAATTCTGTAGTTCCCATTGTCTGCCTTAAGAAACGCAAATCTTTGATTTATTTTTCCCTCATATAATTCTGTAGTAAGTATTCCGCCATTTTCATATGAACAGTTCTCCACTGTGACAGCCTTTCCCGTTTCGCAATTTTCTATTTTATACTCCCCTCCCCCTATATATGTTATTTTCCATTGCTGTGACCGGCTGTCTTCCTCCTGCCTTTGGCAAAGATTGTCATTATCTGACACGGCTAATGCCTTATCTGTATGTGCTGATACTATTCTGTATATTCCATCTTCTATGCCGCCCGACAATTCACTGCTCCCGGTCTTTCCCGGATTTCCTACATATGTAAGTGTTCCCCAGCCCGGCTGGTCATACGTTGATGCATGTCCTCCCGACACCGCACCATACTCACCGCCCATAAGCTCAATTCTTTTTTCTATGTTAGGTGCAGACATTCCCAGTCTGTTTACATAGTGATTATATATCATATTCCATATAGGCCTTGCATCTCCCCTGCCTGTAGAGGAAATACTGTAATGGCTTTTAACCTCTCCCCCTGTTCCTGAGCCCCATTCATACCGTGAAAACTTAACGTCTTCTCCGTTATTATATTTTGCCACATACTCTGCCGCCTTTAAAAGCCTGTTATCTGACCAGCCATACAAATCATCTCCCTGATTCCAGCCCATTTCACATATGCACGCAAGTAGTCCAAGTCCAAGAGTTGTATGCCCCTGGTCTCTCCCTGATTCCTGCCACTGAGCCGTTCCGTCCTCATATACATATGGAATGGCATTATATATCATACCGTTTCCACACCCTGATTTAAAATATTCCACTGCCATGTCATAAATATCCTGTCTGCCGCAGAATATTCCTATAGCCATTGCCGATGCCATATTGCATAAATCCCAGTTTGCCCAATAGTTACTTATATACGCATCATTATGGTCTTTGCCGTAATTATTTCCATATAAAAATCTTTCATTTAATGGATAATAAAATACATTAAGAAGCATATCCTCCATCTGCTCTTTATCAAACGAAGGATGAGTCTTCATAAGCTCTGAAATATTTGCAAGCTGATAGCCGAAAAGTCCTGATGCAAGATATCTGTCGGCATTTCCCGTCACTGTCTTTAAGGTCTTTGACCAACTGTTTAGTATTCTGCAGGCTGCCTGTCCATGTGATTCGCTTCCGCTTACAGTCCATATAAGAGCACACTGATACGCTCTTGCCACATCTATATAAAGCCTTGATATATTATCTCCCTCTCCGCCCCTTACAGCCGTTTCCACAGCTCTCGGAATCCATGAGGCATCAGAAAGAGGAGAAGCCATAAGTTTCTGCCACCCTTGATAATTAGGTGATATTTTATTATCCACTGCATATTTAATATAATCTATTGACTCCTGACTATGTAATATACCCGGGTGATTTAATTCTTTACCCTTAACGGTCTCATCTGTTTCATCATTATTTCCTGCACCTTTACTTTCTTTTATTTCTGTTTTCTCTTTATCTGTTGTTTCCGTATTACTGCATTTCCACCCTTTAGCAGCAATAATGACTATAAATATTATGCAGGCAGCCGCAATTCCTGACAATATATAAAATTTCCTCTTTGCCACACCATTATCTTTCATTACTTTTCCTGCACCCCCGCTTTTTTACATATATCACTGAGACAGCATTTATCACAGTACGGCTTTGTCCTTGCCGTACATATATCTCTTCCGTGGTCTACAAGCCTGTGGCAGAAATCACTGCCTTCCTCAGGAGGTATTATCTTCCACAGCTCCATCTCTACCTTTTTAGGCTCCTTAATTCCGTCAACAAGACCCATTCTGTTTGTAAGTCTTATACAGTGAGTGTCAGTAACAATCGCAGGCTTTCCAAATACATCTCCCATAATAAGATTTGCACTTTTTCTTCCCACCCCCGGAAGCTTTAAAAGCTCTTCAAAATCCCCGGGAACCTTACAATCATATTCATCTCTTAATATCCTCATGCATTTGCTTATATCCCTTGCCTTGCTCTTTCCAAGACCACAGGGCTTTACTATCTCCTCTATATCCTCAGGCTGTGCCTCTGCAAGTGCATTGACATCAGGATATTTTTTATACAAATCCTGCACCACCACATTTACCCTTGCATCGGTACACTGTGCCGCCAGCCTTACGCTTACCAAAAGCTTCCACGCTTGGTCATAATCAAGGGTACACCCTGTGTCAGGATATTCCTTTTTCAGTCTTTCAATAATTTCCAGTGCCAGCCTTTTCTTTTTTTCAAGCTCCTTATCCCTTTTCTTTTCTGCCATTAACTCTTTCCTTTCTTCCTTTCCACTTGCTCCACAACGAACATATCAATCACCATTCCTGTATTGTATATTTTTAATATAATAACATATTAATTTAATTTTTTCAAATATTGGACAATTAACCGTCCTTTGGTGCCAATCTATAAAGCTCCCAACGAAACAATTTTATTTGACACATTATCTCCAAATGACTTATCATGCTCTACAAGAATCATATTAGGCTTATATTTTTTAATAAGCTCCTGGAGCTGTATTCTTGAAAAAATATCAATATAATTCAAAGGCTCATCCCATATATATAAATGTGCCCGACTGCACAGGCTTGCCGCAAGAAGCACCTTCTTTTTCTGTCCCTGTGAATAATCCTCCATGTTCTTTCCAAGCTGCTCCCTGCTAAAATCCAGCTGTCTTAAAAGATTCATTATAAGAGAGACCTCCACACCTTGTTTTTGAGCATATTCTCCCACACCTCCCTTAAGGAAGGAGGTATCCTGCGGAACGTATGATATCTTTACCCCTGATGATACGGTGCAGTTCCCAGCTACAGGCCGTACTTCACCTAAAATCATTTTTATTATACTTGATTTTCCGCTTCCGTTTCCTCCTCTCAAAAGCACTATGTCACCATTATTAACAGTAAACGAAATATTACCGCATACTCTCCTGTCACCATAGGCTATTGATGCCTTATTCACATTTACAAGAATCTCCTTGTGATACTTTAACGGAAAAAGCTTAAGCTCCTTATTCTCCTCAATATCTTTTAGCAGCTCCCGCTTTTCGCCTATATGCCTCTGCTGTCTTCTTTCCATATTTTTTCTCTGCTGCTGCATTCTCCTTGACTTTTCACCTATATATGACCTTGTGCCTATACTTCTGTCCTCACTCACAGGATTATAGCCTATCTTACGCGACTCTGCCTTGTCTGCCCACTGACGCGTTCTTGCCGATGCCTCCTCCAGCCTTTTGATATCCTTTTTCAGTCTTTCATTTTGTCCAATCTCATATATGTCCTGTCTTTTCTTATTTTCCCACCAAAGGGAAAAATTTCCTTTTGTAACCGTTATTGTACTTCTGTTAAGCGACAATATATGATTAACACAATCATCAAGAAAATCTTTTTCATGTGATACAAGTATAAAGCCCTTTTTCTCTTTTAAATATTTCTTTACAGCCTCCCTTGCTTCAATATCAAGGTGGTTTGTCGGTTCATCAAGAAGAAGGAAGCTGTTGTCTGATGAAAAAAGATATGCTAACATAACTCTTGTTCTTTCCCCTAAGCTTAATGTTTCATATCTTCTGTATAATATATCTGCCTCCATATCAAGAAGATTAAGCTCCATAACAACCTTCCACAATTCATAGTCAGGAAATTCCCTTTCCATTACATCTATCACATTGGACTTCCACATATTTTTTTGCACTTCGACAGGAAAATACTTAAAATCAACAGATGACTCAATGCTTCCTCCATATTCATACTTTCCCATTAAAAGATTTAAAAGCGTTGTCTTTCCTTTTCCGTTTCTCCCTATAAATCCAAGCTTCCATGCTGAATCTATCTGAAAAGATACATTGTCAAATACATTATCACTGCTTCCATCATAACCAAATGTTAAATTACTTACTTTTATTAATGACATACACATACCTCCATATACACCTTCTGCACTGCTGCCGTACACGGAAATATATTAGAAGTACCGTAGCTTCAATTAAATTTTTATCAATCAAATTTTTAAGAAAAAACGGATATGGGAAATCCATATCCGTTACTCCTGAAAAAGATTCTATATAATTCCCGCAAACGCAACAGCCGCACACACACTTTGCCGCCATTTATTTAATTACTGTCTGCAAGAATCATTCTTCATCTTTTCCTCCATTCTAAAGCGTCATAACTGTTCCACGCTCTGCTTTCTTTTTTTACATGATACTAATAATTTTTTAATTTGTCAATCCCTCAAAAACAGAAACTACATACTCGGCAATAGCACAATCCTGCTCTTCTGTACCTCCCCCTACACCGATACCGCCGGCAATTTTCCCGCCAACAAACAATGGATAGCCGCCGGCAACCAATGTAATTTTAGGGTCATTGGTTTGGCAAGCTGTATTGGTTCATTAATTATTAAAATAAGCCGACTAACAGAATTAATGACCTTCCTGTCAGCCGATGTCTTATAGACATTTTCTATTTCACCATTTATAATTCTTTCTGCAAGATTGCCATCTAAATCTAAAACCACTGAAATCACATCATTTAAAGTAAATTCAACAGATAATGCCAAAAAGTCCTTTCTTTCTGAAAATGTCAGTATATGTCCTGATATTGGAGTGTCAATTTGTGATGCAGAGTATTGACCTGCCATATAATCCATTATTCCTGACGGTGTATAAAGCCTAATTGAACCATCAAGTACCACATAGAGATACAGATTTTCACTTTTTGGCATTTCAATTTTTTCCACCGTATAACGGTAAATACTTAAATATGGAATTTTTGTTTCATTACACCCCTCTTTTAAAGGAATGGTACATATCCTGCTTATTAAAGTCTGAAGATTTTTTGTCATAATCAGCACCTATGAAAATTCCTTCTTATGAAAATTCCTTCTTATTTTTCATTATTTTACCATAAACAAAATGTACTTTAAATATCAATCTTCCCTGCACAGTATGTCTACAGTATGTGCAGATGCTCCCATTAAATCTCCTCTCTCACAGGTAGAAAGATGATACGTTATAAAATGGTTAAATTCCTCCTCAGTCAGGGAATTTAAAACAGGTCTCATATAATTGGCAGCTCCGTCTGCTGCTATAACCTTCAGTCTTTTAAGTCCTGCACTGCGGTTAAAGCTTTCCATATCCTCAAGCCTTACATAATAATATAAGTCACTGATATCTTTAACACAGTGAAAATCCTCCGTAACCATTCCTTCCTTAATACATTTATTAATCTGCCTTTCCTTAAAACCATAGCTGATAACGGCATACTCATTCATAATATATGCCACTAATATAACTCCGTCTTTTTTTACAACCCTTTTGGCCTCTGTCAGCACCTTTACCCTGTCCTCAAAATCTCCAAGATGATACATAGGCCCAAATACAAGCACCATATCAAAGGAGGCATCATCAAATCTTTTAAGCTTAAGTGCATTGCCCTTATATGCCGCAACACTTCCCCTGTAGGAAGCATCTGTCCTTTCACGCCAAAGCCCTTTATTCATTGCCTTTTGCTTTATGCGTCCCACGTTATGCTGAACCAGCTCTACTGCCGTTACTCTATACCCCTCCTCTGCAAGTGCAATGGAATACCTTCCTGTTCCTGCCCCCACATCAAGTATTTCAGGCTTATCACGCCCTTTAAGATTTTCATGTATATACTTCATTGTGGTTATGAATTCTACTCTTCCATGTCTTGTATCAAGTCTTTTGTCCTCATTAAATTTATTATAATATTTTTCTAAAGGCGTCATTTCTTTCATTAGGGCCTTATCATCCTTTCTCATTTTCTTAAGACTCTTAATAACTATTCTTAATTATACCAAAGGCAGTATATTATTAAAAGTAATTTTGTGTAATATAATATTGTTCTATCAAAGCATGTTCATCTATAAAAACTAACGCTGTCTTTTTATTGACACTGAAGCACCTGCATGATATTATTAAAAAAAATTGTACTTGCCACCGGGTAAGGGCGGATATCGCCGGTTTTCGTATCGTTAGGTCTTTGAAGATACGAAAGGCGGCTTTTTATTTTGCAAAAAGAAAGGAGCTTGAAAAACATGAAGGACACTAAATATTTTAATGAATTTATTAAATATACCCTGCTTAACATTATGGGAATGCTTGGACTTTCCTGCTATATTCTTGCGGATACCTTTTTTGTATCTAAAGGTCTTGGTTCCAGAGGACTTACCGCCTTAAATCTTGCCATTCCCGTATATAACTTTATTCACGGAACAGGATTAATGCTTGGAATAGGCGGTGCCACACGATATTCAATTTCCATGGGAACAACGAAAAACAAAGGCTCTGACACCTCATTTACCAACACTGTTTTTTTAGGCTTTATTATGTCAGCTATTTATGTTTCAATAGGACTTTTTTTGTCACAATCCCTGACTTGTGCATTAGGTGCGGATGAATCTGTATTTCACATGACAAACACATACCTTAAAGTTCTTTTACTTTTTGCACCCGCCTTTATTTTCAACGATATACTTATCTGCTTTATAAGAAATGACGGCAATCCCAAATTATCCATGATTGCCATGATTACAGGAAGTATGTCCAATATATTGCTTGACTATATTTTTATATTCCCTCTTAATATGGGAATATTCGGTGCGGTTTTTGCCACAGGACTGGCACCTGTTATAAGCATGCTTATATTATCCACCTTCTTTATAAGAAAAAAGCATAATTTCCATTTATTTAAATGCAGGATTCCTTTACTGCCCTGCTTTCGCATTGCAGTAAGCGGCTTCTCTTCCTTTATAACAGAGGTATCCTCCGGTATTGTAATAATTGTTTTTAACATAATTATCCTTAAATTAGAGGGAAATACAGGCGTTGCCGCGTACGGAATTATTGCTAATTTGTCTCTTGTAGTAATTGCCATATATACAGGAATTGCCCAGGGAATACAGCCTATTGTAAGCCGATTCTATGGGCAATCACAAATGGCTGCGGCAAGAAAAATTTTGAAATATGCCACAGCTATGGTTATTATTATTTCCGCTGCCATTTATGCAGCAGTATCTTTAAAATCCTCATTCTTTGTAGGTGTATTTAACAGTGAAAATGACTTATCTCTTCAGCTTATAGCAGAGCATGGCATAAAGCTTTACTTTATAGGTGCTGTATTTGCCGGAATTAATATTGTTTTATCCATTTATTTTTCCTCAACTGACCATGCAAAGCCGTCCATTACTGTTGCTCTTTTAAGAGGCTTTATTTTAAATATACCTATTGCTTTTATTCTGTCATACCTTGGAAATATGACAGGACTATGGCTTACTTTCCCTGCCGCCGAATTTATCACCATGCTGGCCGGTATTGCCTTATTTGTCATGATTTCTAAGCGAGAGATTGGAAAAACTTAATCAATCTTTAAAATAAGCTGAAGAATTCTCCCTGCACATATTTCCATTTCCCTGCGGCTTATTATGCCTTTGTTTTTGGCTTCAATAAGCCTTTCGGGAAATCCGCATGCCATTTTTATGTCATTTCCTGCCTTAGCTTCTTTATAATGCTCCCCAAAAGACCACCAGTCTGATGTAACCATTCCGTCAAAGCCCCACTCACCTCTTAAAATATCCTCCAAAAGCTCTCTGTTTTCAGAGGCTCTTATACCGTTTACAATATTGTAGGAGGACATTATGCACCATGGCTTTGCATTTTTTACTATAATTTCAAAGGCTTTTAAATAAATTTCCCTTGCCGCCCTCTCAGACACCCTTGAATCACTGTTCTTTCTGTTAGTCTCCTTATTGTTTAATGCAAAATGCTTTACAGCGGCAGCAATATGCTGTGACTGTATTCCTTTAACCATTGATGATGCCATTATTCCCGTAAGGTACGGATCCTCAGAATAATATTCAAAGTTACGTCCGCAAAGTGGGCTTCTGTGTATATTAACTGCGGGAGTAAGCCAAACGGCGATATTATTTTCCTTTACCTCCTTTGCTCCTGCCTCTCCAACCATGTAAACCAAATCTTCGTTCCACGTGCAGGCAAGAAGTGTGGCACATGGCCATGCTGTTGTATTAATGCCGCATTTTTTCTCTATTCTAAGTCCTGCCGGACCATCTGCCGTCATTATATTCGGTATGCCATACTCAGGCATATTTCCCATACCGCAGGTATTGGCCACTCCTGTATTTGGCTGACCTCCCAAAAGATGTGCAAGCTCCTCATCTGTCATCTGTGCAATAAACTCATCAAGAGACATTTTTCCCTCTGCCACTTCCGTAAATGGTCTGATACCGTCTTTATATACCCATCTCCACAAGATTACACCTTTCACATTTCTGACCTCAGGAGTAAGTCCGTCAAGGGGTTCCTTTGGAATAAATTCAAGCTCACATTCATCAGGATTAGATACTTCCCCCAAAGGTAAATCCTCAAAGGTTCCGTCAGATATCATTCTGTGCTTAAGTGACCTTGGAGCTATTTTTGATGAAAGCTGACATGTTACTGTATTTTCCTTGAGCACAAATTCATATGAGACATCTTTTGCATCTCTTACTGAATTACCCACATATATTTTATACGTTCCCGCCTCAAGGATATATGCTGATTTTTTTATCTTTCCAAGGTCATCATATGACGATAAATCACTTATATTAAAGTCCAATGTAATAAGCTGTGTTTCCCCTGCCTTAAGAAGTCTTGTCTTTTTAAATGCTACTAAGCTTTTCTTTGCCTTTCCAAGGATGCCTAAAGGTGCCTCGGCATACACCTGCACTACCTCTTTTCCTGACACGTCCCCTGTGTTTGTCACATAAGCCTTTATATTTATTACACCATTTTCTTCCCACCCTTTCTCAACTTTAATGTCGAATGAAGTGTAGGATAACCCATATCCAAAAGGATAATTAACTTTATCTGCCGCATCCGGTATTGTTTCAAAATATCTGTAGCCTACATATATATCCTCTGTATAATCAACATAATTTTCTGACTCATGGAAATTATATGATGAAGGATAATCTTCCAGCCTTTTGGCCAGTGTGTCCGACAGCTTTCCTGACGGATTGCCTATACCGCATAAAAGCTCTGCCGCTGCATTGCCTCCTTCCATACCTCCCTGCCATGCCATAAGTGCCGCCTGTATTTTGGCATCATGTGCAAACCAGTCCGTATCTGTCATTCCCCCTACATTCATGACAACAATAATTCTGTCAAAGTATTCCTTTACCTTGTTTATCATTGCCCTTTCACTATATGTAAGATAAAAATCCCCCTCCTCAAATATGGAATTTTCCTCCTGATTACTGTCATATGTACTTTTTCTGTCCCAGCCTTCTGACGAAAAACGACATATTGTTATAACCGCAGTATCTGCAAAGCTTCTTGCCTCTCTGCATTTATCATCAGTAAGCTCAGGCTCTGTTGTCATTCCCGGCTCTATCCCTTTTTTATACTGCTGCCTGATATTTTCCCTATAAAAATCCGTAAGTCCCTCATACACATCTACATGAGATTTTAATCTCTTAAATCCCTCATACAGATTAACGGTATACTCAACAGTAACGTCACCGCTTCCTCCGCCTCCTTTTACATAATCAAAGGTTCCCTTGCCAAACAGTGCTATCTTCGTTCCTTTCTGCAAAGGAAGGATTCCGCCATTGTTTTTTAATAATACCATGCCCTCCTTGGCCGCCTCCTTAGACAGCTCTCTGTGTGCCCTGCACCCTGTAACTCTCTCTCCGTTTTCCCCCATGGGAATACCGGGCTGATATAATGCTCTTTGCCACTTATACATTGCAATCCTCCATTCCATAATAAGCTCCATTCCGGAGCGTCACAAACAGCCAAAGCCATACTGTGGATGGCTTGTGAAAAATATGATTTCAAGCTTATATAAATAATATAGCTTTAATTATTCCGGCAGACAAGGCATATACTGACTTGTATTTATGTCTATTTTGACTTATAATTTTTTTAGCACAAGGCAAAGCCTACAAATATATTAATTATAATCAAGGGATATAGTATATGAGCAAAAATGAAATCATAATACCAACTCCACAGTTACCCGTCTATTTTGACATATGCCATACTAAAAGCCATATAGTTCCAAGTCACTGGCATACCCAGCTTGAAATTATATATATACTTAAGGGCTCTATGGAGATAATATGCGGCGAAAATAAATATTCTCTCTTACCGGGAGATTTATTTGCAGTGAATCCGGGAGATATTCATTATACAAGAAGTATCGGTGATACTGACCTTATACTTCTTCAAATCCCCTATGAAATACTTGAAAATTCCATAGAGCACTTAAAAGAAATACGGTTCCGCCCATACTTTTCAAAGCTTAAAATAAGCTGTGATACTTATATGAAAAGCATGGAGTCTTACTTGCTGTCCATGAAAAAATTATATTTGGAAAAGAAAGAAGGATATCAGCTTATTTTCACGGGAGAACTATATCTTTTTCTCCATCTGCTGTATACCTGCTTTTCCAAAAGATGTGAAACATTTGCGGAAGACATTAGGAATACTTCTTCGCACAAAATGAAGATGATTCTTTCCTATATAGAGAAGCACTATGCAGAAAAAATTTCTCTTGATGAAATATCACAGGTATCAGGGCTTAATACCCAATACTTCTGTAGATATTTTAAAAAAAATATGGGATTTACATTTATACAATACTTAAATACGGTAAGACTGTCACATATATGCCGTGATCTGCTTTATACTGATGATACTGTGACGCAGATACAGCTTCGCCACGGTTTTACAAATTACAAGCTTTTCAACAGAATGTTTAAGGAGGCATATGGGTGTACTCCCTCCCAAATGAGACAAAGGAATCCTTAATCTCTATAAATATTCTATTTACACTCCGCCGTAATATTTACTGCCGGGAAGTGCCGTGCTGTACATTTCCCTAAAAGCTGTAGGAGTATATCCCTTTATCTGCTTAAACATTCTTATAAATGCCCCGGAGCTTGCAAAGCCTGAGTGCATTGCCACATCAGTTACGGAATAGTCGGGATTAGCCAAAAGCTGCTCTGCATATGCTATCCTTTTCTGACTGAGATATTTATAAAAATTCTTCCCTGTAAATTCCTTAAACAGTCTTGTAAAATGATATTTACTAAATCCTGCTATATCTGCTGCCTGGTCAAGAGTTATGTTTTCCGTACAGTTTTCATTAATAAAACTGCATGCCTTCATCATTCTCTCGCCATACCTTCCCATAACTGCCTTATTTCCTTTTCCTGCTCCGTCCATATTCATATGCCTTCCTATACAGGTAAGCATTTTCAAAAGCAGAGAATATATCATGGCTTCATAAAATACTCCGTGGTTATTATATTCTTTTTCCATATCCAAAAGTATTCCTTTTATCTCATTGTAAAAGTCATTATTATTTTTCCCTCTTATAATGGTCACAGGTGGCAGCAGCGACATGACTGTTTCCACATCTGCAATATTATAAAACATTGTAACATCTGCCAGATATACGTTTCTTTTTCCTTCATCAGGTGAGAATAATGCGTGTATTGTTCCCGGTCTTATAAGGGCAATGTCACCCTCACTCATCATATATTCCTCATCCGGCGTCTGCACCTTATACCAATTTTCCCTGCATCTTAATATCTCAAGTGGAATATGCCAGTGGCTGGGAAAATCCTCATGGGTTTCAAGATATGAAATTCTTATTTTAAGGTTCTCTCCAAACCGCACTGTTTCATATATTCCGTCTAAATTTTCTATCATTTATTTTCTATCCTTTTCCTTTCTCAAAATTCACGATAAATGCTGTTTTAATAATATCATTTTCCATAAAAGGCTTCAATATATTTTATTACTTATATTTCAAAGCCTTATATTTCAAAGCAATTCTTTACAATTAACCAGCAATAATTGTAAAGTTAAATCTCATGATTTATGGTACTTTTATAGTAACAGTACACTGACTTTTATAAATACAGAAAAAGGAGATTTGTTTAACTATGGAATACCATGTAGCAAAAAACGGAAATGATTTATATGACGGCTCTGCATTAATGCCCTTTCTTACTATCTCAAGAGCCGCAAAGGCTGCAGAGGCAGGGGACACTGTTATTGTACATCAGGGTGTATACAGAGAATGGGTTAAACCCATGAACGGCGGCTTAAGTACCTTAAAGCCCGTTACATATATGGCAGCCCCGGGTGAAAAAGCAGTTATAAAAGGCTCCGAGCATATAAACACTTGGACTCAGGTTAAGGACAGCGTGTGGAAAGCCGTTATACCCAATGAAATATTCGGAGATTATAATCCTTATGCTGAGGAAATATGGGGTGATTGGCTTGAATATCCCTCTGACCGCCGGCTACACGCAGGTGATGTGTACCTAAACGGCAAGTCCTTTTATGAGGCAAAATCTTTGGACGAGGTACAAAATCCAAAAATACGAACCAAGGGTGCCAATCCTCCATGGCTTATAGATTCAGAACTTATATTATATCCTGAAGATACACTGTACCTTTGGTATGCAGAGGTTGATAATAAAAACACTGTTATTTACGGTAATTTTCAGGGCAGCAACCCAAATGAGGAATATGTAGAAATTAACGTAAGAAAATGCTGCTTTTACCCTGATAAAGCAGGTATTAATTATATTATTGTAAAGGGCTTTGAAATGGCTCAGGCAGCATGTCCATGGGCTCCTCCAACAGCAGAACAGCCGGGACTTATAGGTGCTCACTGGAGCAGAGGCTGGATTATCGAGGATAATATTATCCATGATGCCAAATGCAGCGGAATAAGCATTGGAAAAGAAATTTCAACAGGTCACAATCTTTCATCAAAATATAAGACAAAGCCGGGATATCAATATCAGATGGAGGCTGTCTTTAGAGGAAAGCAAATCGGATGGGACAAGGAAAATATAGGCTCTCATATTATACGAAACAACAAGATATACGACTGCGGACAAAACGGAATTGTGGGACATATGGGCTGTATTTTCAGCAGTATTTACGGAAACCATATTTACAATATAGGTATCAAGCATGAATTTTTCGGCTGGGAGATTGCCGGAATAAAGCTACACGCTGCCATTGATGTGCAGATTTATGAAAATAATATACACCATTGTACCTTGGGTACATGGCTTGACTGGCAGGCACAGGGGACAAGAATCAGCAGAAACCTTTACTATGCCAATAACCGTGACCTTATGATAGAGGTAACCCACGGTCCTCATATTATAGACAATAATATTTTTGCCTCCGGGTACAATCTTGAAAATGTGGCACAGGGAGGAGCATATATTCACAATCTTTTCTGCGGTATTATAAGACGCAGTGCCGTACTTAACCGTGCCACACCTTATCATTTTCCTCATTCTACAGACGTAGCAGGAACTACATTTGTATATAGCGGTGATGACAGATTTTATCAGAATATATTCGTGGGAGACGGAAACCTGATAAATGACCACACCATTCCCCATCACGGCACAAGCGGCTATAACGATTCCACAACTTCCATGGAAGAATATTCAAACAGCGTACGAGAGCAGGGAATAGGTGATGTGGAAATGTTTGAAGCCGTAAGGCAGCCTGCATATATAGACTGCAACTGCTATTTTAACAATGCCTCGGCTTTTAGCAAGGAAAATAATAAATACATTGACGAAAGTAATCCAAATGCAAGAGTATACGAAAAAGATGGAGTGACTTACCTTGAAATCAATTTAGACAAGGACTCCATAAATATTCCATGTATAATTATAGATACCAAGACCTTAGGCTATCCCCGTATTGTTGAAGAGCCTTTTGAAAATCCTGACGGAACTCCTATTATCTTTAATAAGGACTATCTTGGAAATCCACGCAGCTTATGTCCGTTTCCCGGACCTATTGAAAATCTTAAAAACGGCTGCAATTTAATTAAGGTGTGGAAAGAAAATATAAAAGAATAAAAAACTGTAATATAACAAACGGCTGCCACTGATATAGTCCGGGTGGCAGCCGTCTCCACTATATGATTACGCCCATATCACATAATTATCTTTTCTCGGTTTATCCTTTCCCGGCTCTGAACCGTAACCAAGTATACAGTTTCCTATGCCTGCATATCTTTCAGGGTCTACTCCAAGACTTCTTAAAAACTCCTTGCCTTCACTGCTCTCAAACATTTCTCTCGCCCTGTGAATCCAGCATGAGCCTATTCCAAGAGACGCTGCTGCATTCATAAGATTCCCCATAACAAGGCTTCCATCCTCCACATATGTTGAACGCTCCTTATCTGCCAGAACCACTATAACCGTAGGTGCTCCGTAAAAAGGGTCATTTGATGTACCCATTACCTGTGCATTTAATCTTGACAGCAGCTTTACCTGCTCAGGCTTTTGAACTGCTATCATTATGGGAGACTGCATTCCCATACCTGTAGGTGCATACATACCTGCATTTAATATTTCCTCCAGTATGTCCTTTGGAATCTGTTGGCTCTTATAGCTTCTTATACTTCTTCTTGTCTTTAGCGTCTTTAAGGTTTCATTCATATAAATCTCCTTTCCTCCGCCTTCATATGCGGAACAAATAATATTATACAGTATTTTCAATCACCCTAATTCTCATTTAAACTCCTCCCTTTCTCTCTCCAGCTCTAATATAAGCCTGTATAAAGACCATGTAATATTTACAGGTGTTATAACCGCCTTTAGTTCCACAGGCTCAAGCCCTGAATCCTTATATTCATCTAAAAGCTTATAAAGCTCCTCCTGTGAAAGTCCTGAAAATATAATAATCTCCGGCAGCTTATAATTTAATGGAGACTTTTCTTCCATCTTTAAGTGTCCTGACTTACCTGCATTTCCCAATATTATGTTAAGAGGCTTATTTATATCCCCCTGCTTAATATATCTTATATTTAACCCCTTTTCCCTTAGAAATGCAGCTATCTTTTTTTCCTTTTTGATATTACCGATGTAAAGCATAACAACGGCTCCATTTCCCTGTGTTTTTTTGTTCATACTATACGTATTCCTTTCATTCTGATAAATATAGTATATTATAATTATATTTCTTTTTCAATTATTAGCCTTTTACCAATTACTGCATATAATATAAAGAAAATATTGATAAAATCACAGCAGGTAATTTATGAATAATTTTAATAATCAGGTATCTAATTCTCGGATAAACAATAATAATGTTGTTATTGATATTTTCGGCGGAATAATTCAGAATATTGCTCCTGACAGGGGTTCTGCCTTTGTTACCGTATCATATGGCGAATGCTTAAGGTGTGAAAATAATGAGCAGACTGTTGTTCTTATTGTAAACAGAGATACACTAATCACAGATGAAGGCGGAAATGTTATACCTGTCACGGATTTACGGGAGGGAATGATTATAAATGCCTCCATATCATCATTGATGACAAGAAGTATGCCTCCTCAATCACAGGCATTTACCATTCGTGTAATAAGACGTCCATCCTCTGATAATATTACTGTAGGACGAATTATAAGCAAGAATAATAATACACGTTCCATAACAACTATCAGTGACGGTAATCTGTCATCAATCATACAGTTTAACACTTCATCTGACACTGTTATTTTAGATTGGTTTGGAAGACGAATTAACTTTACAAGGCTTACTATAGGTATGAGGGTAAGGATACGTCATGCTTCATTTATGACTGCAAGCATCCCTCCTCAAACCACGGCATTTGAGATACAGCTTTTGCGTTAAAAAATGCTGTGAAGGCAGCATTGTTAAATTGCACAAAATTGCTTTGGCAATTTTGTGCAACATTTAACTGTCACAAGGTATGGCATATACAGTTCCTGTAATGCTAAACATGACAAAATAGGCTGTTTAATTAAACCACTCTTTCATTGTATCCAACACTTTTACTAATTCCTCCTCTTTTATCACATAAGGCACCATAGCATATAAATATTTTAAAAATGGTCTGCTAAATACACCCCTTTCATAGGCAAACTGCTGATATCCCTTCAGCGAAGCAGAATCTTTTACTTCTATGCAGACACATCCTCCCATAATTCTGATTTCCTTAATTCGGTAATCTGAAAGGTCCTTCATTTCACGACGGGTAATCTCTTCAATCCTGCGGATTTTGGACATATAATCATGTTTTTCAAAAAGCTCAATGGATTTCAGTGCCACACTGCATGCCAGTGCATTGCCCATAAACGTAGGTCCATGCATCAGAGCATGTTCCGGATTGTCATCATAAAAGCCCTCGTATACCTTTCTATTTGCTACTGTTACCCCATGACCAATGTACCCTCCCGTAAGTGCCTTGCCTAACACCAAAATATCCGGAAGAACCAAATCAGCAGCAAAACGATTTCCTGTGCGGCCAAATCCCGTTGCAACCTCATCAAAAATTAACAGTACACCGTACCGGTCACAAAGCTCTCTTGCTTTCTTCAGAAATGATACGTCGTACATCCGCATTCCTCCGGCACCTTGCAGAAGCGGCTCCACAATAAAGCAGTTTAAACGATGATGGTATTTCATGAAAGCTTTCTCTAAAGCTTCTATATTGGTGGGTATATGCACCACATACCTGCTTGGACCGTATGCTTTTAAAACAAAGTGATAATCTTCATCATCACCTGCTTCCATGGTTTTAAAGGTGTCTCCGTGATAAGCATGCTCTAAAGCAAGAATCATGGTACGCTGTTCTTCTCCACGATTCATAAAATATTGGAGAGCCATTTTAAGTGCAACTTCCACAGCCACGCTTCCCGAATCGGAAAAAAAACAATAATCTAAATCTCCGGGCAGCCAGCTTTGCAGCTTTTCCGAAAGCTTCTGTACCGGTTCGTGGGTCAGACCACCAAGCATCACATGTGCAAACTTTTCTGCCTGTGAAATAATTGCCTGATTAAGCTCAGGATGCTTATAGCCATGAATAACGCTCCACCATGAGGATACAGAATCAATCAGCTTACTGTCTTTGGTATATAAATAAACGCCATTAGCATCCACTATTTTATATGGTGCTTTCATTGTCTTCATTTGTTCATATGGATACCAAATCATAGTTTAATTCCCCCTAATCATATAATGATTTCAACAGCTCAGTGGAGATATCCAACTCCGTATCACCATCTTTGACGCATGCAACAACCTTTGTGCCTGTTAAATATTCACACATTTTCAAGTTATCTTCATGCAGCATATTTTCAGGCTGGAAATGATTGAATATAATTCCCTTTAGCGGAATATTATTTTTTTTCATATAAAAGGCCGTCAGTCCTACGTTATTGATAGTTCCAAGCCCGGCATCTGCAACCATGAGACAGCTTAACCCACATGCCTTAATAATATCCTGAAGCCAGATTTTTTCCTGTTTAAAACAAATTGGACACAGAATACCGCCTGAGCCCTCCATAGTAACATACTCATATTTCTCACAGACCACCCTGAATTTTTCAAGGACCCAGTCCCGACTGACAGGATTTCCTTCCAGCACGGATGCCAAATGAGGAGAAACGGCATGCTCATATACATATGGACACATTTCTTCCAAAGGTTGTTCAATCCCTGAAATCTCCTTCACATACATCGCATCTCCCGGAATCAGGCTTCCATCAGGTCTCCTGTGATTTCCACTCATGGCAGCCTTGTAGTATGCTGAATGTACACCGTTTTGTCTCAGCTTTTTCAAAATCAGACCTGACACAAAGGTTTTTCCTATATCAGTTCCTGTTCCTGTGATAAACAATTTTTTACTCATTGCAATACCTCACCTCATAGCCAAGTTCTTTTAACAGCATCATATCCGTATCAACAGTTATCCCTGCCGTTGTCAGCATATCACCTGATATTGCCGCATTTGCTCCGGAAATAAAGCAGCTTCTCCCTTTATCCTCAAGCAGCCCTCGTCCTCCTGCAAGCCGTATGGAGGCATCAGGAAGGATAAATCGGTATACAGCCACAATACGACGCATATCCTCTAGGGTCAGCCTTTTATTTTGTCCCATCGGGGTTCCGGGAATGGGATTAAGCATATTTACGGGAATACTTTTAATTCCAAGCTCCCTAAGTGTCAGTGCCATATCTATTCTGTCCTCCGGTGCTTCTCCAAGCCCCATAATTCCTCCGCTGCACACCGAAAGACCGGCTGCCTGGGCTGCACGTATAGCATTTATCTTATCATCAAAGGTATGGGTGGTACAGATGTTTGGAAAATTCCTGCGTGAGGTTTCCAGATTATTATGTACTCTTGCTACCCCTGCCTTCTTTAATTTTCTATATTGCCCTTCATTCAGCAGACCAAAGGAAATACACACGGAAATCCCTGTTTCTTCTCTGATTTTCCTTACAACCTCACACATCTTGTCCACTTCATCATCAGACAAACGTTTTCCCGAGGTAACAATGGAATAACGCAGTACTCCCTGTTGATGGTTTAATTTTGCCTGTGCAACAATTTCTTCCGCCGGCAGCAATGGATATTCTGCCGCATTTGTATGATTATAGGCAGACTGGGCACAAAAACGGCAGTTTTCGGAACACCTGCCGCTTTTCCCATTGATAATTGTACAAATATCAAATCCATTGGAGCAAAAATGCCTGCGAAGCTCATCAGCTTTCTGACATAATTTTTCCAAAGGCTGATTATATAGTTCCATTGCCTCCTGCCCTGTAATCAATTTTCCTTCAAGAATCTCATTGCCTAAAGTTTCCACATCAATCATAGTTCATTATATCCTTTCAGCTTTAATTAAGGGAATCAATCGTTTCCCTAGAATTGCCCCTATAATACACAACAGAATATCACCCGGAACAGTCAGTATAAAGCAATATAAGAACAACGGCCACAATCCTATAGGTGTTCCAAGATAAAAGTCACTAATCATATAGTAGTATATCATTCCAAAGATATACACAATGGCAAGACCGGCAAAGTTTGCTGTCAAAAGACGGGGATACCCGGGCTTGCTGCTCTTATGGGCAATCACACCTGTCACAAAGGCTCCAACGGCAAATCCTATAATATAT
>CALWSG010000009.1 GCA_944384155.1 uncultured Lachnospiraceae bacterium | reverse complement strand
GAAGTGAATGAAGAGCCTGTCACCTATCATTGGAAATACAAGTTGGAAGAGATTGATTCAAGCGAGGCATTAGTGGTTGATACTTTGCCCTTGAATAGTCCAGTTAATTAGTGACGGTTATACTAGTGTACAGTCCCCAGACAGTTTTTCTTATTTGACAGCCCCATTAGATTTCCCTTGATATAAACACTTCTGCTGTTATAATATACTTACATAACATATAAGGAAATAATGAAAGATTAATGTAAGAGAAACCATAAAAAACATAAATGAAATAAGGAGGTGAAAATTATGCTTACAAATGAAGCAATATTACATATTGCAATGAAACAGTCTGCTGTTGATTTAAACTGTTGTGAATCAGACTTTATGGATAAGGAGAACAAAATTGTTTTATCTGTAAAAAATCAGAGGGCCAGAAGATATTTAACATTGCCCTTTGAGTGTAATTTAGTATCCTATGGCAATAATATTGTTGCCTCCGTTAAGAAAGAATATAAGGAAATTGTTGAGGGTTATATAAGTAAATATCAGACGGAACATTGCTTTGAAACTCCTAATATGCATGTTCTAAATGACGCCTTTGAGCCTTTGGGAATGAGAGTGTGTTTTATGGCAGAGTACTTTTTGCCGGATGTTTCTTTGGTGAAAGAAAAAGAATGCGGATATGTGTTAAAAATTTTAGAGCAAAAGGATTTGGGTGGTTTATACAATGGTAATTGGTCAAATGCACTGTGTGAAAAAAGAAAGGATTTAGATATATTGGGGGTAGGAGCATACGATAAAGGCAAATTAATTGGTCTTGCCGGATGCTCCGCCGATTGTGATACTATGTGGCAGATTGGTGTTGATGTGCTGCCGGAATATAGAAAACAGGGCGTTGCATCAGCCATTACATGTAAGCTGGCATTAGAGACTATGAAAAGAGGAAAAGTTCCGTTTTACTGTGCAGCATGGTCTAATATTAAATCAGTAAGGAATGCAATTAAGAGCGGTTTTAGACCGTCATGGGTGGAAATGACAGTAAAGCCAAAGGAATTTATTCAAGAAATGAATAAATAGAAAAAGTTATGTAAGCTAAGAAAAAATATGATACAATATATGCTTATCAGCAGTATTCTGCAAATGTATAAGAGAATATATGGAGGAAAGGAGAGTGTAATGTGGTTTATGTAAAATAAAGCACATTATACGGATAAATACTATGGTGAAAATAATTTCAGACAGTACCTGTGACTTGTCGGAGGAGCTTCTTAAAAAGTATGATATTGACATACTTCCCCTGCATATTCTGCTGGGGGATAATGAATATAATGACGGAGTAAATATTACACCCGATGAGATATTCAAATGGTCAGATGAAAACAAGACAACTCCAAAGACATCGGCACCGTCCCTTACAGAGGCCATGGAGATTATGAGGCCTTACGTTAAGGAAAAAAGAGAGATAGTATGTTTTTCAATATCAGACGATATGTCCACATCAGGGAATGTTATGAGGCTGGCAGCGGAGGAGTTAGGGGCAGAAAATCTTGTATATGTAATTAATTCTAAAAATTTGTCAACAGGTATAGGGCTTCAGGTAATCGAGGCTGCTATTATGGCGGGGGAAGGCAAAACAGGTAAGGAGATAGCAGAGAGTATAGAAGAAATAACACCCCGCGTAAGAGCAAGCTTTGTGGTAGATACACTTACATATCTTCATAGGGGCGGCAGATGCAGCAGTGTGGCGGCTATGGCAGGAAGCGTGTTAAAGCTTCACCCTAAGATAGTAGTAAAAGACGGAAAGATGGAGGCTGACAAAAAGTATAGAGGAAAAATACAGTCTGTAATTATGGCATATGTAAAAGATATGGAGGAGGAATTAAAAAATGCAAGGACAGACAGAGTATTTATTACCCACTCAGGATGTACCGGAGACATAACGGATGAAGTTAGGACATATTTAAAGAGCTTAAATATTTTTGAAGAAATACTTGAAACAAGAGCCGGGGGAGTGATTTCAAGTCACTGCGGTCCCGGAACTCTTGGAGTTTTATTTATATCAAAGCAGTAAAATATACAAAACGATACATTACTCCACGGCTTCAAGATAGCTATTTATGCAGTAAAGAGTCTGACCATTGTATATAACTCTTGCCCAGCCAAGGTCAGATATACCGGTTCTTGTAACGACATCACCATTTTTTATGGTTGCCGCAATCTGGGAATCAGTTATGCTTGGCAGTGTGCGTAAGTTTACCTCCTCTTTTGGAGTTACCTTGTCATTAGTTTCGGTAAATACATTTCGCAGGGTAGTTTCCTGTTCGTTAGCAGTATCAGTTTCCTCTGCATCAGATGAAGGAGCTGCCGTTTCAGTTGTATATGATAAGTCTGTGGTAAGATAGCTTGATACGGCATAGCATATCTGTCCGTTATATATTAATCTTGACCAGCCGCTGTCAGATATACCTGTTCTCGTTGCTGTGTCACCGTTTTTAAGCAGTGCAGTTACAGTACTGTCTGAGTCCTGGCTTGGAATGTTTCGCAGGTTTACTTCTATCTTAGCCGTTACCGTTTCATTTACCTGGGTAAATGTCATATTAGCTTCAGGAGATACAGTTATGGTTTCTGTGCTGACAGGTGTGCCGTCAGGAGTATTATCAGAGGATATATTAAGGTATGAAACATTTATATCTACGGTTCCGTCGATTCCGCTGACGGAGCCGTTATTTGTGTATTGCCACATATGATATGCACCGGAGTAGTCAGGTGAAGCTGTGTCAGGATAAGGTGAGGAAGGGTACCATGCAACCCATATTTTACATAGCTTGGAAATGTCAGTGGTATTCCACTGGGAGTTATTTTCAAGCTCGCTTTTTGAGGCATAAAACATAGGTGTATATCCTGCTTGGGATATTTTTTTTAAAAATTCACAGGCAATAAGTGATCTTGAATCCTTTGACAGAGAATATTGGCGGTTTTCACTGTCATTAAAGCCCTCGCAGTTATAAGCCACAGGATATGTGATATTGTAATCGGCAATGAAATCAATAACAAATTCTGCCTCCTCGATAGCCTCAGCCTTGGATATGGCAGAGGAAAAGAAATATATGCCTACATCTATTCCGTTTGCAAGGGCATTTGTAATATTATACCGTGCATAAGGATCCTCACATATCTCACCGGATATCATAGTGCGGTAGCCAACACGTATCATGGCATAGCTTATGCCTGACTGTGCAGCCTCCTGCCAGTTAATGGTTCCCTGATATCTTGAAACATCTATTCCTATGGATGTTTCTGCTGCTTCCATATGATTTACGTCTACAGCGGCACCGCTTTCAGCATTAATATCCTGAGTATTAGCAGCAGGGTCTTCCTTATCCTCCTCATAAGTGACTGTGGTAAAAGGTTCAGTATCCTGAGTGGTGCTTTCCGTATCTGAAGAAGAAGCTTCATTATAGGTTCCGGTATCAGATGAAGAGTCTGAATTAGGCGAAACATTATCATTTGATGTATGTGTGGACAGGCTGGCGGAATTATGTGATATAATAATAAATATTATTGCAGCGATTATTATAACGCCAAGCACTGACATAATAATCGCAAGAGCCTTTTTGTCTATGCTTTTAATTTTATTTATCATTATTTAAACCTCCTATGAGCGTTTATATTATTACTGTGTCAGAAAACAAAATTTCATTGTAATAAAAATATAACATAAAGGAACGATAAATAAAAGATTGACATTAAGAAAAACATGGTTAAAATTTATTGTAGTAAGAATTATAAAAAATGGAGGATTAGTATGTTAAAGATAGGCTGTCATCTGTCATCATCAAAGGGTTTTCTTGCAATGGGCAAGGAGGCTGTGAAAATAGGTGCAAATACATTTCAGTTTTTTACAAGAAATCCAAGGGGAGGTGCTGCAAAGCCCATTGATGAGAAGGATATTGATGCATACATTGAGTTTGCAAAGGAGAATGGAATAGGAAAAATAGTGGCACACGCACCTTATACCTTAAACGGTTGTGCGGCAGATGAAAAGATACGCCGTTTTGCCATAGATACGATGGCAGATGATTTAAAAAGGATGGAATATATTCCCGGAAATTATTATAATTTCCATCCGGGAAGTCATGTGAAACAGGGAGTAGACATAGGTATAAATTATATAGTAGATATGCTTAATGAGGTGATGACAGAGGAGCAGACCACAACCATACTTCTTGAGACCATGGCAGGAAAGGGAAGCGAGATAGGAAGGACATTTCAGGAGATAAGAGCAATTATAGATAAAGCAGACCTTGGATATAAGCTTGGGGTTTGCCTTGACACCTGTCATATTTTTGACGGAGGATATGATATAGTAAATCACCTTGATGATGTGGTAGAGGAATTTGATAATGTTATTGGTCTTGAAAGACTGAAGGCAATTCATTTAAATGACAGCATGAATGTATTGGGAAGCCATAAGGACAGACATGCAAAGATAGGAGAGGGAAATATAGGGCTTGAGGCAATTACGGAGATAATAAATCATAAGGCATTCAGGGAGCTTCCCTTTAATCTTGAAACTCCAAATGACCTTGAAGGGTATGCGGGGGAAATAGCATTGTTAAAGTCCCTGTATCGTTAGATTTATTTGCACTTACCGTGGAAAAGGAGAGGATATATGGTATGAGCCGTGGAAAAGAAATACTTCAGATGAAAAATATAAGAAAAAGATTTGGCAGGCATCATGTTTTAAACGGTGTGTCTTTAACGTGCAGTGAGGGAAGCTGCATAGGCATAGCAGGTGTAAACGGTTCAGGAAAATCTACTCTTCTGTCTGTGATAGCGGGGATACAAAAGCCTGATGAAGGTCAGATATATATAGATGGCATAAATATACTAAAAAATAAAAAATATATAGGCAAATATATTGGATATGTTCCACAGGAGAATCCCCTTATAGAGGATTTAAGCGTAAATGATAATCTTAAGCTTTGGTATTGTGACAGTCCGTATAATCTTAAGGAGGAGCTGGAGAAAGGTTTTTTGAGGAGTCTTGGAATAAATGAATTTCAAAAAAAAGCCGTAAAAAAACTGTCAGGAGGAATGAAAAAAAGAGTTTCCATTGCGGCAGCAGTTCACAATGCCCCCAAGCTTTTACTTTTGGATGAGCCAAGTGCTGCCCTCGACCTTATTGCAAAGAAAACAATACGCGATTATCTTAAGGAATATATGTCAGAGGGAGGAACTGTTATTATTGTGACACATGACCAGGAGGAGCTGGATATGTGCAATGAGCTTTATGTAATATCAGAGGGCAGATTAAAGCACATACAAAACAATGTAAGAGTGGAAGGTCTCTTAAGGGAAATATCAGGCAGGGGACAGGTGTGAAAATGAAAAGATTTGCCGTATTGACAGCTTTGGAAATAAAAAAATCAATAAAGGCACTGCCAAAATTAATTCCGGGTGCAATCCTTATGATTATAATTGTTCTTGTGATAGCACTGGGGGCGAAGGGAATTCTTAGTGACAAGCCTCAAATAGATGACAAGGATAAGGTAAGTATAGGGGTAGTATGCTATGATGACTCTAAAATGATGGAGCTTGCAAAGAGGATTTTAACGTCAACAAAAAGCATTACAGAGAGCATACATCTTACGTTTATGGAGGAGAAGAGGGCTGAGGAGCTGCTTGAGGAAAACCGGCTTATGGCAGTAATAATTATACCTGATAATGTTGTAAGTGATATTATGACAGGAAAAAATACTCCCATAGACATAAGGTTTTCACGGAATGCAGGCTATGAGGCAGCAGCTTTTAAAGAAATAGCAGATGCGGCTGTGAATTTTTTGGCATCTGCACAGGCAGGGATATACAGTGTTTATGATTTTTATAATGAAAATAACCAAAGCAATTATATAGATGATGCACTTGACAGGCTTAATGAAAGGTATATAAAAACTGTTCTTTTACGGGAAAGCTTTTTTGAAAATACTCAGGTTGTGGCAACAGGAGACCTTGATGTAATGGAATATTACTGTGTGTCAGGTATTGTGCTGTTTTTGTTTCTTTTTGGAATAAACAGTGTTACCTTTACTGAGGGTTACAGAAGGGAAGCCATAGTATCTCTGTGTATCACGGGAACAGGCATTGGCAGGCAGCATATATCAAGACTTTGCGGTATTTTTATTGTGTATGCCGTGTTTGTAACTGTCATAATTGCAGGTGTGTGTGCAGGCGGATATATTGATATATTCATGGCATTTAAGCTTATTTTATCAATGGTTCCCGTATTGCTTTCGGTATCTTCAATAATTCTTTTTATTCAGGTGTTAGTTGAGAATAAAACGGGGCAGGTTATGATTATATTCTTTGCAGCAGTTTTTCAGAGCTTTGTTACAGGAGGATTTATACCGGAGTTAATGCTTCCAAAGGCTGTAACAGGGGTGGGAAAATTTACTCCTGCATATTACATGATAGAGCAGATTAAAGCTGTATATATGGGCAGCGGAAAAGTACTGTTTAACACTGTAACTCTTGCGGCAATAACGCTGGTGTTTATGATTTTATCATATGTCTGTACAAAAGCAGGCAGAAAGGTATAGGATAGTGTTGTTTTTGCCCCCGGAATGGAGAGTATTATGAGAAAATGTATTATATGGTTTTTGATGTTGTTTAAGAGACAGCTAAAGAAAATATCTGTCTATGCAATTCTTATTATTATGATTATGGCTTGTTTTGCCATAAAGTATGCGGCAGATAATTTTAAAGTGGTTATAGAAATAGGCGTTGTAAATGAGGATACGGGAAATGTTTCAAAAATGATAGAAAAAGGACTTTACGCCTATAAGGGGCTAATCTCTTTTAGGAAATTTGCCTCCTGCGAGGAGCTTGAGAGGAATGTGATGTCAGGCAGTATTATAGGAGGATATGTGCTGAAGGAAAATTTTAGCGAAAAGCTTTTAGAAGGGGAGACAGGTGAGATAATACAGGCTTTGTCAACTCCTAACAGTCTGGCAGCCTCAATGGCAAATGAAATATTTTTCTCTTTTGTGATGAAAGAGATATCCTATGAGGAGCTAGTGAAGGATACTGAGGACACAGGTCTTTTTAAAAGGCTTACAGAAGAAGAGATACGCAGTGAGCTTAGAAAGTATTATGACATAAATCTTTCAGATGGAAGTACATTCTCACTTAACTATGAAGGCTATCAGGAGAATTATGAAGGAACAGCCGTCAATATCGACACATATGACTACATTTCGCCCATTATTACGGGAATTGTTGGACTTATGATATTTATAGGCGGTATGTGCGGGATAATGAACTGGTATGATGATATGAAAAAGGGAAGCATGTCAATGCTTAGACCTGCATACAGACAAGCGGCGGCCTTGGCGGAAGCGGCAATTCCTGTTATTATTATTACTGCTGTGGGAGCAGCAATTTCAGGCTTTCTTGGAATGGAAGAAAGCTTTCCCGGGGTCATTGAAAAATATATTCTATATGATTTTATTGTTATAATATATTGTTATATTTTGAAAACTATTATAAAGAAAAAAGCAGTGTATGTAAGTATGATACCGGTACTAATACTTATGTCGGTTATATTTTGTCCTGTGTTTATAAATGTGGCGTCTATAGCACCGGGGCTTGGGGAGGTAGGAAGATTTCTTCCACTGTACTGGTTATACATTCTGTAAAGCACCGGTAATTATATGAAATCCTCCAACTATAGAAAAATAGTTCCGGATTTCATGTGTTTTTAGTTTAATGGATAAAAAACTAGAAATTTTATGATGGGTGTGATATAATTAAAGTAGAAATTACTGCAATCTTTATAAATATACAACAAATCCGGGGAGGGGATTTTGAGTGAATAGAATATTCCATAAATTAAATTGGGAGGAAAGAAAAAATAAATATCTTCTCAGTATTGGGGCTGTAATTTTATGTTTACTGCTTATGGCGTTAGGGTTTAGAGCTTTTATTCCTAAGGGATATGCTGCCGGAACGGATAAAAGTGATCCTATTGAAGTATCCATGAATACGGCTGAAAAAAAGTTTTCCGTTACGGGAGGCAATTATTACATAATAAAAAGCGGTACATATACTCAGGGAATTACCTTGACAACGGAAACAAGAACAGGTGATATATATTTAATATTAGATAATGTAAGCTTTTTTATGAGCTCTGATGAGCCGGCTGTTTCTTTTGTCAGCCGGTACAGAGGAGAAACAGAGAGTACTGATAAGTTAAACATACATATAATCCTTAAGGATGAATCTGTTATAAAGGGGTACGCAGGAGGAAAAGAGCCCCTTATAAAAGCAGAAAATTACAGCTTTGCAACAGAGGTTTACGGAGGTACGTCTATTTCGGGACCGGGTACGGAATCAAGTGCAATATATTATTCACAGAATATTGAGATGTATATTGAGGAATATGACGGTGATTCAAGACATGTAATTACTCTTGAAACAGGAGACCAAAGCTATGGAGCAGCTATAGGAAGTGCAGAAGCACAGGCTGTCATTGACGATTTAAAGGATAACGGGCTTCTTGATATTAATATGAATACAAGTGAAAGCAATAAAGTATATCCTTTTAGGTCACCTTCATGGACAGAAGATACACCCTATAATGAAAATGATTATATATGGGTCTATAGGGAAGGCACTTATTTAAGCAATAAGGTAAGGTTTGAGTTTGGTGCGGCTCCTGTTACAATAAAAAGCGGTGTTGTAAACATAAAAGGAAACGGTTATGGTGCAGGTATAGGAAATGGCGGCTCCTATGGGGAAAAGGTGTCAGTAAGTAATGAGGAGCTTGTAACAATAAAAGGAGAGCCTATTAACAATGTAGCTCTTCAAAATACAGGTCAGGTAACTGTAGAGGGCGGTACTGTTTCCGTGGTAATGTCTCAGGACAGTAAGGGCTCATGCTTTATAAACGGCTCAAAGGGAGATGAGACGGCAGAGGATGGACTTGTATATATTGACGGAGGCTCTGTCTACATAAAAAGGCAGTGTGATTATACACAGTCGCAGCCTTATGAAAATGCATATAACACAGCAAACCAGAAGTTGTATCTGTATGAGGCAGAGTACGGAAATAATTTACAGGGAATGTCAAATACACAGCTTTCCGGAGAGCTTTTTGATTTAAAGAATGTATATGGTGCAGAAGAAAATTACAGCTACAGTGTAAGCAGCTTTAAAAACAGTGACGGCTCAACAGGTACCTTTGCGGCAGGAGAAAATTATCTTGATGCAAAGGTGGCACGTACAGGATATGAGTATATATTTAAGGGATATTATCATGACAGTGCTTACGCTGACGGAGAAAATAAACTGTATTTTTATCTTCCGTCTGTGAAACTAAAGGATTTTACTTTAAGGATAGAGGATAACTGTGAACAGGTATCATATGGTACTTATACAGACAGGGACAGCAATATTATTACATCTAATGCAGAGATATTGTCAAAATATAATTATACTGATTATGATAAGAAGCAGGCAGGTGGAATTACAGTAAAGGAAAATTCATATATTGTCATAAAGGCAAGTAATATTCCAAGCTACTGTACAGGCATATCATTTAAATATACACAGACCGGTGAAAGCGGCGGGCAAAACGGAAGCTATACCCCAATAAAGGACAGTGACGGTAATTATTATGTGTGCTTAAGCTATATACAGGGAGATATAACAGGTACTTTTACATATAATATGGGAAGCTACAGCATAGAGTATGATTATGGTCTGCTTGAAAGTGACAGGGGAGCTGTTATCAGCAATGACAATCCCGGAACATCAGAGTGCGGCACTACAGTTCAGCTAAAGGCTCCGTCATGGGATAATCATATATTTGACGGCTGGTATACAGATTCATCATATAATGTAAGTATTTCGGAAGTATCTTCAGTAAAGGTGAACGATACCATAAAGGTATATGCAAAGTGGAAGTGTATCGTTAAATATGAAACTGATGAGGGTACTATAAACGGAACAAAGGAACACACTGTTGAGTATGGAAAAACATTTAATATTATGGACAATGTTCCGTCAGTTGAGCTTCCCGACGATATGAAAGGACTTATAGAGCTTACAGGCTGGCAGTGCGGAGAAAATATATATTCTGATACATCAGAGATATCTCCAATTATAACAGTTACGGAAAATATTACTATAACTGCAAAGTTTAAAAGGTCAGGGTATTATGTTTATATTACTGCACTGTATGGTGACGGAAGCGAAAAAGCCGATATTTTACAGTATGCAGATTCATTTAGAATGATTTATGCAAATAACGCCCCTCAGGGTTTTGGGAATATTGATTCCCAAGGCTGGTACAGGACAACAGGATTTGTGGATAAGACACAGCCTGCCACGGTAAGCATTGTACCGAAAGCAGGGTATAAGATGATTTCAAAAACTGTTACAGATGAGAATGGAAATTCCTTGGGACTTATATCCGAGGACACCGCATTAAATCAGTTTTCCTTTAATATGCCGGAGTACGATATTTACATAACTGTCACATTTGATGTAGAGACATATAATATAAAGTATTATGATATATCAGACAGCGGTCTTACTGAAATAAGCGGTGAGCCTAATCCTTCATCATACACGATTCTTACGGAAAGCTTTAAATTTGTAAGGCCGGATAATGTAAGAGGAAAATATTGGAGATTCACAGGCTGGAAAGAGATAGGAAAGGATAATGTTATTGAAGGCATAGATAAGGGAACTTCAGCCAAGGATATGATGCTTGTGGCGTCATGGGAGGAAGTAGAGCTGTATGATATTGTTATAGAGGAGAATGATATAGGTATCATTAAGGCATATGTAGACGGTGAGGAAGTCGTAAAGGCAGCAGAGGGTGAAACCATAGAGATTGTTGCGTGGGCAGGTCCGGGAGTGAAGCTTACGGCACTTAACCGCTTTTGGAATGATGAGTCAGGAAATATGGCAAGTGTGAATCAGGTGTATGATTATGATATTATAAATACCTCAAAGACCATTGCCTTTGAGATGCCCGGTGCTGATGTAAATGTTTCAGGTGAATTTGAGCTTGTAAAATATCTTATAACATACCTGAATCTTGACGGTTCAGTAAATACAAATCCTACAGTGTATACTGTTGGCGACAGCTTTTATCTGGAGGAGCCTGTAAAGGAGGGCTGGACATTTATAGGGTGGAAGCTTATAATACCTGATTCTTCAACGGACAACCAAAATGATGTTGCCATTACTGATATTGAAAAAATTGAAAATATGTATGGCAATCTTATGATTTATGCCCTGTGGGAGGAAACAGGCATGGGAGAAGGCAGTGAGGATTCAAAGATTTACCATGCTACTGTAGACGAATCGATAATAAACGGATATGTTGCCCTTGACAAAACAGAGGCTGAAAGTAATGAACCAATATTTGTGAGGGTGGAGGAGAAAGATGGATATAAGCTGAAGTCACTTGAATACAGTCAGACGCAAGGCATAAGTACATATGTATCACCACTTCTCAGAACAGCAGCCCAAAAATCTACGTCAGTAGATATTTTTTCAAACAAAGTGGCTGATGGAGTGTATTACTTTATGATGCCGGACAGTGATGTTGAGGTGACTGCTGTATTTGAGCCTATTGTTTATAATATTACTTACAACACAAGGGGCGGACAGCACAGTAATGTTACTACATACACTGTGGAGGATAATATTGTATTATCAGATGCAAGCCGGGAAGGTTACAGCTTTACAGGCTGGTACGACCAAAACGGAAATAAGGTTTTAGCTATAGATAATTCAGTAGGTGATATTGTACTTACTGCTCAATGGGAGAAGGCACCTTCAGACAGCAGTGGGGAAGCAGATGGCAATGATGACAATGACGCGAATAAGGAAGCTGACAATAAAACAGAGGGTGAGGAAAGCTTAAATCCTTCACAGGACAATAATGATAATGATGCACAGACAGAGTCAAGACCAAATACATATGTTGAGTCAGGTAAGGTGCAGACAGGTGACAGCGTTGACATTATGAGGCTTGTTGTGATTTGTCTTATATGTGCAGGCGTTATGCTGCTTCTTATTCCAATAATGAAAAAACGCGATAATGATAAGGAGAATAATGATTCCTCTAAGGAGCAGGATAATAATCAATAATATTGATAAGTGTCTGATGAAGACCATTAAGGCTTAAAAAGCTGCGGCAAAGAATAGCAGAAGTTTCATTGCCGCAGTTTTATATTGCTATTTATTGCCTGAGCAGTTTGGTGTATCCTGACAGCCAAATACAAAGGAAGGATTTATTTCATAGAAATTATTAAAGTTCAGACTGTCCTGAAGCATACGGAGTGCTTCACCGAAACGCTGGAAGTGGACGATTTCTCTTGCCCTTAAGAATTTGATAGGCTCTACAATATCAGGGTCTTTTATCATTCTTAAAATGTTATCATATGTGGTACGTGCCTTTTGCTCTGCTGCCATATCTTCAAATAAGTCTGTTATAGGATCACCTTTGCTTTGGAATTCACAGGCATTAAAAGGAATGCCCCCTGCCGCCTGAGGCCATATGCCTAAGGTGTGGTCAACGTAGTATTTATCAAAGCCCGATGCTTTAATTTCTTCCGGCTTCAGGTTACAGGTAAGCTGGTGTACAATAGAGCCAATCATTTCAAGGTGAGCAAGCTCCTCTGTACCTATGTCATTTAGCAGACCGGCAATCCTAGGGTCTGTAAATGCAAATTTTTGTGAAAGGTAACGCATACTCGCAGCCATCTCGCCATCCGGACCACCGTATTGGCTGATTATTATCATGGCAGCCTTAGGGTCGGTCTTTTTTATACTAACGGGATACTGTAATCTCTTTTCATAAGCCCACATATTTAATTCCTCCCTTCCATATATGATGACTGCCAAGGCCAAGGACCCATATTCCATTTCCACATATCTGACGGAGCTACATCATAGGAGCAGATAGGACCATATTGCTCAGTATACTCCCGTATAGCAGCCTTACGTTTATCCTGCATTTTAGAAAAAAACATGAGAGCCTCCCTTGAGTCAGGGTGAGTATCAAGAAACAGCCTTGTGTCATCCATGGCAAAGCTGGATTTATTTATTATGTCCAACAATTCATATCGAGATAAACATCTTTGCATCATCATCTGCAGCCTCCCCTGAAAAGTGTAGTTTCGCAAAAAGGCTTATTTAAGCTTGGAAAAATAGTACCCAGTTTATAGCCTTTGTTAATGTCATACAGTTCTTCCCAATGCTGCCAAGGGACATAGGCCATGGCAACGGGCATTTTGTCTAATGGTACATGCATACACATTCTGTCGTCCCGCATAATAAAAATCCTTTCAATAAAAGATTACAATTTATAATATGCTGTCAAAAAAAGTTTGTGATTTGCAGATGAAATC
The DNA here is from genome assembly GCA_944384155.1 of uncultured Lachnospiraceae bacterium. Classification (GTDB taxonomy): domain Bacteria; phylum Bacillota; class Clostridia; order Lachnospirales; family Lachnospiraceae; genus CAG-303. Next base: position 49,267 of record CALWSG010000009.1, on the reverse strand, counting down.
ACAAACTTAAGATTTAAAGGTTAGTATAAAGCTCATAATGTGCATCGCCGTAAGGTGATGATTTTACAATTAAAATACGGCTTCCGGGTGTGAGCTTTTTAAATTCTTCCCGGTTATTTGCAGGGATAGCAGTTACACAGTGGATATTTTCGGTATCAAACAAAATATAGTCCTGTGAACGCTGTCTGTTTTGTGTTGAAAGAGAGCGGCTGTCATACTTCTCTGAGACAGTGCCGTACACACAGCATAGATGGTCTGCATAAGTGTTAATTCTCTGCTTTAATACCACATAACCAAATGACAGGAGATTAAATATAATTAATGCAATAATAATAAATGTAAATTCGCCGGGAATTGCCTTGAGATTATCGGAATTATATTTTCCGATATACTCCATTATCATAACAATGGCAGTTACTATAACAGATATAACGGCTCTGCGGGAAAAATCATTAATCAGCTTCCGCTTTCTTTCCGACAATATAATGGACAATTCTTTATCACCTATAGGGGTAAAAGGAACATCTGCAATAGGAATATTTGCAATACTATTTTGTGTCATAAAGTCCTCATTTCTGCACACGTTATTTTGTGCATAACGGGTTTGTGTCAAGTGTGCAAAGACACAAATCCCGAGTGTTAAAAAACCATTATATATGGTTTTTAACATTTTCTTTTATTAAAAAATTGTAGCATAGTCTTGATAAATCACATTATATCAGTTATCATGGCAAAAGTCTAATAAATTTCATCAAAACAGTTACAAATATATCATTATCTTGCACATGATAAAAAGGTATATTATAATATACCCATATATTAAGTAAGTATAGGAAAAACGGAGGAGTAGTGTGAAAAAATAAGCTTGATAGTTTGTTTTTCACAGGTCATGCTGTGCATGGCTTTGGCTATTTGTGCCGGAGCATCACAAATAAGCCCATACAGAAGCCCCGTTGCGTAACGTTCCGGAATGGAGAGTAAAATGACAGGTGTAGAAAAGTGCAGAAAAATAATGCAGGAAGTTAATAAGGTTATAATCGGCAAGGAATCAGTGGTAAAAAATGTAATGGCGTGTATTATAGCGGGAGGACATGTTCTGCTTGAGGATATTCCCGGCGTTGGAAAAACAACACTGGCAATGGCATTTTCAAAGGCAACAAACTTATCATACGGAAGAATGCAGTTTACCCCTGACGTTATGCCTTCAGATGTAACAGGTTTTTCGGTGTATAACAGAGAGACCGGCGGCTTTGAGTATAAAGAGGGAGTTATAATGTGCAACTTCTTTTTGGCAGACGAGATAAACAGAACATCATCAAAGACACAGTCAGCACTTCTTGAGGCAATGGAAGAAAAAAAGGTAACGGTAGACGGAAAAACGTATCAGATGAAAAAGCCCTTTGTAGTTATGGCGACACAAAATCCCATAGGCTCTGTGGGAACATCTATGCTTCCGGAATCCCAGCTTGACAGATTTATGATGCGCTTATCCATGGGTTATCCCACTCCCTCAAATGAGGCTGTAATGCTTAAGGCAAAGGAAAATAAAACAAGTATTCTTGAAAGTGTAGCTCATGTGGTTGAACTTCAGGATATTTTAAGTATTCAGGAGGAAGTATCCAAAATATTTATACATGATAATATATATGATTATATAGTAGGTCTTGCAAATGCTACAAGAAACAATGAAAATATTCTTCTTGGCGTAAGTCCAAGGGGTTCTGTGGCGGTTATGAATGCATCAAGGGCAGTTGCATATATGGAGGGAAGGCAGTATGTTATACCTGATGACGTAAAGAATGTGCTGTATCCTGTGATAAATCATAGAATTATTCTTTCATCAAAGGCAAGAGCCATGCATATGGACGGAAAAAAAGTAGTAAATGATATTATAAGCTCAGTAACCGTAAAGACAAAATAGTATTATAAATTAGGATGGAGAATGGTATGCTTAAAAATATAATCTACTACACAGCCATAGTAATTATCTCCTTTTGGCTGATGCTAATGTATGAGGGAGTGATTCCGGAGGGGATATTTGCTGTTGTAATATTTATGCCAATAGTCCTGTCTGCAATAAAATATATAACAAGAATGAGGATAAAATGCAGATGGGGAACTGATACACTTGAGGTAACGGCAGGCAGGGCAATAAAGGTAACGGCAAACGTATATAATGATTTTTTTGTTCCAATAAACAGAATAGAGATGAAGTATGAGATTAGTGATATTGCGGGCAATAAGCAGTACTTCACCGTGATTACCAATCTTAAGCCTTTTGACGAGAGAAAATGTACGGTGGAATTATGTCATAATTATAGCGGTCAGGTATTTATAAGGCTGCAAAGCGTAAAAATATATGATTTTCTGGGATTGACTTTTACAACAAAAAAAATAGGTTCATTGCTTAGTGTGGCGGTTTTGCCTAAAACAGAGGAATTAGCCGTAAGAAAAGAGAATATTGAAGAATTAGGGGCAGATGAGGGAGACAAACATTCAGATATACTTCCGGGAACGGACAATACGGAAATTTTTGATATGTCCCCATACCGTCAGGGTGATAATATAAGGGATATACACTGGAAATTAAGTCTTAAGACAGACAGCTACGTAATAAAGAGATATAGTATGCCTGTATATAGTGAAACAAATATATATATAGACTTTGCCGTGCCTGACAATAAAATTCCGGTGAAAGAAGGAATAGACAGATTTTACAGATATGCCTTTTCTTTAATAGAATGTTTGAGAAGTATGGAAGAAAAGATTAATATATATGTTTTTGATACAGAGGGAAATCCTGTAAAGATAAATGGCAAAAGCAGTATTATTTTATGGGGGAGGCAGTGCAGGTATGCAGAAGAGGTAATTCACAGATTCAGGGAGAACATTGGAAAGGGAAGAAATATACTCATATCTTCAAGGATAAACAGAGACAATGGAGAGGAGCTTAATGAATATTATACAAAGCTTGAGAGCGGTCCGTTAAAAGATACAGACCTTATGTTAAACGGGACCAATGTTATAGGGGTGGATATATGTGAAGGGGAAAAACAGGAAAAGCAATTTACAGATATAGGTCAGGAGCTTTATATAAATAATGATGACGAGGATATTGCCATATACACTCAGATTTTCAAAATACTTATAGTTTTTCTTGGCTCATATGTTCCCATGGCAGTGCTTCTTGACACTGTAGTTATGGATATATTTCCGGAAATGGTAATTAAGGCGGCAGTGTTTACAACAGCAGCAATGACAGTATCTGCCCTGATAAAAAAACTTAGATATAAATTCATATATATACTGGGAATAATAGGTGTGGTCTCTCTGTATATAGGAATAGGAAATATAATTAAGGGGGGAGCAGCTTTAATAAAAGCATTTGGCAATTCCATGTATATTGAGGGAAATGTGACGGCTTATGTATTTTTTGGACTGACAGATGATGGCGGATATGAGATAATGTCATTTATTTCTTTTGTTACAGCAGTCATAGCCATTGTATTGTTTATATTTACATGGAAAAGCATTACAGTATTAATACATCTGCTGCTGACAGTTCCCTTTATTATGCTTTGCTTTGCCTATGGCTGCGTACCGTCCCTGATGGATACTATCATGTATATGACATACCTGTTTATAATATTTACTTATAGTGCAACTTACAGCAATATAGTAAAAAATGAAAAAAATGTTTTAAAAAAGTCCTTTTATGAGTCTACATTAAACATAGGAGCAATATGTGGCTATATTGTGGGCACCATAGTATGTGTGGTTATGCTTCTTGATATTGTTAAGGGGTACAGCCGCCCGGCAATTCTCAGCAAGGTAAAGGAAGAGGTTAATGCCTTTGTTGAGGAAATAAACGGATACAGACAAAAAAACAGAACAGACAGTGCAGTCGGGGGTATGAGCAGAGGAAGGCTTGGAGAGGTGGACAGGATTACCTTTGACGGAGAGACAAGACTTGTGGTATCTGTTACAGGGAATGTGGAATTTCCAATATATCTTAAAAGCTACGTTGGAAGTGAGTATACGGGAAATACATGGAAGGAGGTTGCTGATTATAAAAGTGAATATATGGAGGAAAGACTGCAGCAATATGGAGCAACCTTAAATAACATATACAATCTGGCTTTTGAGACGGCACAGCTTCAGGCAACAGGCAGCCATGAAATAACTGTTGAGGAGATAAAATCTGCGGGAATATCAATAAGGTCACTGGACAATATGTATTATATTCCTTACGGTGCATATTTTGACAAAAAGAATATAGTAAAGGACGGAGTGATAAATCCACCGGCAGAATCAACGGAGGCTTACTATTTTTATCAAATTACAAGAGCAGATAATATAGATAAAAATATAGTAAGGGAATTTTTCCGGGAGGAGGAAGTGTATGGAGAGCTGTGCAGATGGGCATATGTGAGTGAAACATATTATCCGGATATATTATCCGGCTTTTATAATGAAATACCATGGGTATACTATAATGACGCGGGAGAAGCGGTTGAGCTGTGGGAACACGGCACGGAGATAAACGGTTATGAGCCTTATATAGAAAGTGTGCGAAAATATCTCCGTGAAAATTATGAATACTCAACAGAGCCGGGAAAGCTTGAGGAAGGGCAGGATTTTTTCACAAAGTTTTTTGAGGAGAGAAAGGGCTACTGCTCACATTTTGCTACAATGGCAGTTATAATGTTTCGCATGTATGGAATACCGGCAAGGTATGTGGAGGGCTATTATGTACATCCAAGCTCAGAGGAAATTGAGGAATATAAGAATAGAGGCACCGTTGTCATTGAAGTAGATGACAGAAGGGCACACGCATGGGCGGAAATATATGTTGACGGTTATGGCTGGATGCCTGTTGAGGTAACTCCGGGGTATGAAAGCCTTAATTATCATTTTATTGATGAGTCACTAATAGAAGAACCTACAGGTGGACAAGATAATAATAACAATAATAATAACAGCCGGCCCACCAAAGAGCCTGAAACAACTGCTGTAAATGAGGAAACAGCTCCGGAGACGGAACAGACAGAGAAGCAGGAGCAGGGAGTGGAAAAGAAAACAGATATCCGTGGATTAATAAGGAACTTAAGCATAGGAGCGGCGGTTATTGTTGTCAGCCTTATATTTGGAAGGAAAAGCTACAGGGATAAAAAGCTGGAAAACATAATACAGGGAAGTGACTGTTCCCTGGCAGCACAGGCATGGGAGAAGGAGCTTATAAGGGCAATGGAGCTTTCAGGTGTGAATATTTCTCTTAATGTACAGAGGGAAAGGCTGGCATTTCTGCTTTCCTGTTATATAGAAGAAAATGCCGGAAAAAACACAGAATATAATCCAAAGGAATTTGAAAAAAAGCTTTTAAAAATGTATAATATTTTTGACAAGGCGTCATATGATAATAAAATGATTACGGCAAAGGAGCTGGAGGAGGCAGAGAAAACAGCACAAGCTGCTGTTAAGTATATTTATGATGCTAATGGAGTCTTCCGTAAATTTTTTATGAAATATATCAAATGCTTGTATTTAGGGCAAAAATGAGTTATACTATATCTAGCGTTGTGAGACGAAAACCGGAAATAAAGGTATTGGTGTGAAAAACCATAAATGACAGTTTTTTAACACTCGGGATTTGTGTTTGGCGCACTGGACGCAAACTCGTTATGCAAAAAAATGTGCGCAGAAATGAGGGTTTTATGTTAGTTTCGGCAGAAGAAATGTTAAAGAAGGCAAAGGAAGGTAAATATGCCATAGGTCAGTTTAATATTAACAATCTTGAATGGACAAAGGCAATACTTCTTACGGCGGAGGAATTAAAGTCTCCTGTTATTCTTGGAGTATCTGAGGGTGCAGGCAAATATATGGCAGGATACAAAACTGTTGTAGGTATGGTAAAGGGAATGTTGGAGGAGCTTAAAATTACTGTTCCTGTGGCAATTCATCTTGACCATGGAAGCTATGAGGGATGTTTAAAGTGCGTTGAGGCGGGATTCTCATCAATTATGTTTGACGGCTCACATTATCCTATAGAGGAGAATGTGGAAAAGACAAAGGAGCTTGTAAAGATAGCGAAAGAACATGGAATGTCACTTGAGGCAGAGGTAGGTTCTATCGGCGGAGAGGAAGATGGAGTTATTGGTGCAGGAGAGTGTGCGGACCCTAATGAATGCAAGGCAATAGCAGATTTGGGAGTTACCATGCTTGCGGCTGGTATAGGAAATATACACGGAAAGTATCCTGCAAACTGGAAGGGCTTAAGCTTTGAAACTCTTGCAGCGGTAAGTGAAAAGACAGGAGATATGCCGTTAGTTCTCCACGGAGGAACAGGAATACCTGAAGACATGATAAAGAAAGCAATTTCCCTCGGCGTGGCAAAGATAAATGTAAATACAGAGTGTCAGCTTTCATTTGCAGAGGCAACACGTAAATATATTGAGGCCGGAAAAGACCTTGAGGGTAAGGGCTATGATCCTAGAAAGCTTTTGGCTCCGGGATTTGAGGCTATTAAAGCCACTGTTAAGGAAAAAATGGAATTGTTTGGCTCTGTTGGAAAGGCATAATAATCTAAGGATAAAGAGATAAAGGGTTTATAAGAGACAGGGAAGTGAAGTGTGGAAAATAAGGTGTTATACTTATTTTTCACACATATAACCTTTTCCCTATGGAGGATTGCTATGAAGCAGTTAATAGTGAGATATGTTGTTATGTTTGCAGCACTGTGTGTGTTTGGATACGCATCATATGAGCTTACGCTTATATATTTAGACAGTCAGGACAGTAAGGAAATAAATAATGAAATTTCCAATATGTTTATGGTAGAGGAAACTTCTGAGGATGAAAGCGGAGAATCTCAGACAGATGGGAACGGGGAAACAATAACCATGAGCAATTCATCTACAGGTGCAAAGTTTGTATGGGATTTTGAACTGCTTTTAAGCTATAACAGTGAGGCAAAAGGATATATAAGGCAGGAGGATGGAGAATATATTGACAATCCAATATTGCAGCATTCAGACAATGAGTATTATCTGGATCACCTGCCTAACAATACATATAACAGTTCAGGAAGTATTTTTGTAGATTACAGGATAGAAGAAGGCCTTGAAGCAAAGAATCCTATTGTGTACGGTCATCGTATGGGAGGAAGAACCAATTATAATATATTCGGCTCTCTTATATGGTATATAAGCAAGGACGGATATGCAGAGGCTCATCCTGACATGGATATATATATAGGAGAAAAGCATTATAAGTATTATGTTTTTGCATGCTATGAAACGGCAAGTGAGGGAAGTGATACGTACCAGTATTCCTTTGCCAGTGATGAGTCGTTTATGGAGTATGTAAATAAATGTCTTGAAAAGTCAGTACATGATTTCCCTAAAGCGGGGGAGATAACTGCAGAAGACAAAATTATAACTCTGTCAACATGTACTATTGATGATAAGTCAAAAAGAACTATTGTCCAGTTGGTACAGAGAGAGGAAATAAAGGACTGAAATTAAAAAAGTAAATAAAATTAAAAAAAGTGCTTGCAATTTTCTCTGAAATGAGTTATTTTATTACTTGTAAAAGTCATAGGCTTTTAATTGAATAATAAATGGCATACAGTGAACAATGGCGTTCCCTTTAGTTGGGAGTGCCTTTTTTTATTTTGCGGAGAGGGGATGAATTTCCGTGAAGTAAAAATAATATTCTGTTTTAGTTGCCAGCAACTTCCCGATGTGTTAATATGTAACGTATCAGAGAAGAATATAGGGAGTTATCCCAAAAGCTTTTCTGGTAAAAAATTAGGATTTTATACATATGTGCGGGAAAATTTCATAACAGTATAATGAAAGGAATGAAAAGAATGAGTAAAGTATTGAATGTTGAGGAAATTTTTGGAGAAAACGTCTTTACATTGGGAACAATGAAGGAGCGTCTTCCAAAAAAAGTATTTGCAGAAGTAAAGAAAATAATGGAGACAGGCGGAGAAATGTCTTTAGAGACAGCCGATATTGTTGCAAAGGCAATGAAGGATTGGGCTGTTGAAAAGGGAGCAACACACTATACACACTGGTTCCAGCCTCTTACAGGTATTACTGCTGAGAAGCACGATTCTTTTGTTACACTTCCCGATGAAGACGGAAAGATGATTATGGAGTTTTCCGGCAAGGAATTAATAAAGGGTGAGCCTGATGCTTCATCATTCCCTTCAGGAGGACTTAGAGCAACCTTTGAGGCAAGGGGATATACTGCATGGGACTGTACTTCACCGGCATTTTTAAAGGAGGATGCGGCAGGCGTAACTCTTTGCATACCTACAGCATTCTGCTCATATAAGGGAGAGGCGCTTGATAAGAAAACACCGCTCTTAAGGTCCATGGAGGCAGTTAGCCAGCAGGCACTTAGAATAGTAAGATTATTTGGAAATACAAAGGCTACAAAGGTAGTGGCATCAGTAGGACCTGAGCAGGAATATTTCCTTGTGGACAGAGCTAAATATTTACAGAGAAAAGATTTAATATATGCAGGAAGAACACTTTTCGGAGCACCGGCTCCAAAGGGTCAGGAGATGGAGGATCATTACTTTGGAGTTATCCGCCAGAGAATAGGTGCATATATGAAGGATTTAAATGTTGAACTTTGGAAGCTTGGTGTTACTGCCAAAACACAGCATAACGAAGTTGCTCCTGCACAGCATGAGCTGGCGCCTATCTTTGATGTGGCTAATATTGCGGTAGACAGAAATCAGATAGTAATGGAAACAATGAAAAGAGTGGCACAGGAGCATGGTATGGCGTGTCTTCTTCACGAGAAGCCTTTTGCAGGTGTAAATGGTTCAGGTAAGCACAATAACTGGTCTCTCTGTACAGATGACGGAGTAAACCTTCTTGATCCGGGCGACACACCGAACGAAAATGTACAGTTCTTATTAGTACTGGCATGTATATTAAAAGCTGTTGATACACATGCAGACCTGCTTCGCCAGTCAGCATCAGATGTGGGAAATGACCACAGACTTGGAGCTAATGAGGCACCTCCTGCAATTATTTCAGTATTCCTTGGAGATCAGCTTCAGGATGTTGTTATGCAGCTTGTGGAAAAAGGTGAGGCTACATCATGCTTAGACGGAGGAGTATTACAGACTGGTGTAAGTACACTTCCTGATTTGAAGAAGGATGCTACAGACAGAAACAGAACTTCACCGTTTGCATTTACAGGAAATAAGTTTGAGTTCCGTATGGTTGGCTCTTCAGATTCTATAGCAAGCCCTAACACTACTCTCAATGCCATTGTTGCAGAGGCATTCTGTGAGGCAGCAGATGTTCTTGAGGCGGCAGAGGACTTTGACATGGCTTGTCATGATCTTATTAAGGAATACATGACAAAATATCAGAGAATTATCTTTAACGGCAACGGATATTCAGATGAGTGGGTTGCAGAGGCACAGAGAAGAGGTCTTCCAAATATTAAGTCTATGGTGGAGGCTACAGAGACACTTACAACAGAAAAGGCAGTTAAGCTGTTTGAGAAGTTCCACATCTTTACAAAGGCAGAGCTTGAGTCACGCCAGGAGGTGCTGTACGAAACATATGCCAAGACAATTAATATTGAGGCACTTACAATGGTTGATATGGCGTCTAAGCAGTTAATACCTGCTGTAGTTAAATATACAAAGTCATTGGCAGATACAGTAACATCAGTAAAGGCGGCAGGTGCAGATGCATCTGTTCAGGCAGAGCTTCTTGCAGAGTCAGATGCATTGCTTAAGGAGGCTAAGGAAGCGTTAAAGAAGCTTATGGCAGACCAGGCAGCAGGTGCGGCTATGGAAGATGTAAAAGCACAGGCCTTCTTCTACAAAGATACAATTAAGGAAGATATGGATGCGTTAAGAACACCTATTGATAAGCTTGAGATGATTGTAGATAAGGAAATGTGGCCAATGCCTTCATACGGAGATTTAATGTTTGAGGTATAAAAGCAGTATTATAAAAATACAGACACAGGCAGATTCTTCATTATAGAGGAATCTGCCTGTTGAATTTTTGACAAAATAGTATTTATTTCTCATAATGCAAAAAACGGATGATTTTTCTATATATAAGTGATATACTACGGTTAGTACCATACATAAAAATATTTGGAGGTAAAAGGGGAAATGTTTAAAGCATCTGGTACGACCGCAAAAGGGCTTAATATTATTATAGTAGGCTGCGGTAAGGTAGGGGCTGCGCTTATAGAGCAGCTTAGCAAAGAGGGACATGATATAACTATCATAGATAAAAATTCACAGGTAATACAGGATATTACCAATATGTATGATATTATGGGAATACCGGGAAATGGAGCAAGCTACAGTGTACAGATGGAGGCAGGAATAGAAGATGCAGACCTTATTATAGCAGTGACAGATTCGGATGAGCTTAATTTGCTGTGCTGTACCATAGCGAAGCAAGTTGGCAACTGTGCTGCAATAGCAAGGGTACGAAATCCTGACTACAGCAGGGAAGTAGGCTATCTCAGGGAAAAGCTTGGGTTAGCGATGATTATAAATCCTGAGCTTGAAGCGGCAAATGAGGCAGCCAGAATATTATATCTGCCTACTGCACTGGAGGTAAATGCCTTTGCTCACGGTCAGGCAGAGCTAATAAAGATTAAGCTTCCAAAAGGGAATATACTTGATAATAAGACAATAGCCTCAATAGGCAGGGAAACAGTAAAAAATATACTTATATGTGCCATAGAAAGAGAAGGAAAAGTATGTATACCGTCAGGAAATTTTACATTGAAGGCAGATGATGTAATATCCTTTGTGTCAACACGTATTCATGCAAGAATCTTCTTAAAAGAAATAGGCTTTGCCACTAATCAGGTAAAAGATACAATGATTATAGGAGGGGGGAAAGCGGCATATTATCTGGCAAAGCAGCTTCTTGCCATGGGAATATCCGTAAAAATAATAGAAAGCAACAGGGCAAGATGTGAAGAGTTAAGCATACTTCTTCCGGACGCCATTATCATAAACGGAGACGGAACAGATGAGGAACTGTTAAAGGAGGAGGGAATAGGCAGAGCAGAGTCCTTTGTGCCGCTGACAGGCATAGATGAGGAAAATATAATGCTTACCCTTCATGCAAAACAGGTATCAGATGCCAAGGTTATAACAAAAATAAACAGAATAACCTTTAAAAATGTAATAAACAGTCTGGAGCTTGGAAGCGTTATATATCCAAGATACATAACATCAGAGGCAATTATAGCCTATGTCCGTGCAAAAAAAGCTTCCATGGACAGCAATATAGAAACATTATATCATATGTTTGATTACAGGGCTGAGGCAATAGAATTTCGTGTAGATGAAAATTCTGCTGTAACTAATATACCATTGGCAGGGTTAAACCTTAAGGATAATCTTCTTATTGCATTTATAAACCGTAACGGAAAGATAATTATTCCAAGCGGTGATGACTGCATAGCAGTGGGAGATACGGTAATGATAGTTACTACAAATACAGGCTTTAACGATATACAGGATATATTAAAATAGAAGGAGAGTAGCCATGAATAAGTCGGTTATTCGATATGTTTTAGGAAGCATAATGAAGACGGAGGCAGTGTTATTGCTGCTGCCATGTATTGTAGCTGTTATTTACAGAGAAACAGAGGGAATATATTATCTTATAACTGGGGTAATATGCGGTATACCGGGTGTCCTTATGACAAGAAAAAAGCCTGAGGATTTTGTTTTTCACTTAAAGGAGGGGTGTGCGGCAACCGCTTTAAGCTGGATAGTGATAAGCTTTTTCGGATGCCTGCCATTTATGATGACAGGGGAGATTCCTGCTTTTCATGATGCCATGTTTGAAACAATATCAGGCTTTACCACTACAGGGGCAAGTATACTAAGTGATGTGGAAGCGTTGTCTTATACAAGCCTGTTTTGGAGAAGCTTCACCCATTGGATTGGAGGTATGGGAGTGCTGGTATTTCTGCTGGCAATTATTCCCTTAAGCGGAGGTTCAAATATTAATCTTATGAGAGCAGAAAGTCCGGGTCCGTCTGTTGGCAAGCTAGTGCCTAAAATGAGATATACGGCAAGAATTTTATATATTATATATTTTATAATGACTATGATACAGATAATACTTCTTGTGATTGGAGACAAACCATTGTTTGATTCCATTACAACCTCATTTGGAACGGCAGGAACAGGGGGGTTTGGAATTAAAAATGACAGTATGATGAGCTGTACACCGTATCAGCAGTGGGTTGTAACCATATTTATGATATTGTTTGGAGTGAACTTTAATGCATATTATTTTATACTTCTTAAAAACGTAAAAAAGGCTTTGGCAATGGAGGAGGTAAGAGGATATTTTATTATTATACTGGCGGCAACAGGTATTGTATTTGTAAACATACTTGATATGTCGGAAGGGGTGTTTGATGCGTTGCGTCATGCATTATTTCAGGTGGCGTCAATTATTACAACAACAGGATTTGCCACAGTGGATTTTAATCTTTGGTCTGAGACTGCAAGGACAGTGCTGGTGTTGCTTATGTTTATAGGAGCATGTGCGGGAAGTACGGGAGGAGGAATAAAGGTATCAAGATTTATAGTTATGATAAAAGCAGTTGCAAAGGAGCTTAATGCATATATACATCCAAAGAGCATTAAAAAGATTAAAATGGATGGGAAGCCTGTTGAGAATGATGTTATACGCTCCATAAATGTATATATATGTACATTTTTTATAATATTTGCGGTATCAGTATTTGCCGTTTCCCTTGAGGGAAAGGATATGGTGACTACATTTACCGCCGTTGCCACCGCCATCAATAATGTAGGTCCCGGACTTGAGCTTGTGGGACCAACGCAGAACTTTGGAGGGTTTACTCCTTTTTCAAAGGTTGTGTTAATGTTTGATATGCTGGCAGGAAGGCTGGAGCTGTTTCCGCTGCTTATAATGTTTAATCCGTTAATGTGGAAGGAGGTCTTAGGAAGGAAGAAAAAGGCAGAACTGCCGGCAACACAGAAGTGAGGTTGAAATATGATACAGGATATAGGCTCAAAGCAATACAGATGTGATTTTGAAAAGAAATACCCAAAGCATGATGATATATTAATATATGCAAGGGGAAGGGACTTTCTTATGAAAAGGACTAAGGAAGGCTATGAATTTACCACCTTTGCAGATACATATATAAATGAATTGTTTGACGAAAATGGAAATATCACATCAGAGGTGTGGAAAGGAAGTGTAAGAAGCAGGTATCCCCATATGGGTATTTACAGAACCATTGCAATAGACAGTCAGGGGTATTATATAGTAGATACAGATGAAATTTTTAAGGCAGACGGCAGCCTTGAATATGTGGGAAATGAAATATTAAGGCATTATAAACCTGTTTATATGTCATTTGGCGCAGCAACGGCGGCACAGATAGCAAGATGGCATGAGGGAAACAGATATTGCGGAAGATGCGGAGGAAAAATGGTTCCATCTGACAGGGAAAGAGCTATGGTATGCACAAAGTGCCAAAATATGGTTTTCCCCAAAATATGTCCTGCGGTTACAATATCTGTTATACATGAGGATAGGCTTTTGCTTGTAAGGAACAGAAACAGTGCATTTAAGAAATATGCACAGGTGGCAGGGTATGTTGAGATAGGAGAAACCTTTGAGGATACTGTAAGGCGTGAGGCATATGAGGAAACAGGCTTAATGCTTAAAAATATCACATATTATAAAAATCAGCCTTGGGCAATGACAGATGCACATATGATAGGCTTTGTGGCTGAGGTTGAAGGAAGGCCGGATATAAAAGTACAGAGGGAGGAGTTATTGGAGGCAAGGTGGTTTTGTGCAGATGAGATACCTCCCGACATAGCAGACAGAAGCCTTACATATGAAATGATAAGAAATTTCAGGGATAAATATATAAAAAAGACAGGGGAAAGCAAAAGATACAAAGAATTTTATAACCTTTTTGATATAGGAACATAGAAAATTGTGGAAAGGAGATGGTGCAAGTGATTGAAACTTATAAGTGTAAGGGCTGCGGAGCACCCATAGAGTTTGACGGCAGTAAGGGCGAGCTTGTATGTGAGTACTGCGGCACTCATATGTCAGTAAAGGAAATGGAGCAGTCCGGAGAAAAATATGATTCTCAAGTGGAGGATGAAACGGTACAGGATGATAATAATAAAACAGATGTAAACGGCTATAAATGTCAAAGCTGTGGTGCAGAGCTTATAACAGACGATAAAACTACGGCTACAGTCTGTAGCTTTTGCGGAAGTTCCGCCGTTATAAAGGGAAGATTTACAGGTGAAACAATGCCTGCAAAAATAATTCCTTTTTCAATAACTAAGGATAAAGCAAAGGATTTGTTCAGGCAGTGGTGCAGAAAGGGGATTTTAACCCCGTCAATGTTTAAAAAGTCTGCATTTGCGGATAATATGACAGGAATATACGTTCCGTTTTGGCTGTATGATTACGGTGCCGGCTGTCATATAGATGCCCATGCCACAAAGGTAAGACACCAAAGGCAGGGAGATTACGAGATTACACATACAGATCATTTCAAGGTGGTGAGAGACGGGGAGGCAGATTTTACACTTGTGCCTGCGGATGCATCGGAAAAAATGCCTGATGAGACGATGGATTTATTGGAACCATATAACTACAGTAATTTACAGGATTTTAAGATGCCTTATCTCTCAGGCTTTCTCTCTGAAAAATACTCATATGACAGCAATCAGATGGCACCGAGAGTAGAGCAGAGAGTAAGAAGCTATATTTTCAGGGAAGTAAGAAATTCCATAACAGGGTATTCTACAGTGAATATTGTGGGAAGCAATACAAGGCTTAAGAGGAAAAGAGCAGTATATACACTTCTTCCGGTGTGGATGATTACATACAGATATAAAAATGAAAATCACATACTTGCAATAAACGGTCAGACAGGAAAGCAGGTGGGGACACTTCCGAAATCAAAGGAGAAAATGTTGGGCTGGTTTGGCGGTATATTTGCAGGAACCTTTGCCATACTAATGATACTGGGAGGTTTTTTGGGATGATTAAAAAAGGAAAATATTTGTTAGTGCCGATGCTTTCACTAATAATTTTATCAGCAGCTCCTAATGTTTATGGAGATAGTATTAATTATGATGAAAACGGTCAGAAGGTATATGATTATGCAGAGCTGCTAAGTGACAGTGAGGAAAGAGAAATTACTGAAAAGCTTGTGGAGACATCAAAGGAGACAAAGCTTGATCTTGTGGTTGTAACCACAAATGACACACAAGGAAAATCAACAAGCCTTTATGCTGACGATTTTTATGATGATAACGGCTTTGGATATGACAAAAAATATGGTGACGGTGTGCTGCTGCTGATAGACATGGAGCACAGGGAGGTATTTATATCTACGGCAGGAGATGCCATATCGAGAGTAAGTGATTCCGATGTGGAGGATATTCTTGACGAGATTGCACCGTTTCTTACAAATGAAAGCTACATGCAGGCAGTTGAAGAATTTATTGAAGGAATAGATGATATTGATGATAATGCATTTACATATTTAAGAAATCCTATTATAAGTCTTTTGATTGCACTGGCAGTTGCAGGAGCAGCAGTATTTATAATGAGTATGTCGTCAAAGACAAAGGTTACTGTGGGAAGTACAACATATCTTGAGGGGGGAAGAATAAAGCTTGGTGCAAGGATAGATCATTTTACCCACACAACTACCACAAGGCGGAAGATAGAGAATGATAACAATCACTCAGGCAGCTCATCTGTAAGAACAAGCAGCAGCGGACACAGCCATGGAGGCGGAGGAAAAAGCTTTTAGGAGTTAAAATTAAAATAATAATAAAAGGAGAATTAAAATGTCAGAATTAAAAAACCCTATTGTTACAATAGAAATGGAAAACGGAGATATTATAAAGGCAGAGCTTTATCCGGAGATAGCTCCCAATACAGTAAAAAATTTTATAAGCCTCATAAACAAAGGATACTATGACGGTCTTATTTTTCACAGAGTTATAAAAGGCTTTATGATACAGGGAGGCTGTCCGGAGGGAACAGGCATGGGAGGTCCCGGATATGATATAAAAGGTGAGTTTTCAATAAACGGTTTTGATAACCCTTTAAAACATACGGAGGGAGTGCTTTCCATGGCAAGGTCAATGGATCCTGACTCAGCAGGCTCTCAGTTCTTCATTATGCATAAGGCGGCACCTCATCTTGACGGACAGTATGCGGCTTTTGGAAAAGTCACAGAGGGTATGGATACTGTAAATAAAATAGCCGAGACAGATACAGACTACAGCGACAGACCATTTGATGTACAGAAAATGGCAAGAGTAACAGTGGACACCTTCGGTGTGGAATACGAGGAGCCTGAAAAATGCTAAAGGCAGTAATTTTTGATATGGACGGGGTCATTGTTGACAGTGAACCCGTCCACTTTGCCGCTGACTGCAAACTGCTGAAGGATAGGTTTGACATAGATTTAGATTATGAATACTACAGGGAGTTTATAGGCTCCACTGTAAAAAAAATGTGGGAATCCTTCAGAGAAACATATAAGCTTTACGGCTATACATGGGAGGAGCTTTCCGGTATGGCAGATATGATTCTTGAAAATATGATAAGTGAAAAGGGCTACCCTGAAATAAAGGGAGTGTCAGATATTGTTAAGGACCTTAAGGGAAAGGGATATGTTATTGCGGTTGCATCTTCGTCATCTATGAAAGCAATTATAAATAACCTTAAAACCATAGGAATATTGGAATATTTTGATGCTATAGTAAGCGGTATGGAAATGGAGAATCCAAAGCCGGCACCGGATATATTTTTAAAGGCAGCAGAAAGACTTAATGTGAATCCAAGGGAATGTATTGTTATAGAAGACTCACGCAATGGGGTATCGGGGGCAAAGGCAGCAGGAATGGCATGTCTGGGATTTATAAATCCCAACTCGGGAAATCAGGACTTAAGTGAAGCAGATTATCTTTTTGAAGATTTTACAAATATAGATGAGGCATTTATAAGAATGGTTCATAATCACTGCTTTAATGTTCCGTGGAGAGTTATGGAGACGGACAGGCTTGTTATAAGAGAAATGTCTGTTAATGATATTGACAGCCTCATAAATATATACGGCCATGAAGAAATAACAAAATATACGGAAGGTCTTTATCCACGGGAAGAAGAAATAAAGTATATAGAGGATTATATAAAAAATATATACGGCTTTTATGAATACGGAATATGGATAGTGGAAACAAGGGATGGCAATGTTATAGGCAGGGCAGGTATAGAGTATCATGAAGAATTAGAGCAGAGCTCTGATGAGATTAGGGGAGAGCTTATACTTAATAAAAGTATGAAGGACAATGAGTCCCATATGAAAAACAGTATGGGCTTTCATCAGCTTGGATACGTTATAGATGTAGATTATCAGGGCATGGGCTACGGATATGAGGCATGCAGCTTTATATTAAGATATGCAAGGGATATTTTAAGAATAGACAGAGTGTATGTGAGAATACACAGAGATAATAAAAAATCTATCGGACTTGCAAGAAAACTGGGATTTGTTTTTGATAAATAAGATAAAAAGCACTTATTATTTTATGAATAAATGCTTTTTATCTGTTATTTTATTGGTTTTTGTATAATAAAAAGGGAGGAAAGTCAAACTGTGTTTGACTTGATTATGAAAAAATTTATAGCTTTTTTTCTGACATCTATAGTATATAAATGATTATTGAAGAAAAAATGTTTTTAATGTAAAAGGTTTTTGGACAAATTTTGAACAAATTGTAAACGTGGGAATTTAAGTCCTTTGCGGCATATCTTTTGATATCCTAAGGGTTAATAAAAAAGATTTTACTTTTTATAGGAAATTTGGTAGAATTATAGTAATCTTTTGAGAAAAAAGTTCAAAAGCAAAAAGAAAGGAAAGATGTGAGTAGAATGTATAAGATTATTAAAAAAACAGAGCTTAATCCTACAGTTACACTTATGGATGTTGACGCTCCCCTTATTGCAAAAAAAGCAGAGCCGGGACAGTTTATAATTCTCAGGGTTGATGAGGAGGGAGAGAGGATACCTCTTACGATAGCAGATTTTGACAGGGAAAAGGGAATAGTAACCATTATTTTCCAAATAGTAGGTGCTACTACTGAGAAGTTAAATCACTTAAAGGAAGGCGAATATATTCAGGATTTTGTGGGACCTTTAGGAGTTCCTTCCCATGTTGAGGGGCTTAAGAAGGTGGCTGTAGTAGGCGGAGGTGTTGGCTGTGCCATCGCATATCCTATAGCAAAGAAGCTGCATAATCTTGGTGCGCAGGTTCATTCAATCGTAGGCTTTAGAAACAAAGATCTTGTCATACTTGAGGAGGAGTTTGGCAAGGTAAGCGATAAGCTTGTTATGATGACAGATGACGGAAGCCATGGAACAAAAGGGCTTGTTACAGATGCTCTTAAAGAGCTTATAGAAAGCGGAGAGAAGTATGATGAGGTTATTGCAATAGGACCTCTTATTATGATGAAGTTTGTATGTGCTCTTACAAAGCAGTATGATATTAAGACAACAGTCAGCATGAATCCTATTATGATAGATGGAACGGGAATGTGCGGAGGATGCCGTCTTACAGTAGGCGGAGAAACAAAATTTGCATGTGTTGACGGACCTGACTTTGACGGACACCTTGTTGATTTTGACGAGGCAATGGAGAGAGGGGCAACATACAAAGAGTTTGAGAGAAAAGCACATGAAGAAGCTTGTAACTTATTTAAGAAGGAGGTACAGTAATCATGCCTAATATGTCAATGGTTAAAAATGAGATGCCTTCACAGGACCCAAATGTAAGAAACAAAAACTTCCTGGAGGTTGCACTCGGATATACGGAGGAGCAGGCACTTGACGAGGCTGCAAGATGCTTAAATTGTAAGACAAGGAATTGCGTGTCAGGTTGTCCTGTACAGATTCAGATACCTGATTTTATAAAAGAGGTAGCAGCGGGGAACTTTGAGGAGGCGTATCAGATTATATCCCGGTCAAGCTCGCTTCCGGCAGTTTGCGGACGTGTGTGTCCACAGGAATCCCAGTGTGAGGGTAAGTGTGTAAGAGGTATAAAAGGAGAGCCTGTGGCTATAGGAAGGCTTGAAAGATTTGTTGCAGATTATCACAATGCACACAGCACAGAGGCGGCTGTTAAGCCGGAATCAAACGGTCATAAGGTTGCCGTTATAGGTTCAGGTCCTTCAGGGCTTACATGTGCCGGAGACCTTGCAAAGAAAGGCTATGAGGTAACTGTATTTGAGGCACTTCACCTTGCGGGAGGAGTTCTTGTATACGGTATTCCCGAGTTTCGTCTTCCAAAGGCAATAGTACAGAAGGAAATAGACGGATTAAAGGAGCTTGGCGTTAAAATTGAGACAAACATGGTTATCGGTAAGGTATTATCAATAGATGAGCTTATGGAAGAATATGGCTTTGAGGCTGTGTTTATCGGCTCAGGAGCAGGACTTCCAAGGTTTATGAATATTCCGGGAGAAAATCTTAAGGGAGTATATTCGGCTAATGAGTTCCTTACAAGAGTAAATCTTATGAAGGCTTATAAAGATGACAATACAACTCCTATACAGCACGCAAAGAAGGTGGCAGTTGTAGGCGGGGGAAATGTTGCAATGGATGCTGCAAGATGTGCAAAAAGACTTGGAGCAGAGGAAGTATACATAGTATACCGTCGTTCAGAGGAAGAGCTTCCTGCAAGAAAAGAGGAAGTAGAGCATGCAAAGGAAGAAGGCATTATCTTTAAGCTTTTAACTAACCCTGTAGAGGTGTTAGAGGGAGAAAACGGCTTTGTTGGTGCTGTTAAGTGTCAGGAAATGGAGCTTGGGGAGCCTGATGCATCAGGAAGAAGAAGACCTGTTGCAAAAGAAGGCTCAGAGTTTGAGATTCCTGTTGATTGTGTAATTATGTCAATAGGTACATCACCTAATCCGTTAATAAAGTCTACAACAAAGGGACTGGAAACACAGAAATGGGGAGGCATTATTGTACAGGAGGATACAGGACTTACATCAAGAGAAGGTGTGTACGCAGGCGGTGATGCCGTTACAGGTGCAGCTACTGTTATTCTTGCCATGGGAGCAGGAAAGACAGCGGCAAAGTCAATAGATGAGTATCTTAGCAGCAAATAGTTGGAGAAAACAATGTTAGATAGAGTAAGAAGCATACTAGACATAAACAATTCCTTCTTTCAGTTTGGAAGAAAGCTGCTGTATGTATTTTTGTTAAATGTTATATTTGTAATAACATGTATACCTGTATTTACGGCAGGAGCATCAATGGTGGCAATGAATGGTGTTTTTATGAAAATAATAAATGAGAGGGATTTTTCTCTTCTTAAGGATTATTTCAGATACTTTAAGGAAAGCTTTGTGCAGGCAACCGTAGTGTGGCTCGCATCCCTGGCTGTTATATTTGTGCTGTATGTAGATATTTTTTATTGGGCGAAATATGGCACGGAGGAAGGGGTATATGGCTGGTTTATGCTTATATTTTCAAGTCTTGCAGCATTGTTTTTCCTTATGATGCTTCACACTGTATTCCCGGTCATATCAAGATTCGATATGACATTTAAGGAGCTTGTAAAAAATACATTTTTAATTACCGTTAAAGATATATTTTATTGTTTGGAGGCTGTGGTTTTCACGGTTCTCATAGTGGGAATAAGTGTATATATGATAATCAGCGGAAAATTTTTGTTTATGATTTATATGGCATTAATATGCTTTGGTCTTAACGGACTTGTGCAAAGTTATATATACCGAAGAGTATTAAATAAATATTCAGAGGAATATATAGAAATGGTAAAGAGAGTTCGGGAAGAAATGAAAAAAGAAGGATATTACAACTAATACATCATTCTGGAATAACCGGAAAAACACTTGCTATAAATCAGATGAAGCAGAAATTATGGTATAAGAGACAAAACCCCCGGTGTGAATGGAGCTTCATACCGAGGGGTTTTTCTATATGTATAATGTGAGGGAAAGTAAAAAAAACGAGGTTACTCCTTTTAGGAACAACCTCGTTCTTAATGACTATTATACAATAAAATTTTTAATTGTAAAGAGTTTTAGGAAAAAAAATTAATTAAATTAAAAATGAAGAACTAAAATATAATAAGGGATTGTAGAAAAATGCAATTTAATGTACAATGTGTTTGAATGTGCATAGGAGGAAAAATGAAAGAACAAAAAGAAAAATTATATATAGTGCTTATATCTACACCGGGTATATTTGCTACTCTTATAAGGCTGTACACAAGACTAAAGTATATTCATGTAGTTCTTGCAATGGATGAGGAGCTTAAGGAGGCATACAGCTTTGGAAGAAGAAATCCTAAAATTCCCATATTATCAGGCTTTGAGCATGAGGAAATGGATAAGGTGATTAAGCATTTTCCAAGGGCACTGTGTATGGTGACAGAGATAGAATGTACAAAAGAGCAGAAGGAAAATGTATGGAAGCGTATAAATTACTATAAAGCTAATGCAAAAAGATATCATTACACTGTACTGGGGCTGCCTTTTATACTGTTAAAAAAGCCTTTTCACCAGAAAAGAAGATATGCATGCTCCCAGTTTGTTGCAAGGACACTTGAGGATTACGGAATAAGAAAGTTTGATAAGCATTATTCCCTTGTAACACCCAGAGACTTTTATGAGATGCCTGATAAAAAGATACTGTATGTAGGAACGGTGGAAGGGTATCTTGACAAAATTAATGGTTATAAAAATTATATACAGTAGCAGGTTTCCAAAACATCTATTAAATAAAGTAAAAATGAAAGGATAAGAGCTATGAAAAAATTTAACGGGAAATTATTATCACTGCTTCTGACCGTTGCACTAATAATGGGCATGTCAGGCTGCGGAATTACCAATGAAGTTTCAGACAATGACGTTTCAAATGTTACAACAGAAAATGTTACAGAGGAAACAACGACAGAGGAGCCAACTACACCGCCGTTTCAGCCCACTACCATCAATATAAAAATGGTAGGAGATATGCTTATGCATACAGGAGTGTCAGACAGCGGACTTATGGAAGACGGAACATACAATTATGATCATCTTTTTACCCATGTAAAGGAGGATATACAGTCAGCAGATATTGCCATTGTAAATCAGGAGGTAATCCTTGGAGGTACAGAGCTGGGAATATCAGGATATCCTACCTTTAATGCGGCCTATGAGGTGGGAGATGCACTTGTAAATGCAGGCTTTAATGTGGTGCTGCATGCTACCAACCATACCATAGATAAGGGAGCAACGGGAGTTGACAACTGTATAAATTACTGGAAAACAAATCATCCTGAGATTGGAGTTTTAGGCATAAATCAGACAGCGGAGGATGTTAATAATATATATGTGTATGAACAGGGAGATATAAAGGTAGCAATATTAAATTATACATACGGAACAAATGGAATAGCCCTTCCTACGGGACGTGAGTATATAGTAAATCTCCTTGATGAGGAAAGAATAGTAAATGATTTGAAAAAGGCAAACGAGCTGGCAGATTTTGTGATAGTGTGTCCTCACTGGGGACCGGAGTACAAGCATGAGCCGTGGAATGAGCCGGGAAGTATATATGATCAGGTAGGCTGGGCTCAGCTTATGGCGGATAACGGGGCAGATCTTATTATAGGAGCACATCCTCATGTTATACAGCCTGTAGAGTGGATAGAGGGAGCTAATGGGAATAAAACCTTATGTTACTGGTCACTTGGCAATTTCGTTTCAAATCAGGACAAGGCTCCAAGAATGGTGGGAGCTATGGCAGATATAACAATAGAAAATAATGAGGCAGGCCAGGTATATATAAAGGATTACGGTGTTATACCTCTTGTAACGCAAAAGCTTTTTGGAAGGGGAGCTATTACAACCTACAAGCTTAGTGACTACACGGAGGAGCTTGCGTCACAAAACGGCATATTAAGAAATGATGCGGCATTCTCACTTCAATACTGCAAGGATTTGTGCAGACAGGTGTTTGGTGACCTGTATAAGGAGCAGTAAGAAAAAAATATTGATTTTTTTCACGTAAATAGTTATTATATATCCGTATGTATTGTATTCCCATTGGGAAATAATAACAGGAGGTCAGCTAAATAATGACAGAAGCAGTAAAAACAAAGAAACAGACGCAAACCATGGTAATGACTGCAGCCTTTGCAGCATTAATCATATTGTTGGCATTTACACCGGGTCTGGGGTATATTCCTCTTGGAATAATAAATGCCACAACCGTTCACATTCCCGTTATTCTTGGAGCTATCATGCTTGGACCTAAGTGTGGGGCGGCACTTGGAGGAATATTCGGACTTACAAGCCTTATAAACAACAGCTTTATTAATCCGGGACCAACCTCCTTTGTATTTTCTCCTTTTATATCAGGAGGAGGAATAAAGAGCATTATAATATGCTTTGTTCCAAGGATATTAATAGGTGTAGTTGCATACTATGTATTTGTGGGAATTAAAAAGCTTTTAAGGAGCAGGGAGGGAAGTGTATCAGCAGCGCTTGTGATTGCAGGTGTGGCAGGCTCTCTCACCAATACGTTATTAGTTATGAACGGAATATATGTGCTTTTTGGAAGCCAGTACGGACAGGCGGCAGGTTATAGTGACGGGCTGTATGCTGTTATTTTGGGAATAATAGGAACAAACGGTATCCCGGAAGCTATAGTGGCAGGCGTGATTTCACTGGCGGCAGGTCAGGCATTATTTGCTATAAAGAAAAATTTAAAATTTTAAAATACAACAATACAGACACCACAGGAAGGCGTGACCCTCCTGTGGTTTTAAAATAGTAATAATTGAGAATTGGCGTGAAAAAATCATACGCAGAAATGGAGATTAGAATGATACTGGCTATAGATATGGGAAATACAAATATAGTTATCGGCTGTATAGATGATGAAAAAATATATTTTGAGGAGAGAATATCAACAGATTATTCCAAAACGGAAATAGAATATTATGTTTTGTTTAAAATGGTAGCCGAGCTTCACAGGATAAATACAGAACAGATAACGGGGGCAATTATATCCTCTGTGGTTCCCCCGTTGCTGAAGGTAATAAAAAGTGCAATAGAAAAGCTTACGGGAAAGGAGCCTCTGGTGGTGGGACCGGGAGTAAAGACAGGACTTAATATTCTTATGGACAACCCAAGACAGGTGGGAAGTGATATGATAGTTGATGCAGTGGCAGGGATAAAGGAGTATGGTGCCCCCTTGGCTGTGGTTGATATAGGAACAGCCACTACAATATCTGTTGTGGACAAAAACAAAAATTATATCGGCGGGCTTATTATGCCCGGTGTACGCGTGGCAGCAGACTCCCTTGTGGAGAGAACGGCACAGCTTCAGAAAATAAGCTTTGAGGCACCTGAAAGAGTTATAGGAAAAAATACAATAGATTGTATGAAAAGCGGGATAATTCTCGGAAATGCCGCCTGTATAGACGGCATGATAGACAGGATGGAGGAGGAGCTTGGGTATAAGCTGACTGTAATAGCTACAGGAGGGCTGGCAAGGGTAATAATACCAAACTGCAGGAGAAAGATAATAGAGGACCAGGAGCTTTTGCTTAAGGGACTTAAAATCATATATGATAAGAACGTAAACTAAATGGTTTGAATGGAGGAAATTATGTTAAGAGGGAAAAATGTGGTTTTGGCAGTGACAGGAAGTATTGCGGCATATAAAACAGCAAATCTTGCAAGTATGCTAAAAAAGCTTAATGCCAATGTAACTGTGCTTATGACTAAAAATGCAGTTAATTTTATTAATCCTATTACATTTGAAACACTTACGGGAAATAAGTGTCTTATAGACACCTTTGACAGGAATTTTCAGTACAGCGTTGAGCATGTGTCCCTTGCAAAACTTGCAGATGTTGTACTTGTAGCTCCTGCATCGGCAAATGTAATAGGGAAGCTTGCAAACGGAATAGCAGATGATATGCTTACAACAACGGTTATGGCATGTAAGTGTAAAAAAATAGTAGCACCTGCAATGAATACAAACATGTATGAGAATCCTATAGTACAGGATAATATCAGCAAACTTAAAAGGTTTGGAATGGAAATTATAGAGCCTGATACAGGATATTTAGCCTGCGGTGACACGGGGGCAGGAAAAATGCCGTCGGAGGAAACCCTTTTGTCGTATATTTTAAGGGAAATACAGTGCGAGAAGGATATGTCAGGAAAAAGGGTTCTTGTAACGGCAGGAGCAACGAGAGAAAAAATAGATCCGGTAAGATATATAACAAATCATTCAACAGGAAAAATGGGTTATGCCATAGCTAAAGCTGCCATGCTAAGAGGTGCAGATGTAACCCTTGTCACAGGCAAAACATCCATAGCACCGCCGCCTTTTGTAAGAGTAATACAAGTAATCAGTGCAGAGGATATGTATAATGCAGTTGCGGCAGAGGCAGATAAAAATCAGATAATAGTCAAGGCGGCGGCAGTGGCCGATTACAGACCGTCATCTCCGGCAGAAAATAAAATAAAGAAAAAAGATGGTGATATGACCATAGAGCTTGAGCGAACAAAGGATATACTGAAGTATCTTGGTGAAAACAGGAGGGAAAATCAGTTTATATGTGGATTTTCCATGGAGACTGAAAATATGCTGGAGAATTCAAGAGCAAAGCTTGACAGCAAAAAAATAGATATGATAGTGGCAAATAATATAAAGACAGAGGGTGCAGGCTTTGGAACAGATACAAATGCAGTTACATTTATAACAAAGGATATAACAGAAGAGAAGCCTATAATGACAAAGGAGCAGGTTGCAAATGAAATATTAGACTATATCTTAAAAAATCCACAGTTTGGCGTAAACAGAGAACCGGAGGTAGAAATGGGAAGATGACAAATATTATAACTATGGGTGAGCTTTTGTTAAGGTTATCCACAAAGCATTATAACACCTTTGGACAGGCAAGTGAATTTCAGGCAAACTACGGGGGAGGAGAGGCAAATGTTGCAATATCTTTGGCACAAATGGGACATAAGGTAAAATATGTTACAAAGCTTCCTGATAATCCCATAGGAGATTGCGCCTTAAATGAATTGTATAAAATGCATGTCAACACAGAATGTATTGTCAGAGGAGGTGAAAGGATAGGAACATATTATCTGGAGACAGGCTCTTCGGTAAGACCATCAAGAGTAGTTTATGACAGAAAGCATTCATCAATAAGTGAGGCAGACATAGATGATTTTGACTTTGACAAAATATTTGAAGGAGGCACATGGTTTCATTTTTCGGGAATAACGGCGGGAATAAGTGAAAAGGGCAGACTTCTTACAAGAGCATTTGTAAAGGAGGCAAAGCTAAGGGGATTGAAAATATCTGCCGATATAAATTACAGAGGAAAGCTGTGGACTATGGAGGAGGCCTCTCATGTTATGCCGGAGCTTGTAAGTATGAGTGACGTAGTGTTTGCGGGACCTGTAGACTGTATAAAAATACTGGGCTGTGGAGCAGGGACGGATGACGTATATAAGTATATGAGTGACAAAGCATTAGGAGAGGCTGTTTTAAGAGAGCTTGCGGAAAAATATGAGCTTTCCTATGTTATCAACTCACAAAGAGAAAGTATATCGGCAACACATAATATTATAGGTGCAAGAATATTAGATGCTAAGTCAGGTAATATGCATTATTCTGCAAAGTATGATGTAGATTCCATAGTTGACAGAGTGGGAGGAGGAGATGCACTGGCGGCAGGGGTGATATCGGTATTGGCGGAAGATTTTACCGATTACAAAGGTGCAATAGAGTCAGGTTCGGCAGCATCGGCAATAAAGCATACAATCAACGGGGACTATAATGTGGCAACAAGAGAAAGCATTGATGAGCTTATAAAAACCGGAGGCGGCGGTATTATCAGAAGGTAAATACATATAAATCCAAGGAAGGCAGGGGTACATTTATGAAAAGCTTAAAAAAGAAACGAATATTATTAATCACAGTTTTAGCATTGGTTATGACAGCATCCGGCTGTGGAAGTAAAGGTGAAAGCCGTAATGATACAGACAATGTCAGAGGTACGGAAAGCATCAGTGATGACGAAAGCAGCCAATACAAGGAAGAGAAAGAGACATCATCTGAGAAAGAGAGCAACACGTCAACAGACAATAAGGTGTCGGAGACAAATACGGAAAAAAATAATGATGGGGCAGACGAGTCGCTCAATGAGGAAAAGGATTCTGAAAATCAAGGAACATTAAATGCTGAGAGGGATAGTAACAATAATAATGGATTAGGGGAAACAGCAGATAACAATACGGTAAATAATCAGAATTACGGTGAGACAACATCGGAAAATACTTCCAAAAGCAATCCTTCCGGCAATCAAAATCAGGAAAAGACATCATCATCAGCGGCAGCTACAAAGCCTGCGGCAGAGACAACTGTAAAGCCTGCGGCAGAGACTGCTACAAAGCCTGCTGAGGTATCAACAACAGAATCAAAGCCTGCGGAAGAAGATAATCAGGCAAGTAAACCTGCCGTTTCAGTAACGCTGCCTATAAACGTTTCTCAAAAGGCGTCACAGACGGCAGAGTCCGTAATTAACGGTCTTATAAACGGCTCAATGTCTGAGTTTGATAAGGTAAAAGCAATACACGACTATATTGTCAATAATATTCAGTATGCTTCTGTGATAGATTATAATAATCATTCATTGTTTACGGCAGAAGGAGCCCTGACAAATAAGGTGGCGGTATGTCAGGGGTATGCGGAGGCATTCTCACTTTTATGTTATAAGGCAGGAATACAGACGGAAATGGTATATGGTGTTGCTGATAACGGACAGACCAGCGAAAGTCATGCGTGGAATATTGTAAGGGTAGATGGCGTGTGGTATCAGATAGACACCACATGGGACGATCCCATTGGAGGAAATCCTCAGTATACATATTTCCTTATACCTGACAGTCTTATGAATGAAAATCATACGGCTTCAAGCTATACAAACAAGTATAGCTGTACAGATTCAAGATATGTGGAATATGGACAGCAGATGACGGCAGCAGTGTATATACAGAGCCGGTACGGAAATGTAGGGTATAAATTTGTATCGGGAGAGGCAGAAGTTAAAAATCAGGTGACAGCCAATAAGAACGGGGGCATAAATACCTTTATACTTGCCTATGATACAGGAGAAAAAATAAATTTATATAGTGACCAAAACAGAATTGCCACTGTGATAAATAATATACAGAACTGGATTGGGGCTTCAGTATCTTCAGGATATTCCCTTCAATACTCTTATCAGGACGGTTTGAAATATATAATAATAAAAATAACACTTAATAACTAAAAAATTAAAAAAAGTACTTGCAAAAAATTATTTTCTAGTATATAATACCATTTGTTGTGATACATTGGCCCATCGCCAAATGGTAAGGCACTGGACTCTGACTCCAGCATTTTCAAGGTTCGAATCCTTGTGGGCCAGTTAGATAAAGATATTCCAAAGAATGTACAGGCTTTGGAATATCTTTTTTTGTTATTAAGGAAAACTCTTAGAACTTGCTATTTATTTTATGTTGTGGTAAGATGTGGAGAGAAATCACATAACTATTTTGTGGGAGGACGGAAAGACATTGATAGAATTAGGAAAATATCAGAAATTAACGGTGGTAAAGCAAACTGACTTCGGAGTATATCTTTCTCAGGCAAAAAACAGTGACGAAAGGGTGCTGCTGCCTGTAAAGCAGGTACCGGAGAACACAAAACCGGGAGATGAGCTTAAGGTTTTTATATACAGAGATTCGGACGACAGGCTTATTGCCACTACAAACACACCTAAGCTTACATTGGGAGAAACAGGGGTATTAAAGGTAAATGATGTAACGAAAATAGGGGCATTTCTCGACTGGGGACTGGAAAGAGATTTATTTCTTCCTTTCAGGGAACAGACAGAGAAGGTTAAGCCCGGTAAGGAATATCTTGTTGCACTTTATATTGACAAATCAAAAAGGCTGGCAGCTACAATGAAGGTGTATAAGTACCTTAAAATAGCAGGTGATTATGAGAAGGATGATGAGGTAGAGGGAATAATTTATGAGATAAATGAAAATATAGGAGCCTTTGTGGCAATAGATAATGAGTACCATGGTCTTATTCCTGCAAGGGAGATGCATGAAAGCCTTCATGCGGGAGATAAAATAAAGGGGAGAGTGACAGAGGTTCGTGAGGACGGAAAGTTAAATATAAGCATACATGAGAAAGCATATATACGTATGGCAGCAGACGGCGAAAAGATTCTCAAGGTTATAGAAGAATATGACGGAGTTCTTCCATATAATGACAAGGCTTCTCCGGAAATTATATACAGAGATTTTCAAATGAGCAAAGCAGCATTTAAGCGGGCTGTGGGGGGACTGTTTAAGGAAAGAAAGATAGACATAACAGACACCGGCATAAAAATTATAAAATAAGCTTTAAAACGGCAAATAAGCCGTTCATACATAAAAATAATGGAGGATAAAAACATGAAGAAGATTATAAGTACAGACAAGGCACCGGCAGCAATAGGCCCGTACTCACAGGCAATAGAGGTAAACGGAATGGTATTTACATCAGGCGTAATACCTGTTGTTCCTGCTACGGGAGAGATACCGGAGGGAATAGAGGCTCAGGCAAGGCAGGCAATAGGGAATCTTATTGCACTTCTTGATGAATCGGGAGTACCTGTGGAAAATGTTGTAAAGACAGTAGTGTTTATTAAGAACATGGATGATTTTGGAACTGTAAACAGTGTTTATTCACAGTTTTTTAAGGAGAACTGCCCTGCAAGGTCATGCGTTGAGGTGGCAAGGCTTCCTAAAGACGTTTTAATAGAGATTGAGGCAATCGGAGTTAAGTAGAAATGAAAAATGTAACAAAAGTCAATATTTTGTTTACGTTTATGACGGCATTCTATCTTTTGGTAATATTTGCCGTAAGACTTGTTCCCACAGAGTGGATAGGGACAAATGTAAGACTGATACTTCCGGAAATAATAATGCTTATACCGGCATTTCTGTATGTTACCCTTATGAAACCGGCGGGGTTAAAAAGCCTTCAATTTGAGGTGCCCTCAGTTGGAAATACCATAAGAATTATACTAATGACAGTATGCCTTCTTCCGGCGGTTTCCCTGATAAACAGCGTAACATCATTGTTTACGGAAAACAAGGTATCGGCTGTTATGGGTGGTCTTACAGTTAATCCTCTGTGGCTTAATATTATTTTAATGGCACTTATACCTGCAATCTGTGAGGAGTATATTTTTAGAGGACTGATTTTTCACGGATATAAAAAAAGAAATCCTTTTGGTGCAATAATGATGAGTTCATTTCTCTTTGCACTTATGCATATGAATTTAAACCAGTTTGTATATGCTTTTATTATGGGAATTGTATTCTGTATGCTTGTATATGCAACGGGAACTATTATGGCGTCAATTACGGCACATTTTGTTTTTAACGGCATTAATGTAATAATGGCACATAAAGCAGCCGATATACTAAGTGAAAGCACAGAAAGTGAAATATCGTCAATAAGCAATACAGATTATATAGCATCATATATTATACTGATACTTATTGCCGCAGCAGGAATATATGGAGCCGGCAGGCTGTTTAAAAGAATATGCGAGGCAAACAGGGGATTTTCAAATGTAATGCTTATATTTAAGCGGGAAAACAGGAAAGCCTATGATTCCAAGCAGGGAAAATTTTTTGATGGCTATGTATGCACAGGTATTGTGCTGTGTATGGTATATATTATAATATATGGAATTTAAATCAATGAGAATAGCTTTGTGAGAAAAGGAGGTATGAATATGGATATAGCTGCATTGTCAACTGCAATGAGCATGGCAGATACCCAAAGTCAGATAGGGGTTGCATTGCTCAGTAAATCTCTTGATACAGTAGAGGTATTAGGAGATGGTATGATAAAAATGATGGAAAATTCTGTTACACCTTATTTAGGTCAGAATATTGATGTTGCTGTGTAAGCAAAGATTTATTTTTGTACAAAATATGACATGAATCCTTGTACAAATGTTACAAAGGCATTGGGGAATTGCAAGAATACAGCGGTGAATTCTGAAAATTAGCAGAGATAAAAGAATCATCATAAAAGTTGTGTAAAAAAGGAAAAAGCCCTTAGACCAAATTAACTAAAAGATAAGAATCTTTTTAGTTATATTGTCTATGGCTTTTTTCTTGTATATACGATAAAATATATTAAGTAAATTATTCGGGAGAGTTGACGGTTTCCCGTTAATTAAAAGCTAAGCAAAATATTGAGGAGGACAATAAAAATGGCAAGTTTATCATTAAGAAACATTAGTAAGGTATATCCTAACGGTTTCGTGGCAGTTAAGGATTTTAATCTTGAAATCGCAGATAAAGAATTTATCATATTTGTAGGACCATCAGGTTGCGGTAAGTCAACAACACTTCGTATGATTGCAGGTCTTGAGGAAATCAGTTCGGGTGAGTTATACATAGGAGACAGATTAGTAAATGACGTAGAGCCAAAGGACAGAGATATCGCCATGGTATTCCAGAACTACGCTTTGTATCCTCATATGTCAGTGTATGACAATATGGCATTTGGTCTTAAGTTAAGAAAGACACCAAAGGATCAGATTAAGAAACTGGTTCATGAGGCAGCTAAGATTCTTGACCTTGAGCATCTTCTTGACCGTAAGCCAAAAGCTTTATCAGGAGGACAGAGACAGCGTGTTGCCATGGGTCGTGCAATCGTTCGTGAGCCAAAGGTATTCCTTATGGACGAGCCTTTATCAAACCTTGATGCTAAGCTGAGAGTACAGATGCGTGTTGAGATTTCAAAGCTGCATCAGAGACTTGAGTCAACAATTATATACGTAACACACGACCAGACAGAGGCTATGACACTTGGTACAAGAATCGTAGTTATGAAGGACGGTCTTATTCAGCAGGTAGATACACCTATTAATTTATATAATTATCCAAAGAACTTATTCGTAGCAGGCTTTATGGGTTCACCTGCCATGAACTTTATTGATGCAGAGGTTAAGCAGGACGGAAGCAATGTAAACCTTGTATTTGGAACACATTCAATAAAGGTTCCTGAGACAAAGGCTAAGGCACTTGTTGAGGGAGGATATGTTGGCAAGACAGTTGTAATGGGTATAAGACCTGAAGATATTCATGATAATGAGATTATGGTATCAAGCTCACCTGACAGTGTATTTGAAGCAACTATCAGATTATACGAGCTGCTGGGTGCAGAAGTTTACTTATACTTTGACATTGATCAGTTTGCCTGCGTAGCAAAGGTAAATCCTCGTACAACGGCAAGAATCGGTGATACGGTTAAATTTGCTATGGATTTAACAAAGTTACATATCTTTGACAAGGAAACAGAACAGGTTATTGCAAATTAGTGAATTTTTATAGTATACTCCTTTTTGAGACCTCATATGCCGTGCGGCATATGAGGTTTTTTGGCTCTTTGTCAAGAGTTGGGTAAAAGTTAGTTTACATAAAATATATTTTTTCCATTAAAATTGTAATTTTTACCTTATATATTGAAAAATAATTTAAATACTATATTATAATAAAATATTCCTAAGGGATTGAGATTAATTACAAATTTAGAAGCTATACAGTTGCGGAATAATAATTATAATGAAAATAAAAAGATGTTTAAATGCTATAATGTTCATTATGTTTATAATATTAATTACGTATACGGGTGGCTGTGTAAATGAACAAGAAATAATATTAGATGCAGACGGAACAAAAATTGAATATGTGATAGATACTACGAAAAGGAGCATAGTTGTAAAGGGATATACATATCAATATGATGTTGAGGATGATAAAATTATTTTTACGTATCCTAATAATGAAGAGGTTTCCGTAATGGGAGATGAATATTCACTGGCAATTTCAGTTTATTCGGATGAAATTAGAAATTACTTATCACCGGAAGTTTTGTATAAAATATATAGTTCAAAAAGTATAACTATTCCGTATTTAAATGTTGTTATAGTGATAATAGGTATACTTATGATATTATTGCCGAGAGTATTTTGGAGTTTGAAATATGGATGGGCTTTTGGAATGAAAGATTGTAATATTGCTATAAAGGTAACGCAAATAATAGGTATATTTGTTGTAGTATACGGAATATTTGTATAATAATGCATTTTTATTGTATCAGATGTGTTTGTTGATAGGAATGAAGAAATCAATATATAACATTTAATTACTGCTTTGTTATATGATACAGCGGGCTCTTGTTATTAGAGTCCGCTGTGCTTTTAGTATTCGCATTGTTGTGGGAAAAAAGAATTGATACCATGTTTTTTTTGTGTTAGAATGATAAGTAATAAAACTATATCCAAAAGGGAGTGGAGCAAAAAATGATTTCAAATCAGATACTTCAAAATACAATCGACGGCTTGAAGAACATAGCAAGGGTGGATTTATGTATATTTGATACAGACGGAAAGGCAATAGCATCTACATTTCAGGAGACGGGTGAGTATGAGGAAGCAATTTTGTCTTTTGTTGATTCACCTGCCGAAAATCAGGAGATGACAGGAAGTCAGTTTTTTAAAATAAGTGATGAGGGAAGAGTGGAATATATTATTTTGGCAAAGGGAAGCGGGAATGATATATATATGGTGGGGAAAATGGCAGCATTCCAGATACAGAGCCTTCTTGTGGCATATAAGGAAAGGTTTGATAAAGATAACTTTATTAAAAATCTCCTTCTTGACAATCTGCTTCTTGTTGATATCTATAATCGCTCCAAAAAGCTCCATATAGAAACAGATGTAAGGCGAGTTGTATATATTGTAGAGACAAGCCATGAGAAAGATAATAATGCCTTGGAAACTCTTAGAACTTTGTTCTCTGCAAAGGGTAAGGATTTTATTACGGCTGTAGATGAAAAAAACATTATTATTGTCAAGGAGGTTAAGGAGGGAGAGGGCTACAGTGAGCTTGAAAGAATAGCAAGAACTATCCTTGATATGCTTAACACTGAGGCAATGTCAAAGGTTCATGTCGCTTACGGAACAATAGTCAATGATATAAAGGAAGTATCTAAATCATATAAAGAAGCGAAAATGGCACTGGAGGTAGGCAAGATATTTAACAGCGAAAAGAATATTGTAGCTTACAATAATCTTGGAATAGGAAGGCTTATATATCAGCTTCCGCTTCCATTGTGCAAAATGTTTATAAAGGAAATATTTGATGGAAAGTCTCCGGATGAATTTGATGAGGAAACACTTTCCACAATAAATAAATTTTTTGAAAACAGTCTTAATGTTTCAGAGACATCAAGGCAGCTTTATATTCACAGAAATACCCTTGTTTACAGACTGGACAAGCTTCAGAAAAGTACGGGTCTTGATTTGAGGGTGTTTGAGGATGCAATTACCTTTAAGATAGCACTTATGGTGGTAAAATATATGAAATATATGGAAACACTGGATTATTAGAAGGTATTATGTTATTCTGATTAGGCAGATAAGATGGGATTGTTATTTGAATATGAGATGATGATACATTGATACGAAGCACAGAACGGAGAGAGAAATGATTATACTTGAAAATGTAAGTAAATCTTATTCGGCGGGGGCACCGGCAATTAATGATATAAGCATACATATAGAAAAGGGAGAGTTTGTGTTTATAGTAGGTGATTCGGGAGCAGGCAAATCAACATTGATGAAGCTTATGCTCAAGGAGCTGGAGCCTACAACAGGTAAGATTTATATTAACGGTAAATTTTTAAATAAAATGAAAAGAAGAAAAGTACCTATGCTCAGGCGTGACATAGGTATGGTATTTCAAAATTTCCGTCTTTTGAATGACAGGAATGTTTATGATAATGTGGCGTTTGCACAGCGTGTTGTGGAGGTACCGTCAAAGGTTATAAGAAGAAAGGTGCCGGCAATGCTTTCTATGGTAGGACTGGCTCAAAAGTATAAGTCATATCCAAGAGAGCTTTCGGGAGGAGAGCAGCAGAGAGTAGCACTTGCAAGGGCACTTATTAACAATCCTCCAATACTTCTGGCAGACGAGCCTACCGGTAATCTTGACCCTAAAAATTCATGGGAAATAATGAATCTTCTTGATGAGATTAATAAGAGAGGGACAACTGTGGTTGTGGTAACTCATAACAGGGAGATAGTTGATGCCATGCAGAAAAGAGTTATTACCATACAAAAGGGAATAATAGTCAGCGACGAGAGAAAAGGCGGTTATATTTATGAAAATTAAAACATTGCTATATAATATTCAGCAGGGTATTGTGAATATTAAGCGAAATAAGCTGTTTTCACTTGCATCTGTAGCTACTATCGCCATATGTATATTTCTTATAGGAATGTTTTATGCTGTGGTAGTAAATTTTAACTATATGATAGACACATTGGAGTCAAGGCTTTGTGTAACAACATTTTTTGATGCGGATATTTCACAGGAAAGAGTAGAGGAGCTTAAGAATGATATATCAAAACGTGTGGAGGTTTCCAAAATAGATTATACGTCGGCAGAGGAAGCATGGGAAAAATATAAGGAAATATATTTTGGAGATAAGGCAGAGCTGGCAGAGGGCTTTAAGGACGATAATCCCTTGGCTGATTCAGCTTCTTTTACAATATATCTTAACGATGCGGAAATGCAGGATACACTTGTAAAGTATTTAGAGCAGCTTGAAGGAATACGTCAGGTCAATGCATCGGCAAATACTGCATCCACATTAAGTGATTTCGGAAAGCTGGCAGGATATGTATCAGTTGCACTTATTGCAGTGCTTTTAGCAGTAGGTGTTTTCCTTATAGGAAATACTGTTATGATAGGTATTACCGTTAGGAAAGAGGAAATAGGAATAATGAAGCTTATGGGAGCAACAGACTTTTTTATAAGAGCACCCTTTATGGTAGAGGGACTTATGATAGGTTTGGCAGGTGCCATTATACCGCTGCTGGTATTATACCTTTTGTATAACCGTATTATAGGATATCTGCTTTCACAGTTCAGGTCATTGGAAACAGTGGCAGTGTTTTTGTCTACTCAGGAGGTATTTAAGGTGCTTACCCCTATGGCACTTATTATAGGAGGCGGTATAGGACTTTTTGGAAGTATAGTAACCATGAGAAAGCATTTAAGAGTGTGATAAGGGAAAACTTTAGCTATTTGGGTCGGAGTCACAAAGCAGCTTTTACCACGGAAGAAAAACCATCATTGGGGAATTTTTCTTCCCACGCTGCTGCAATAAAATGCCCCGGCATGGAGGATTAATATGCATAAGAGAATAGGAAGATTGATAGGAACAACAGCACTGGCAATTATGCTTGCAGTCATGTCAGTACCAACATTTGCCACAAATGACATAGATGAGGCAAAAAAAGAAAAGGAAAAAATGGAGGAGCAGCTTAAGGATACTCAGTCGGCACTTGAGGATTTGGAATCTGTAAAAAGTGATACCGAAGCCTATATAGCAAAGATGGATGATTATATTACAAATCTGACTGACAACATATACTCTCTTGAGGCAAGTGCACAGGAGAAGCGACAGGCCATAGCTGTAAAGGAAACGGAAATAGCACAGATAGAGTCAGAAATTGCAGAACAGTATGAGGCAATGAAGCTCCGCATTAAGTATATGTATGAAAACGGAGAGATTTCGTATATTTCCATGTTTTTTGAATCCCAGGACATGAGCGATTTTCTCAACCGTGCCGAATATCTCACAGAGATAACAGAGTATGACAGGGATATGCTTGTAAAGCTTCAGGATAATAAAAATACCCTTGATATTGCCAAAAGTAATCTTGACAGCGAGCTGGCAGATTTAGATGCTTTGCTTAAGGAGGCGGAGGAGGAAAAGGCGGCAGCCGAAGTCTTGGTATCTGCAAAGGAAACAGAGCTTTCTTCAACTAATGAGGATATAGTGTCAAAGGAAGAAGCAATAAAAAGGCAGCAGGAAGAAATTGAAGCACAGGAGCAGCTTATAAAGGAGCTTGAGGAGATAGAGCGAAAACGTCAGGAGGAGGCAGCAGCAAACCAGACCCAGCAGATATATGACGGCGGTAAGCTTATGTGGCCTCTTCCGGGATATTCAAATATAACGTCTGAGTTTGGCAACAGAATACACCCTGTAACGGGAATTTATTCATTCCATTCCGGAATAGATATCGGGGCACCAACAGGAACACAGATAATGGCGGCCTACGATGGTGAAGTGGCATGGTCAAATTACAGCGGAACAGCAGGTAACTGGATAGGAATAGATCACGGTAACGGTTTGTATACAATATATATGCATATGTCAAAGCGTATAGCAAACACAGGTGATATAGTAAAGAAAGGTGATGTTATAGGTCTTGTTGGCAGTACCGGAAGGTCCACAGGTCCTCATCTTCATTTTAGTGTGAGACTTAACGGCTCTTATGTGGAGCCTCTCAATTACGTATCACCATAAAGCTGATAATATATCCGGACACAAAAAATTCATTTGAATATATAAGGATAAGTGGTAAAATAGAGGTTAAGTTAATTAACCTTTATTTTATTATACAGGGAGTTTAGGAGGTAAATAATGCAGGATAATAATCAAAATAACAATCATTACAGCTATGGGGAGCAGGGAGTGCCGCAGACGTATTATAATAACGGATTTAATGATAAAAAGCAGGGAAAAGGCGGATTCGCCAGAGGAATAGCTGTAGGGGTGGTATTTTCAATGTTTGCCTTTTTCTGTGTCATTCTTTTGGGCTATTTTATGAATGACAGAACGGAAGATTCAGGTACATTGGGAAATGGAAATTCTCAAAACAGTATTGCTTCCCTGTTTGGAGATGACAGTGATTTGCTCACAGATGAGGAGATTGATAAATTACAGCAGATACAGGCATATATAGATAATTATTCATACTATGAGCAGGACAGGGGCAAATTCATAGATGGAATGTATTCTTCACTTCTTCAGTCAATAGATGATGATTATGCAGTTTATTATAATGAGGAATCCTATTCTTCCCTTATGGAAACATCTTCAGGAACATACAGCGGAATAGGCTGTGTTGTTACACAGAACATGGACAACGGACAGGTGATTGTGGTTCAGCCGTATAAAGGTTCTCCGGCATACGAGGCAGGAATAGCCATAGGAGACATTATACTTAAAATCGATGACATAGAGATAACAGGAATGGACTTAAACGAAGCTGTATCATATATAAAGGGTGAGGAAGGAACCACCGTAAATATAACATACGTACATGATGGTGAGGAAAAGACAGTAGAGGTGGAGCGGAGAACAATAGAGATACCTACCGTTGAATATGAAATGTTAGAAAACAGTATAGGCTATATTAAAATCTCTGATTTTGATGAGATAACAATAGAGCAGTTTGGAAATGCAATAGAGGAGCTTAAAGAGCAGGGGGCAAAAGGCTTTGTATTTGATGTCAGGTCAAATCCCGGAGGTCTGTACAATGCCGTTGTAGATATGCTTGATATGCTTTTGCCTGAGGGTACTCTTGTTTACACAGAGGATAAATACGGAAACAGGCAGACAGAAACATCAGACGAACAGTGTCTTGATATGCCTATGGCAGTTCTTATAAACGGAGACAGTGCCAGTGCATCTGAAATATTTGCCGGGGCACTTAAGGATTATGATGCTGCTGAGATTATAGGAACAAAATCATTTGGAAAGGGAATAGTTCAGACAGTGCTTCCTTTGGGAGACGGAACAGGAATAAAGTTTACCGTGGCGTCATACTTTACTCCGTCAGGAGTGTGTATACATGGTATAGGAATTGAGCCTGACCAGATTGTAGAGCTTCCTGATGATGAAAATGCATATGATGATAACGGTTACCTTAAGGAGGAGTATGATACACAGCTTAAGGCAGCAGTAGAGTATCTTAAAGGAGAAATAAAATAAATAACAAATTAAAAATATAATAAAGAAGCTAGGAGGAATAAAAATGTTAGGAAATTTTGCTTATTGTAATCCAACCAAATTATACTTTGGAGATGACTCTCTTAAATATCTTAATACTTAGCTGCCTAAGTATGGAAAGAATATTGCAGAAATTTCCGGTGTTATGCCAAACCCGACCCTTGAAAAATTATATGAGGGTGTAGAGATTGCAAGAAAACATAATGTAGATTTGCTTTTGGCAGTAGGAGGCGGTTCCGTCTGCGATTATGCAAAGGCAGTATCGGTATCAGTTCACTGTGATGAAGATCCGTGGGAGAAGTATTATCTGAAATTTGAGGAACCAACCTGCCAAATTATTCCGGTAGGCTGTGTGCTTACCATGGTAGGAACCGGTTCAGAGATGAATGCA
The DNA here is from genome assembly GCA_944384155.1 of uncultured Lachnospiraceae bacterium. GTDB lineage: Bacteria > Bacillota > Clostridia > Lachnospirales > Lachnospiraceae > CAG-303. The sequence goes on along the minus strand of CALWSG010000009.1, from coordinate 9,769 downwards.
GGAGCAGTGATTACAAACCATGAAACAAAGATGAAGATTGGTCATGTGTTTGCCGATGAGAATATTATGCCGAAATTCTCTATTTTGAATCCAAAGTATACCCTGACGCTGCCGCATTATCAGATGGTATCAGGAATTTATGATATTTTCAACCATATCTGTGAACAGTATTTCAGCGGGGAAGATGATAATACCAGTGATTACATAAGTGAAGGACTTATGAAGTCCCTGATTCATTCCAGCCGTATTGCAAACAAAAATGATCAGGACTATGAGGCAAGAAGCAATATTATGTGGACGGCAACATGGGCATTGAATACCTTGATTGCCAAGGGTAAATCCACAGACTGGATGGTTCATATGTTAGGGCAGGCAGTAGGAGCTTATACGGATGCCACACATGGTATGACCTTGGCAGCAGTTTCACTGCCGTATTATAAATACATTATGTCTTACGGACTTGACAAATTCAAAAGATTTGCAGTTAATGTCTGGGATGTGGACGCATCAGGAAAGAGTGATGAGCAGGTTGCGTTGGAAGGTCTTGGTGCAATGGAGAGCTGGATGAAGGAGCTTGGTCTTGTTATGAATATAACAGAGCTTGGTGCAAATCCGGATATGATTGAGGGAATTGCAAATTCAACCATTGTTCTTGACGGCGGATATAAAGTTCTGGAGCACGATGAAATTGTTAGAATCTTGAGGGAAAGTCTGTAAAATTATAAAATCCAGAGATACAGACCATATATTATTATTGATGAGAGGCAGCTTTAAGGACTGACCTCTCATTTTAATTAACATTTCATAAACAAAACTAAAATAAAAAATAAACGAATTTTTTGTATTATTAAAAGGAATAATCCTTGCAGAAATTTGTATATGGGACAAAGGAGGATAAAGGAAATGATTCATATATTGGTAGTTGATGATGATGTAAGATTAAATAATGCAATATGTACTTTTTTAAATGACTGTGGCTTTGAGGCAAAAGGGGTGCCGGATGCTAAAGCTGCATATGATGAAATGTACAATAATCTTTATGATTTAATTGTTTCAGATATTATGATGCCTGATATAGACGGGTTTGAGTTGGGGTTATTGGAGGAGTATTTTTTTCACTTGGTATGTGCATGGCACTTTTGCCGGAATGGGATATGTTTGGCCAGGGAGTGGCAGCAGGGATAGTCGGTCTGGTGGTACTGCTTATTGATGTAATTGTATGGCGCAGGCTGGAGGGGAAAGAACCTATTAAGGTAAGCGGAAAAACAGTAGTATCAGTGATTGTAGGCGTTTTGGGAGCACTTTTGTTCGGAGTGGGAATGTGCCTTAGCATGGTGCTTGATAAAATGATTTTAGGTATTGTAATAGGATTTGTGGGAATTTTTATTTTACTGATGCTTATTCCTATCACGAAGGGTATACGTGATTAAATATTTAGATATTAAAGTGCAGAACAAATATTCGGTTTGCTCTGTACTTTTTTTATATATTCTGTTATAATGTGAATAAACATGTAAACAATAATTATATTTTAAGAGGAAATACATTGCTTGGGAATGGAGATTAGTATGGAGCATTTTATTTTACATTCGGAATATAAGCCTACAGGTGACCAGCCGCAGGCGATTGAAAAGCTGGTGAAGGGCTTTAAGGATGGCAATCAGTTTCAGACTTTGCTTGGTGTCACAGGCTCAGGAAAGACCTTTACCATGGCAAATGTTATAGAGAAGCTGAATAAGCCTACACTTGTTATTGCACATAATAAAACATTGGCGGCACAGCTTTACGGTGAATTTAAGGAGTTTTTTCCGGAGAATGCCGTAGAGTATTTTGTCTCCTACTATGATTATTATCAGCCAGAGGCATATGTGCCATCTACTGATACTTATATAGAAAAGGATTCTTCCATTAATGAGGAGATAGACAAGCTGAGACACTCGGCAACAGCATCTTTGTCAGAGCGTAAGGATGTTATAATAGTGTCAAGTGTTTCATGTATATATGGCTTGGGAAGCCCTATAGATTATAAGGAAATGGTTATTTCATTGAGACCGGGAATGATAAAGGACAGGGATGAGGTTATAAGAAAGCTTATAGATATACAGTATGACAGAAATGAAATGGATTTTAAGCGTGGTACATTCAGGGTAAGAGGAGATGTGCTGGAGATTTTTCCTGCAAATGCCGATGAAAAGGCAGTGAGAGTAGAGTTTTTTGGTGATGAGGTTGACAGAATAACGGAGATAGATACTCTTACCGGGGAGATAAAAAGCAGGCTTGAGCATATAGCAATATTTCCTGCCTCTCATTATGTTGTGGCACCGGAAAAAATATTGGAGGCAACAAAAAACATAGAGGCGGAAATGGAGGAGCGTGTCAGGTATTTTAAAAGTGAGGACAAGCTTTTGGAGGCACAGAGAATACGAGAGAGAACCATGTTTGACATAGAGATGATGAGGGAGACAGGCTTTTGCTCGGGAATAGAGAATTATTCAAGGCATTTGGCATTTCTGCCGCCGGGGGCTACGCCACATACATTACTTGATTATTTTCCCGATGATTTTCTTATAATAGTAGATGAGTCTCATATTACAATTCCTCAGGTAAGGGGAATGTATGCCGGAGACCAGTCAAGAAAATCAACATTGGTGGATTATGGCTTCAGGCTTCCGTCGGCAAAGGATAACAGACCTCTTAATTTTGAGGAGTTTGAAGGTAAGATAGACCAAATGATGTTTGTATCGGCAACGCCAAATGTATACGAAAAGGAGCATGAGCTTTTAAGGGCAGAGCAGATAATAAGGCCTACGGGACTTTTAGATCCCGTTATAGATGTACGCCCTGTGGAGGGACAGATAGATGACCTTGTAAGTGAGATTAGAAAGGAAACAAAAAAGAAGAATAAGGTGTTGGTAACTACCCTTACAAAGCGTATGGCAGAGGATTTGACAGACTATATGAAGGAGGTAGGCATACGTGTTAAGTATCTCCATTCAGATATAGATACTCTTGAGAGAACGGAAATAATAAGAAATATGAGGCTTGATATGTTTGATGTTCTGGTGGGAATAAATCTTTTGCGAGAGGGTCTTGACATACCGGAGATTTCCCTTGTTGCCATATTGGATGCAGACAAGGAGGGCTTTCTGCGTTCAGAGACCTCATTGATACAGACCATAGGACGTGCTGCCAGAAATGCAGAGGGACATGTTATTATGTATGCAGACTCAGTTACGGACTCAATGAGGGTTGCAATAGATGAAACAATGAGAAGAAGGGCTATTCAGGAGGAGTATAATAAGGAGCATAACATTACCCCTACGACTATAAAGAAGGCTGTAAGAGATTTAATAAGTATAACCAAGGAAGCAGCAAAGACAGCGGAAAATCTTGAAAAGGACCCTGAATCCATGTCATCAGAGGAGCTTAAAAAGCTTATAGGAAAGCTGCAAAAGCAGATGCAGAAGGCAGCGGCAGATTTAAACTTTGAGGCGGCAGCTGAGCTTAGAGACCAAATGCTGGAGCTGAAAAAGTATCTTGAATAATGTATAGTTACTAAAGTTCTGAGGCGTAATAATTCAACGAAAGCAATATGAAAGGTTTGGTAAAGAAAATGAGTGACAATAGAAAATATATTAAGATTAGAGGTGCATCAGAGCATAATCTTAAGGCAATAGATGTGGATATTCCCAGAAATGAATTTGTAGTGCTTACAGGCTTAAGCGGTTCGGGAAAATCTTCTCTTGCCTTTGACACCATATATGCAGAGGGGCAGAGAAGGTATATGGAATCTCTGTCGTCATATGCAAGACAATTTTTGGGTCAAATGGAAAAGCCAAATGTAGAAAGTATAGAGGGGCTTTCTCCTGCTATCTCCATAGACCAAAAGTCTACCAACAGAAATCCACGTTCAACAGTGGGAACAGTTACGGAGATATATGATTATTTCAGGCTGCTTTATGCAAGAATAGGCATACCCCATTGTCCAAAGTGCAAAAAGCCAATAAGCAGACAGTCGGTAGACCAAATGGTTGATATTATAATGGAAATGGAGGAGGGAACAAGAATACAGCTTTTGGCACCTGTAGTAAGGGGAAAAAAGGGACGCCATGAAAAGGTGCTTGAGCAGGCTAAAAGAAGCGGATTTGTAAGGGTGAAGGTTGATGGGAATATGTATGATTTAAGTGAGGATATTACCCTTGAAAAAAATAATAAGCATAATATAGATATAGTGGTTGACCGTCTTGTAATAAAGGAGGGCATGGAGAAAAGACTTACTGATTCAATAGAAACGGTTCTTAAGCTAAGCGGCGGTCTTATGACAGTAGATGTTGTAGGGGGAGAGCCTGTGAATTTCAGTTCCAGCTTTTCATGTCCCGACTGCGGCATAAGTGTGGATGAGGTTGAGCCGCGAAGCTTCTCCTTTAACAATCCTTTTGGAGCCTGTCCTGTATGCTTTGGACTGGGATATAAAATGGAGTTTGACATAGATCTTATGATACCTGACAAATCTTTAAGTATAATGGAGGGGGCCATAGTTGCAATGGGCTGGCAGTCCTCAAATGATAAGAAAAGCTTTACTTATGCCATTTTGGACGCACTTGCAAAGGAATATGATTTCAGTCTTGAAACACCTTTTCAGGAGCTGTCCAAAGAGGCACAGAATGTAATTATAAACGGAACAGATGGAAAAACAGTTAAGGTATACTATAAGGGACAAAGAGGAGAAGGTATGTATGATGTGGCCTTTGAAGGTCTTATAAAAAATGAGGAACGCCGCTACAGAGAAACAGGTTCGGATACAATGAAGCAGGAATATGAGGAATTCATGAGGATAACTCCGTGTAAGGAGTGCGGCGGACAGAGACTTAAAAAGGAATCTCTTGCAGTGACGGTGGCGGATAAAAATATTTATGAAATTACCTCTATGTCAGTGGCAGCGTTGAAGCAGTTTATGGAGAATATGGAGCTTACTGAAAGGCAGAAATATATAGGCGGGGAGATATTAAAGGAGATAAAGGCAAGAATAGGCTTTCTTGTGGATGTGGGACTTGATTATCTTACACTGTCAAGGGCAACGGGAACCTTGTCAGGAGGAGAGGCACAGAGAATACGCCTTGCCACACAGATAGGCTCGGGTCTTGTGGGAGTGGCATATATTCTTGATGAGCCAAGTATAGGGCTTCACCAGCGTGACAATGACAAGCTGCTAAAGACTCTTCTGCATCTCAGAGATTTAGGAAATTCCCTTATAGTTGTGGAGCATGATGAAGATACTATGATGGCGGCAGATTATATTGTAGATATAGGTCCGGGAGCAGGAAGCCACGGAGGTCAGGTGGTTGCCACAGGCACTGCCAGGGAGATAATGGAAAATGAGGCTTCCATAACGGGAGCATATCTTAGCGGCAGGATAAAGATACCTGTTCCAAAGGAGAGAAGAAAGCCGACAGGGTATTTAAAGGTTATAGGTGCAAAACAGAATAACCTTAAAAATATAGATGTTGATATTCCTCTTGGAGTTATGACTTGTGTTACGGGAGTGTCAGGCTCGGGAAAAAGCTCTCTCGTAAATGAAATTCTTTATAAGACACTTGCAAAGAAGCTAAACCGTGCAAGAACCATACCGGGAGAGCATAAGGATATAAAAGGTGTGGAGCAGCTTGATAAAGTAATAGATATAGACCAGTCTCCTATAGGGAGAACACCAAGGTCAAATCCTGCAACATATACGGGAGTATTTGACCAGATAAGAGATTTATTTGCAAGCACTCAGGATGCAAAGGAGAGAGGATATAAAAAAGGAAGATTCAGCTTTAATGTAAAGGGAGGAAGATGTGAGGCATGCTCCGGAGACGGAATTATAAAGATAGAAATGCATTTTCTTCCTGATGTGTATGTTCCATGTGAGGTATGCGGAGGCAAGCGGTACAACAGGGAAACTTTGGAGGTAAAATACAAAGGAAAAAGTATTTTTGATGTTCTTGATATGACTGTAGAGGAGGCTGTAAAGTTTTTTGAAAATGTTCCTTCAATCCATAGGAAAATCGCTACATTAAGTGAGGTGGGATTATCATATGTTAAGCTTGGACAGCCTTCAACTGAGCTGTCGGGCGGAGAGGCTCAGAGAGTAAAGTTAGCAACTGAGCTTAGCAGAAGAGGAACGGGAAAAACTATATATATTCTTGACGAGCCAACTACGGGACTGCATTTTGCAGATGTTCATAAGCTTGTGGAAATATTGAGAAAGCTGTCTGATGGAGGAAACACTGTAGTTGTAATAGAGCATAATCTTGATGTGATAAAGGTGGCAGACTATATTATTGATATAGGTCCTGAAGGCGGTGACAGAGGAGGAACAGTGGTGGCTTACGGAACGCCTGAGGAGATTGTAAAAAATAAGAAGTCATATACGGGACAGTTTCTTAAAAAATATTTATAGGTGTTGTTATACTGGATGATTCAGATATAAAAAGGCAATTAGTTGCTTTGGAAAGGAGAGTAATTTGTGGATTGTATTTGCCTTTGGTTCTGCCGTGGCAGCAGGCGTTACGGCAGTTCTTGCAAAGATAGGGATAAAAAATATAGGTTCAAATGCAGCAACGGCAATAAGAACTATTGTAATTTTAATATTTGCATGGCTTATGGTATTGGTTACGGGAAGTTGGAAAACCGCAGGAGATATAACGGGACACACTATGCTTTTCCTTGTATTGTCAGGGGTGGCAACAGGGGCATCGTGGCTGTGCTACTTTAAGGCACTGCAGCTTGGAGATGTCAATAAGGTAGCTCCCACAGACAAATCAAGTACCGTACTTACAATGATACTTGCCATTATATTTTTAGGGGAAAGCATAACATGGCTGAAGCTTTTATGTATGCTTCTTATTGGTGTGGGAACATATCTGATGATAGAAAAAAAGGAGGATATATCCCTTAAAAATAATGGCTCATGGAAATGGCTTTTTTATGCCGGAATGTCGGCAGTATTTGCAAGCCTTACGTCTATTTTGGGTAAAATCGGAATTACAGATATAGATTCCAATCTTGGTACTGCCATAAGGACAGTTGTGGTGCTTGTTATGGCGTGGGTGGTAGTATTTGCAACGGGAGAGCAGAAGGATATAAAAGGAATCGGCAAAAAAAGCGGACTTTTTCTTATTATGTCAGGAATAACAACGGGAATAAGCTGGCTCTGCTATTACAGGGCACTTCAGACAGGTCCTGCCAGTATAGTAGTTCCAATAGATAAGCTTAGTATTTTAATTACAGTATTTTTTTCATGGGCGGTTCTTAAGGAAAAGCTGTGGGCAAAGTCAATTTTGGGACTTATTATGATAACTGCGGGCACCTTGCTTCTGTTAAAGTAAAAGAATATGTTATTATTATTTTTTATGGACGGAAAGGTGTTTAATATGGACTTAAAAAATAGGGCAAAGGAGCTTAAAAGAGATGTGCCGGCAGTGTTTATGGCACTTACATATAAGCCGCCAAAGGGAGAAAAGGGAATTCAGTGGTATGTAAAAACATTGGCAGCACTGACAGTGGCGTATGCATTATCACCTGTAGATTTAATTCCCGACTTTATTCCTGTGTTAGGATATGTTGATGATGTGATTATTCTGCCTTCATTAATTGCATTAGTTATAAAGCTTATTCCCTTGAAGGTGATGAATATATGCAGAAAGCGTGCAGAAACAATGTGGATGGAGGGCAAACATAAGAGATGGTACTATGCCCTGCCTATAGTGACCATATGGGCTGTAGTGGCATTGCTTATATTGAGGATAGTCTTGTAAAGCTGCTTATTTGTTATTTAGGTGAATTTTGCAGAACATATATATATTTATTTGACAGGATATTTCTGCCTTTTAATTTAATATATAAATTTTTCCACTATCCATTCAGACGATAAATGATTTTTAAATTGACAATAAAGTACAGAAATTTTATAATATGAGTTATTAATAAAGAAAAATACTATTGGCTATAAACAAAGAAAAAGCAGGAGGATATGCCGTGAACAGAGAAATGATTATTGTCCTTGATTTTGGGGGTCAGTACAACCAGTTGATAGCAAGACGTGTGAGGGAGTGCAACGTGTATTGTGAGGTTCACCCATATAACATGGAATTAGATAAGATAAAGGAAATGAATCCTAAGGGAATTATTTTTACCGGAGGACCAAACAGTGTATATGGTGAGGATTCTCCACGCTGCTCACGGGAAATATTTGAGATGGGTATACCTGTTTTAGGTATATGCTACGGCTCACAGCTTATGGCATATATGCTGGGAGGAAAGGTTTCAACAGCCCCTGTCAGTGAGTATGGACACACAGAGGTAAGTGTGGATACAACATCAAAGCTGTTTGAAAACGTCAGCGACACAACTGTATGCTGGATGAGTCACACAGACTATATTGAAGCTGCTCCTGCTGATTTTAAAATAACGGCACATACTCCTGTATGTCCGGTTGCAGCAATGGAAAACAGAGAGAGGAATTTGTATGCAGTGCAGTTTCACCCTGAGGTTATGCACACTAAGGAGGGCATGAAGATGCTTTCAAATTTTGTGTATAATGTATGCCATTGTGCAGGTGACTGGAAAATGGATTCCTTTGTGGAAACAACAATAAAGGAAATCCGGGAAAGAGTAGGAAAGGGAAAGGTTTTATGTGCGTTATCAGGAGGCGTTGATTCATCTGTTGCAGCAGTATTGCTGGCAAAGGCAGTGGGAAAACAGCTTACATGTGTCTTTGTGGACCATGGTCTTCTTCGCAAAAATGAAGGAGATGAGGTGGAAGCAGTATTTGGAGCAGACGGTCCTTATGATTTAAATTTTATCCGTGTAAATGCTCAGAACAGATTTTACGCTAAGCTTGCAGGAGTGACAGAGCCTGAAGCAAAGAGAAAGATAATAGGCGAGGAATTTATCCGTGTGTTTGAGGAAGAGGCAAAGAAAATAGGAGCCGTTGACTATCTCGTTCAGGGAACAATTTACCCTGACGTAATTGAAAGCGGTCTCGGAAAATCGGCTGTAATAAAGAGTCACCACAATGTTGGAGGACTCCCTGATTATGTGGATTTTAAGGAAATTATAGAACCACTTCGGTTACTGTTTAAGGATGAAGTCCGAAAGGCAGGTCTTGAGCTAGGCATACCTGAATATCTCGTGTACCGCCAGCCATTCCCGGGACCGGGACTTGGGATACGTATCATAGGCGAAGTGACGGCAGAAAAGGTTCGCATTGTGCAGGACGCTGACTTTATTTACCGCGAGGAGATTGCAAAAGCAGGAGTTGACAAGAATTTGGGGCAGTATTTTGCTGCGTTGACTAATATGAGGTCAGTAGGCTGTATGGGTGACGAAAGAACATACGATTATGCTATTGCACTTAGGGCTGTTACAACGTCTGACTTTATGACAGCCGAGGCGGCACAGATTCCTTGGGAGGTACTTGGAAAGGTAACAAATAGGATTGTGAATGAGGTTAAGGGAGTCAACAGGGTAATGTATGACTGCACTGGAAAGCCGCCGGCAACGATTGAGTTTGAATAAAAATGAAAAGCCCGCAAAGTATTGAAAAATCAAGCTTTGTGGGCTTTCTTTATGTCATTTGGTACTATTTTGGTACTAAATGGAACGTTATTTTATGAATAAGTATATTTTAGGCATGCGGCCAAGTTATTTTCCATTCAAAGTATTCTGCCGGAGTAATATCTCCATTGGCAAGTTCTTGTTTTTTCTTATTCCATTCTAAAAGAAA
>CALWSG010000008.1 GCA_944384155.1 uncultured Lachnospiraceae bacterium | reverse complement strand
GCCTGTCCGGAAGAGTTTAAAGAAGTTTCTGTGTATTTTAAAGCAGTGTCGTAATTGCTCATGAGAACTAAAAAATTTTCCATATTGTTAGTTCCGGCAAATGCATTAGCAATTGTCCTTTGGCTTACACTGTTAAAAGATGACCAACGATTTGCAACTTCATCTAATACTTCTCCAAAATTTCTAAATTCCCCTATACTGTCACGTAAAGTAATACCTTCTCCACTAAGGACATTTTCCACGTTGGAAAGATCCTCTCCCGTGTCATAATCAATAAGTCTTGATAACTTAATATTACCCATACGGGAGAAAATAGCATCAAGAGAAGTACCGGCCTCTGACATGCTTAACTGTGTTGCTTCACCCACTGCAGCCAAATAACCAAGCAGCTTATCAATAGATATTCCTGCTAAATTAGCATTATTTGCAGCATCACTTATACCTTTGGCAAGCCCGCTAATATCAGCAGTGGAAGCCATATCTACGGCAGAAAGCTTATCTACGATATCAAGCGTATCTTCAACTGCCACGTTATAGCCTTTTCTTACACTGGTTAAATATTTTGTGGCATCGGCAGAAGACATTGAACCAACCTTTGACAAAATTATGGCATCAGTAATTAATGCTTCTGTGTCAGCGATATTTTCCCCTTGCTTCAGCCATTCAGTTCCTGATATAGTAATATCGGTAACGGCAGTATTTAGTTTGTCACCAAGTTTTACATAAGAATCCATATATGATTGAATTTGGGCTTTACTTTCACCTGTGGACATTGTTAAGTAAGTAACAGCATTATCCAGTTCTTTTACTGCTTCCGGCATCTTTTTTAATTGATTTATGACTGCGGTAATAGCGGAATTAACAGAAAACCACTGTGAAAAAGAATCAGCAGCTTGAGAAAACTGGTCTTTTAAAGTATGACTAATTTCTTTTTTTGCATTAAGACAGTCATTATGTATACTAGTATTGTCAATCGTCAGTTGAATTGCTTTTAATGATTTTTTAATGGTATCTATATCCTGATTTAGCCTTGCCTTAGTTTTAGAAACATCAAGACTGCCTGTAAGTTTAATGTTAGAATCATTAGTTGCCATTTATTCGCTCCTTTCTATGAATAATATAAAAAGACACTTTAAGCATTGGCTTTATTATCACTGTTGATAGTTTCAACAGCGGAATGTATCAAAATCGTCTGAATATCCTCAGGAGACAAGCTTGCCAAATATGAAAGAATTTCTACAATACGATTATTATCAGTCTGTAGTACGCCGGAAATCTCATTCAGTACCATTTCTACCAGTCTTTCCCCGTTAATATTCTTTGTCTCATTTGTGAGTTTTACAACGAATTTTACAATGTCTGAACCTGTATCAGATATTTCTTTAATGGCAGGCAGAGTAGTGGCAGCCATTTTTGCAAGTGTTCTTTTAGTGACTTTAGTGTTTCTTCTATATTCTAAATATTCTTTAATCCTGCTAATCATAAAATTTTATTCTCCTTTATAATATATTTTGGATATTCAATAATTGCTTTATACCTTTTGTATATTTTAAATTATTCTTTAATAATAGGATATAGTCTGACAAGATATTCGGCAGGGACGCCGGCACCAAAAACATTATTGACATTTAATTTTTCTATGTTTATTTCCACCTCAGAGAGAAGAATTTTATTTAAATCATCAGTAAATTTTGCGATGGCATCTTCATCATCATGGGAAATAGCAATATTTCCATTTTCATCCTCTGTACCATATTCTTTGATTTTTTCATTCCTGATAATATCAAAATTCGCCACAGGTGCTTCAAGATTTTTCATAATTCCCAAAAGCCTAAACTTGAATAAAACATCAATCTTTAAGTCTTTATCATTGTCAATAATTGATTTGAGTGTATCATTCAAAACTAATACATCGTTAAGCTTCATTTTCATATAACCTTATTCTCCTTTGTCAATTATTAATTTTGTTTCTACAGAAATTACGGGAAGATGATTTATACAGTATTCATATTTGGCATCACCGCTATGATTGCCGCCGCAGCCTTTATATGCTCTATGCAGATTTGTAAATTCCTCCACCTCATCTTCAGGTATTCCCTTAATACTAATATAATACTTATATTTTTGGTTTATTTTATCTGCCAAAACTTCTCTTTGGGCATTCATAAGGCAGTCAATTTGTTTATCCTTTATGGAATTTAATTCTGCAATATTCTTAATAGAATCTGTTAATTCTTTTTCAATTCTCTTATCATGGGCAATGGACTGCATTACGTCATCTTCATGCTTTTTTTGCAGTGCGTCAAGAGTTTGGGAGGTTTTAATCAGCAGTTCATGTTCTTCACGCTTTTCTCGCATTCCTTTAGTTTCAAGTCCGAGCTTTTTAATAAACCATTCAAATAAACTGACTATATATTTTGTGCCCAATAAAACAGCAAATAAAGTTACGAAAAATATGGGATAATTAATGCTTATCAATTCTTTTATAATATCCATAAGTGCAGCACCCTACAACTAAGTAGTCTTTCTGTTTTCTTTATGACCATACTGAATATAATGTTTGTAATATGAAGGCATATCATTGCCAAAGGCCTTACGCAAATCCTCGTAAGTACTTTTATAGACAGTTACATTAAATGTGCTTATTGCCTGTCTGCTTTCCTTCATTCCATAGGTAAGAAAATGATTAAAAAGCTTAGCGGCATCATTGCCGAATGCCTGTTTTAAATCATTATATTTATTCATATAATAGGCAGGGTCAAATACTAAAGCATAATTAAGCCCATTCTTTACATAAGAAGGTATATTTTTCATGGCGGCAGTGGAACCGGAGGCAGTATTAGAGCCGGAAGATTGTATATCGGCGTTAGAATAAAGCTTCAATACCTGTCCAATATTTATTGTGTCCGAGGTAAGCCCGTTAAGCTGTTTAATCTCAGTGTAGCGGCTTCCGTTTCCTAAATATTTCTCTGCTATTCCCCAAAGAGTATCTCCCTTTTGTACGGTATATGTCCGGACTGATTCTTTATCTGATGATGCAGATGTTGAGTTTATGGTTCCTGATATACCCGGAAGATTAGCATCTATATATGGCGTAGGGTCTATCTTGGTATTGCTTTCGTTTCTCACTTCAAAATGCAGATGTGCCCCAAAGCTGTGTCCCGTGTTGCCCATATATCCTATAGCTTGTCCTTGTGTCACCTTATCGCCAACACTTACTGTTACGCTTCCATGCTTCATATGTGCATATAAGGTATAATAGCCGTTAGAATGCTGTATTTTTACATAATTGCCATAGCTGCTGCCTGTCTTGTCAGTTGTAGTGTAATTTTTAACAGTTTCTACAACTGTGCCGTCTGAATGTGCCGTTATGTAATCTAAGCAGCTTACATTATTATTACCTTTTCCAACAAGGTCAATACCGTTGTGAGTGCCGGGTTTGTATGCCTGTGTTATTTTATTATCATAATTTTTAAATAATCTTCCCATTGTCATCCCTCACTTTCTGACTTTTTTAACATTTTCAAAGCTTTCAATATTGCGTATTATATTTGAGTGCATTATGCTTATTCATTGGTTCTGCCGAACAATTCACATATAAATTTCTTAACAAGGTCATATCCGCAGGCTGCTCCTACTGCATTGACTGTACCCATACAAACACAATATATAGCTGTCATATAAGTAAATTTTATTTGATGTGTAATATAGTAAATAAGAATTTCACCAATTCCCACAATCACAGCAGTTATAACAGCGACAGGTACACTTTTGTATGTTATTTTGGCTTTATCAAGCATTGTTTTAATAAGCTGTATGGCAACAGAGGTGGCAGCAGAGGACATAACTAATATTGTAATAAACAATTCTAATGTCATAAGATTCCTCCAATACGGTAAAAAAAGGGATAGCTGAAAATTATGGTATCAGCTATCCCATAATAATATTTTTATCTAAACTACTGTAATATTATTTAGTTTAAATTTTTTACTCCTCTATCTCAATCATATCTACGAAGTTACCGTCCTTATCCTCAAGAAGGTCAAAGGTCATTGTAATAGAAGCCGGGTCTCCTTCGCTGGACTGAGACAGTTCAAAGTTTCTCTGAGGCTGTGCCTTATAAAGAATAATTTTATATGGCGTAAGAACATCGTTTTCGTCCTTTTCCACAGTATTCATAGATATATAATAAGCCTTTGGAAGCTTGCTGTTGTTAAAGCTTATTTTCTTTACGCCGGAAGCTTTAGACATAATGTAGCCAACTTCGTATTCAGTTTCTTCTGCTAAATCGCCAGTCTCTGTGGCAGTAAATGTTGTGCCGTCGAAAGAGCCCTTGATTTCCGTTTCGCCAAAAGAGTCTTTTGCAAATACAAAAACTGTACCTGCTATGGCACCTGTAGGAATTGTAAGCTGTCCGGCAGTGGTACATTTAATAGTTTCCTTTACAGGGTAAGCTGCCGTGGACTCAATGATACCGTCTGTCATAAGAGAATAAAACTCAAATGGATAAACCTGGGCTTCAATAGTTGCCGTGCCTTCCATTGGGTTGGCAAATGCAATTTTACGCCCGCCGTTTGCCATTGCATATACAGACTCGGCAGAGATGTTCTGAGTTGTTGTGTTTGCTGTTTCAAAAAACATAATAGGTTTTTTTGTGGCTATATCTCGTATATCCACATCGCACACCTGTCTGTTAGATTTGTTGATTTTTGACATAATAAATCCTCCTAGTTTTGTTATTTTGCAGTAAAAAAATTTTAATTAATTAATGAATACCAAATCGTATTATCAAATTTCCCTTGTGAATCACCCCAGGCAGCTACGCTCATTGACTGAATTTCATAGGCATCATCAATACATTGTCTTTGGAATTGGTCATTTAATTGATATACTGTTAAATTCCAGATATTTATCATATTTAGACTGTTATGATGAGAAGCTAAAGACGATATTAAATTTGGCAGCTCCATTTTCTTATTTACCTTTTCTGAATTCTTTTGGCTGCCTTTTTTTATTTTGTCTAATAAGCTTTGGGCGGTTTTATTCTTTACCTTAACATTTTGAAAATTGTTTTCCCGGCTTTGAATGGCCAGCCGCTGAAAAATAACATCAATTACTTCATTATAATTATTTCCGTGTATCGTACCAATTGGATTTTCAATATTTGTATCATATACGGTAAATAGTTTTAATTCATTAGAATACACTACATTTTCTTTTATAAAGAAATTTAAAGCATGTAATATGGTATCTCTAAAAATATAATCAAAAATAAATATATTAAAGAAAGAGATGTTATTTTTTTCATGTTGTGTGCCGGCTTCGTATTCCTGCTTTATTTTTAATATTTGCCTTTTTTGCGTTTCCGAGTATGGAAGGAAGTAATTGTCGCCAAGCATATCTATTGCATTATAATAGCCCTTTATATCCGTTAATAACACTTGTAAAAACATTTTATATGTGGAATATGTTATATTTGATATGTCATTAAGGGTGGGAGAAATAATACTTCCTACATTTTGTATTTTTACAGGCTGAGGACTGAGTAAGGTGAAATAATCAAGCTTCAAACCAATTACCCCTTAAATTTAAAATCAGGAACTGTAAATATCATTTGTCTTCCGTAATATGTTTTGTTTTCAGACATATATGTAACGGAATCTAAATGTAAATTACCTATGCCAAGCTGAGTACAATCTCTTATTTCCCTCTCTACCATATCAGCAAGAATATCAACGCGAGTTCCAAAATATTCCTGTTTTGAGTATTGCATATAATCTCTATGGCAGTATATCCATATGATAATCTTCATATCCTTAATAGTAGCTGTAGGAATTTTTGGTATATCAATTTCTGTACATAAATAAGTCTTAATATCTGTCTTAGTTTCATCTGAGTATAAATACGGAAATATTTGATTATATAGGATGTTGTTTACATCATCCTGAGAATAATCGCTTCCCAGCATTAATTCCATAATATCGGATGAATTAAGAAATGATGATATAAGAATGTTTTTATATGTTCCTATATCCTTTAACAATGATTTTTTCAAATGTCTGTTACCTCCTGAATTCCTTAGTGATTGTGATTACAGAAAACAGGTGATTACATTATTTAGAACAAATAATGCAATCACCACCAAGAGAAAAGGGGAAATTCAACGTATTACGCTGTATTCCGTATTTGATATATACACACATAAAAACGTGATTAGACATTGGTTTTACGGAAAAAACTTAGACTTTCTATTTCGCTATTCTGTACTTATATGCGTTTTTCCGCTTTCTCTCCCTTTCCTTAGTTAACGCACACTTGTCGCAATACATTTTTTTATTTCCGCTTCTTTCAATTATTATGCCGCATAATTTGCAATGCTTGTACCCTTTTCTTGAATTTTGCGGCAGTCCGCAGCTTCTTTTCTCCCACTTTTTTATTTCACCATTTAATGAACGATTAATATATTTAACATAAAAGTGATCCTCTGTCAGAAAATCCAGCCGGGTAAAAATATTTTTATTATCTTCATACTCTTCTATTAGTTTAGAGTTTTCAAAGGCTCTGCGTAAAAACTCTTCAACCACCTTTTTATATTCATTCCAGGATAAGGTTAATTTTTCTTTTTGTAATTTTAATTTAACCTTTTCAGACTGACTAATTGAATTTTCAATTATTCCGGCAACAGAGGCTGCATTCATATTAACTCCGGAAATCCATTCATAATATAAACGCTTTGGAGTTTTTATTAAGTCCATATATTCCTTTCCAAGAATAACATCTTTATCAAAATATCTGGTGTATATGTTATTTATATTCTGTCTGATAATTGGACGCCAATTTTTATCCCTTGTGGAAGATATGTAATATTTGTATTCTATGCAGGACCATGTATTGAAAATTTGTCCCGGCTCTGTATCTAATAAGTCTTTATTTACATTAAAATGTATTGTTTTTTTATATGTTCTCCGTTTATTGTCACAAGACCATACAGAAGAGCAAAAGGAGCTAAAAATCTCGTTTTTTTCTTCCGTTGATTGTGCAGCCTTATAATCCTCAATAATTTCATATAAGAACATATCATCACATTTGTATATATGCGTCACCTTCCTTAAATTCATAGTATTTTCCCAAGTATTCATAAGATTCCCCTGCTGCATAAGGAACCTCTTTTATAGATATATTTGTTTTTGAATTTGTATTGTTACGTAAATTATCAATAATGTAATCTCCATACCCGGACCAGGCAAAAGCCTTGCTGATGGAAACAGATGAATATGATGTCTTTATTACATAATTAGCTATAATATTTTCATCTAAGCCGATTTCTTTTTTTAATTCTTCCTTATATATATTAATTATAGCTTCCATATTGAATTTATGATATTCATCATCTGACTTTTCTCTGTGAAGTGCTATATGATTTTTTATTTCGGCAGCATATTCATTAATACACCTTCTGCATTTTCTAATCACCTCACGGTCTGATAAATTTAAATTCCTGTCTATTATTAAATCTCTTATTTCTGCCAAATTATTAATGGTGTTATCCCATAGAATGTGTTTCTTTTCCCATGTACAAATATAATTGCATAATTCATTCATTGGAGAAGGGGAATGGTATGCATTAGGTGTTACTTTATCCTCCTTACTTTTATCTTTATTTTCACTTGTTATGCTCATATAAGTTTTCATTTTTGACGGATAATTGAAAAGTAAAAAATAAGGTAATTGCTTTAAATGCTTTCTAAGTCCGCTGTTCATGTGCCAGCGAAAGCCTGTTTTAAGGAAATCAATTTCTTTTCCCTGAAATATCCGCAGAAGTGATGAATAATCGGAATAGAGCTTTTTAATATCTTCATTTGTTGTATATCTGTTTTCTATACTGGTAGCAACATTTGTGATTTCTCCAATGCGGTTATCTCTGGTCATTAACTCATATTCTATCAGATTCTCCTTTGTATATGGTTTTGACTGGGCAGTAACCTTGTCCTCAATGTCAAGAATAATATGTTTATCAATTTTTGAGTCTATAATAATAGGTTCATCGCATAAAAAGAAAATATCACCGTCAAAATCAGCTCCCCCCTGCTGCGGTGCTGAAATATCATACATATTAAACATTACTATATCCTGGTCTTTAAAATGCTTGAACCATTTGTTCAATACATCATTCTGAACAATTTTTATTTTATTGACCTCAGACGGGTCTACTAAAGGAGAACGAAATGATATGCAATCTCCGGCGTCAAGGTTTGCGCTGTATAATTCTCTTTCTCCCAGACAGCCGACAGGCTCAACACCAACTGCATACTGTAAATATCCAATCATATCCCCCACACCCGTATGATAGAATCCGGAGCAGTAAATCTTACCCACCTTTGCATCATCAATAGATTTCTTAAGCTTTCTGTAAATAAATTGTTTAACGGCAGGGTCTTTTAACATAGCATCATTAATCAATGCGGCTTCAAGGTATTTGCTTTCAGGCTCATAATCATCAGTATCTGTAATGCCCATAAATTTATATGTGTAAAATTTATCACCCTTAATTATCTTTTCAAATAGGGAAGTGGTATACTTAGCTAATTTTATTATTTTTCCATCATTGCTCTCATCAAGTATATCATAGCTTCCCATTTCATTATTTTCGTAACACTCAATATATTTAGGATTCCATAAATTTAAGCATTGTAAATACTGAAAGTTCATTCTGGTATATTTATTTAAGTGTTTAACATGATGGCTGTATTTGCTGATGCCAAGCTTAAACTGATATTTATTTATGGTGTTCATATATTCAGTCCATGCATTGTTTCCGTACTTTGATTTAAACAGGCTATGTCCCTTAAACATTGAGGTATTCCAAATACAGTCTATATTATTTATATGGTGCTTAGTACCGTAAATATCTGTAATGTATTCATAGCCCCATTCCTTTAATATATCCCTGAATGGCACATATACAGAATACCCCTTTATAAATGGCAGACGAATCTGAGCTCCAATAGGGGTGTAATCCAGCCCTGAATATGTACTTGTAATTTCCATAAATTCTTTCTCATGACATCCGCAGCCGTCAAAGGGAGACAGCTTTATATTTGTATAACCCTCCTCAATTTCTTTTGCTTTGTATTTTCTTTTTTCACCTGTTTCCTTATCCTCAAATTCTTTTTCTCTTTCAACCACATATTTAATTAACTGGTTAGAAAGAGTTTTTTCATATTCTCCAATAATAATTATGTTTGGCATATAGTCTTTGATAACGGTGCAGGAACTAAAAGGCAGACATCTCTGGGCTTCATATTTTGAAACAACACATTCATCAATCTTAATATCCATTTGTGTTATATTGTATAATTCATTAAAAATTGAATCACATACAAAGGCAGTAATGCCGTCCTTTGCCTGTGAGGCTGATTTCCCGAAACGGGAGTAGTGAATATTATTATATGTAAACCCGGCATCTAAAATATGCCGCAGCGCTTCCTCCTGTTTAGGATTTTTCTTTGCTACCACCAGAATAATTTCACTTATGTGCCGGGAAAAGCTTCCCCTAAGTCTTTCTATTTGATTAAATAAAAGAGAATCTCCCTGTGTGATTAAATATTCGTTATTTAATTCTGATTGTTTGCTTATCTTTACATTGTAATTTTGCTTAATAAGCTCCCTGATAGGAAGTTTAATAAGTGTATATTGTATTTGCTTCATAGTGCTTCACCTCGTATTAATATTTTTTAGAATGTCCTATTGTCCAATGAATTGCATTAAATGTCCTGCTCACAGCATTATTTGGATGTACGGTTGAAAAATCCTCTTGTGATATTAAATTTGAGGCATATCTGTGAAACTCTTGTCTGCTTGGAATATGTAATGTTTTATAGCTTTTTGTTAAGATATTTGTTTTTGTCATTATTTGTTTTTTCTCCTTTTCATATATTAATGTTTCAGGTAATGGTGAAACTAATATATTATTCTCTTTTTAAAAATTAATTTATTTAAAAATTGCAAAGGAAAATTATTTTTGGGGATTTCTATTGTGAAATGTATTAATCAGAAAAATAGAACAGACGTTCTAAAAATACTTGACAAGAACAAAGGTTCGTTATATACTATGAAATATGAAAGGAAAATAAAAAAAACCCGTCCACTCAAACGGTGTTGGCGCACCATCGTGGACGAGCTGGCTACATTGCATAAATCATGTAACAATAATGTTTTGATTTATGAAACGCAACAAAGTTACGTTTATGTCATTTTACATAAATTTTCAGGTAAAGTCAAGAAAATGTTTAACTATGCGTTTCTGCAATATTTTCCAATTAAACAATATAAAAAAATAACTTGAAAGCAGGTGTATTAAATGGATTTAATGCAAAAAGAAAAAATATTGGAGGAATACTGCTTAAATGATATGTTAAAGCTTAAGCAGATTTGTTATCCCAAGATTTGTAAGATTGGCGGTATCTCTTATATGGATTATGACGATTTATACAGCATCGCTTTAGATGTGCTGCGGGACAGTGTGGAGAAATATGATGATTTACAAAATTGTAAATTTTCTACCTTTCTCAGCAATAATATAACAAATAAGTTTGATACATATATTAGTTACATGAATAGAAAAAAGCGAAAATGTCCTGTAAAAATGGAGTATTTGGACGAACTTATTGAGGAGGATGTTAGTCTTGGCGAAAAGATACCGTCAAATTTTACCATTGAAAATGAGTTATCTGATAAAATCATATGTTCAATTGATGATTTCTCTGACAAGATGAAAAAATATTTAAGCAGGCTGTCAAAATTACAGGTAAAAATAGCAATGCTTCTGTCTGAGGGATACAATCAACAGGAAATTATGGAAGAATTACATATAAGCAATACGGTCTATACAGATAATATGCATACAATGAGAGCATATGATAAAATACGAATACTATATTAGCGGAGGAAAATATAAATGAACAGAAGACCAAGAAAACAGACATATCCGTTGGATACATATTTAAAGAAAATGGCAGATAATGATATTCGCTCTGATCAGGATGTACAGAGAATGGCAGGAATTTGGACAAAAAATATGAAAAATGAGCTGATTTATGTGGTTCTGACGGATGACTATATTCCTCCTATTATTCTCGGAGAGCATATAGATAATTGTCAATTATATATTATAGAAGGACTGCAAAGGAGTTCAACATTAGATGAGTTTAAAAACGGTAATTATAAAATTACTAATGACATTAAGGAATTTATGGCTGAATATAAGGAAAATGCTGTTGATGAGCATGGAAATATTTTAAGAGATAAATATGGAGAAGTTATTAAAAAAACTGTTCAATTTGATATTAGGAATAAAACATATTCTGATTTACCTGAGGAATTAAAAAAGGTATTTAATGAATACCAGCTTGAATGTACCATTCATGAACAATGCACCACTCAGAGAATGTGTGACCTGGTAGAAAGATACAATAATCATAAACCAATGAATGCAGCACAGACGGGATTTACATACATAAGTAAATATGCAAGAAATATAAGAAATATTATTGACAGCGATTTCTTCAGAAATTGCGGAAAATACACAGAAAGTGACAGGCTTAAGGGTACATGCGAAAAGATTGTAATGGAGTCGGTTATGTTAATAAACCATTTTGAAAAATGGAATAAACAGCCCAAACGCATTGGAAAGTATCTTAACCAAAATGCCAATATTAAAGAATTTAACGGATTTAAGGAAATTATCACCAGACTCACACCTTTATTAGATGAAAAAGAAGATATTATTTCTTTGTTTACACCTAAAAATTCTTTTATATGGTTCGGATTATTTGACAGGTTTCAAAAGCTAAACATAGCCGACATTAAATTTGAGGAATTTTTACATAAATTCGTTGCTGATTTGCAATTTCATGAAATTAATGGAATAACATGGACAGAGCTTGACAAAAGAGGGGGAACAAAGGATAAAGGACTAATTATTAAAAAAATTAATCATCTGGAAAAATTAATGATTGATTATCTGCAAACTGATAATTCTCAAATTCCGGCAAAAAAAGCTGATTCAAAGCAACATTAATTATTGAAAAAAGACACCTGTAATGATATACTACAAATAGTACGCTTATAAAGTATATAGAATAAGGAGAAAACGGACATATGGAATCATATAAAAAAGAATTTATTGAATTTATGGTAGATTGCGGAGTATTGAAATTTGGTGATTTTGTTACAAAAAGCGGCAGAAAAACCCCGTTTTTTATAAACACAGGCTTTTACAGAACAGGTGGACAGTTAAACAGGCTTGGAGAATATTATGCAAGGGCAATAAATGAAAAGTACGGCGTAGATTTTGATTTGCTGTTTGGACCTGCTTATAAAGGAATTCCTCTGACAGTGGCAACTACAATGGCGTTAAACAGATTATACGGAGCAGATATTAAGTACTGTTCAAACCGTAAGGAGGTAAAAGACCACGGTGATACAGGTATTCTTTTGGGAAGTCCTATATCTGAGGAGGATAAAATAATATTTATAGAAGATGTTACAACATCAGGAAAATCTATAGATGAAACACTTCCTATAGTAAAGGCAAACGGAGGAAAAAACATAATAGGTCTTGTTATATCTGTTGACCGTATGGAAAAGGGAAAAACTGATAAAAGTGCATTAGAGGAGTTAAAGGAAAATTACGGAATAGAGACCACTGCAATAGTTACAATGGCAGAGGTTATAGAGCATCTGTATAATAAAGAGTATAAGGGCAGTATTATAATAGATGACAAAATAAAGGAAGCTATTGACGAATATTACAGAATATACGGAGCAAGGTAATACGGCTATTTGTGCCGGAGCGTCACAAATAAGCCCGGATGGCAGACGCAAATTTGAGATTTGCGTCGCCTGTAGCGTAAAACGCTTCGGAATAAAGATTAGTATGTAAGAAAGTTTATCGCAGTTGAAACGGAGGATATAGGATATGGGCGAGAAGATTTATAAGATAATGAAAAATTCGGGGGCAGGTTCAATAACACTTGGGGTTATCTGCATTGTATTTGGCATAACTGTGGGAGTTATATCCATAGTAAACGGGGCCAGGCTTGTAAAAGGCAAGACATATATTTCCTTTTAGCATGGAAAAATAATTAAGATGGAGAAAGCATTGAAAAATAATAATCATAAACGGCTAATAATTGTTAGCCGTTTGTTATTTTTGGCATATTTGATTTTTACATTATATTTTCTGCTGTTTGCTGAAAGCTTTGGAAGAGCACAGATACGGAAGGATTATTCCTACAATCTTGTGTTTTTAAAAGAGATAAAAAGGTACTTAAGGTGGGCAGAGTACTCGGATACGGGATTTAAAATGATGATATTAAACATCTGGGGCAATATTATATGCTTTATACCTTTTGGATTTTTTTTACCTCTTACGCTGAAAAAAATAAGAAACGGTATGGTTGTAACTATTATTACTTTTGCATTTTCACTTATAATTGAAACATTTCAGCTTGTGTTAAAGGTGGGAAGCTTTGATGTGGACGATTTGTTTCTAAATACAGTGGGAGGTATAGCAGGTTATATTGTATACATTATTACAAGAAAGATTTTTTTAGAAAAGAGAAAAAAACATGAATGTAAAAAAATTTGTAAAAAATAAATCCTATAAGTTTACGGATAAAAGGCAGTCTGTAAAAGGAATTATATCAACCATATATTTTATTATGGCGGCAGGGCTTGTAATATTTGCAGTATATTTATCCTTTAAAAGCGGTGGAAAAGGCTCTGTATCAGTGGGAGCATTGGGAATGACCGGGTTCTTGGTTTCATTGGGAGGATTTGCAATGGGATTGTACAGCTTTAAGGAGGATAATGTATTTTTAAAATTTCCGTGGATAGGAACTGTTGGCAATGCCATCGTGTGGCTGTTTGTGCTTGGAGCTATGCTTGTGGGAATGTAAAGGTAAAAAGTGAAAGGCAGGTGCAGATTATGTACAGTGAAAGATACGGCTCTATGAAAGAGCTTGACAGCCGTATGTGCAGTCAGCTTGATTTCATTATGGAGATAGATAAGTTAAAAAATATAGTCAGACAGTCATATATATCAGATGGGTCAAGAAAGGAAACAGACACGGACCATTCGTGGTCACTGGCAATGATGTGCATACTGTTAAGCGAGTATGCCAATGAAAAGATAGATGTCCTTAAAACCGTAAAAATGGTGCTGATACATGATATAGTTGAAATAGATGCAGGGGACACATATGCCTATGACACTAATGGGAATGATACAAAAAGAGAAAGAGAGCTAAAGGCGGCGGAGAGGATTTTTAACATTCTTCCAAAGGAGCAGGGGGAGGAGCTTAGAGGTCTGTGGGACGAGTTTGAGGAAAGAAAAACTGCCGAGGCTAAGTTTGCCAATACGCTGGATAAGATACAGCCTGTAATGTTAAATGATATTACGGGAGGACGTGCATGGAGAGAGCATAATGTAAGGGAAGAACAGATAATGGGGAGAAACAGTACAACTCATGAAGGCTCGGAAAAGCTGTGGGAGTTTTGCAAAAAGCTTATAGAAGAAAATATTATTATGGGAAATATAGAAAAATCCAAGAAATAAAAAGAAATGAGGCAGTGTATGAAATATAAAACTTATTATGCAGAGGAAAATGACAGTGTCAGGGAACGATATCGCCTTATCATGGAAAGAATAAGTGAGATAAAGACAGAAAATACAGTTAAGGAACCGTATAGGGATTACTTTGTAAAGTGTGGTGATGACCTGCTGTTTATAAAGAAGCTTTTTGATATGTCGGAGGAGGGAAGCTACAGAAAGCTTAGCATAAGTGAACTTCAGGATATTAATCTCAGACTTCATGGAGAAATAAGGGATAATTATGATAAAAGCTACTTAAATCCTACTTATATGAATCATACTATAGGAGAAGAATATGGCAAATATCTTTTATGGCTTGGAGTAAGCATAAGAAATCTTGCTGCATCTGCACTGTCAGTAAAGCTTGAACCTATAGCTGCTTATGCAGAAGTGTTTGTGGAGATATACAATTTGTTTGAGTCAGAGGATTTATCGGAAAAGAACCTTAAAAATATTATATACTGGTTTGTACATGACTGCAGTGAAATATTTATTGAGTATAATATAAGGGAAATGTTTGACGAAAAATCAGATTTTGCTCTAAGTATAATAAGGGAGTCAGATTTAAGGGATTTAAAATATTTGTATTATTATGGTGCATATATAAGCAGGAACGAGATAGAAACGGCAAAGCTTTTAAATACCTTTTCGGAGGATAAGATTGAAGCTATGGCAAAAACCTACACGGAAGGCTTTATCAAAGGCTTTAAGGTTCTGGGAAAGGATATATCAAAAAAAGAAACTGTGGAAATAAGATACAGTATTGGATTTGAGCGAGTAATAAAAGCAGCTATATGTCAGTTTGAAAAAGCGGGGTTAAAGACAGTTATAAGACTGGCTGGCTGTGATTCAACGCCTGCAAACAGACAGTACGGATATGACCACAGGTACCTTGACGGGCCTATATTCGATAAATGTATAAAAGACAGAAATATAGAAGTATTAAAGGTTATGCTTGAACGGTATAAGGATATGGCAGGGAAAATGGCAGGTCCTGCTGTTCTTGAAACCTTTGGGGAGATTCCCTTCTCTCCGGAAGATAAAAAGGAAGCCGTAAAATATACACAAAAGCAGTACAAGTTAAGAAATGACTATAACAGGGAGTACACGGACATACTTCACCGTTATGTAAGGGAAGAGGAAAGAAGCTTTACCATAATAGCCTATCCTGTGGCAGATATAGGAGAAAATTACAGGGAAATATTCGAGGAAACCATTAAAATAAATAACCTTGATGAGAATATGTATAAGAATATTCAGACACAGCTTATCAATGCCTTAGACAAGGGAAAGTATGTGGAGATAAAGGGAATGAATGGCAATAAGACAAACCTGAGGGTAAGTCTGAAGGAGCTTAAAAATCCTGAAAAGGAAACCTTATTTGAAAACTGTCTGGCAGACGTAAATATTCCTTTGGGAGAAGTGTTCACATCACCTAAGCTTACGGGAACGGAGGGAATATTACATGTTACAAAAGTTTATCTTAAGGGACTTAATTATATAGATTTAAGTCTAAAGTTTAAGGATGGCTGCATAGAGGAATATTCCTGCGGAAATTTTGACAGTGAAGCTGCCAATAAAGCATATATTAAGGAAAATCTTTTGAAAGGTCACGATACGCTGCCAATGGGGGAGTTTGCCATAGGCACAAATACAACAGCATATGTGGTAGGACAAAAGTATAATATAATTCCTGTTATGCCTATTCTGATTGTTGAGAAAATGGGACCTCATTTTGCCGTTGGTGATACCTGTTACTCATATGAGGAGGAGGAAAAAACTTATAATCCTGACGGAAAGGAAATAGCTGCAAAGAGCAATGAAATATCAGATCTTAGGAAAACAGAGCCGGAAAAGGCATATTTTAACTGTCATACAGATATTACCATTCCTTACAATGAGCTTGGTCAAATAAATGTTATAACAAGAGAAAATACAGTTATTCCAATAATTAAAGAGGGAAGATTTGTTCTTAGGGGAACGGAAATGTTAAATGATGCCTTTGATAAAAAATAGTATAAATTATTGACTTGATAAAACTAATCAAGTAAAATGTATGATGTAGCCTTATAGGAGGCAATGTTTTAAATAAATAACAAAAAGGAGAAAACGAACATGGCTAAAGTTGGTATAGTTATGGGCAGCGATTCAGATCTTGATATTATGGGAAAGGCAGCAGAGGTGCTTGAGGAATTAGGCGTTGAGTATGAAATGACAATAATTTCAGCACACAGAATGCCTGACATATTCTATGATTATGCGAAATCGGCAGAACACAAAGGAATAAAGGTTATTATTGCAGGGGCAGGGGGAGCAGCACATCTTCCGGGCATGTGTGCAGCAATATTCCCTATGCCGGTAGTGGGAGTACCTATTTATACCAAGTCTCTTGGCGGTGTGGATTCTCTTTATTCTATAGTACAGATGCCCGGCGGTATACCTGTTGCAACAGTTGCAATTAACGGAGGCTTAAATGCAGGGCTTTTGGCAGCTAAGATTTTGGCAACATCAGATGAGGAGCTTCTTGAAAAGCTTAAAAAATATTCCGAGAATATGAAGGAAAAGGTAGTTGAAAAGGCAGAAAAGCTTCAGAAAAAGGGATACAAGCATTACAACGATTAATTGTATATAAAAAATATATGCAGGAAAAGCAGCCTTAAATATATGGCTGTTTATCTTGCGTTAATATATACATAAAGAAAGGAAATGAAAAAATGGATTACAAAAAGGCCGGAGTTGATATTGAAGCAGGATATAAGTCAGTTGAGCTTATGAAGGAGCATATAAAGAAAACAATGAGACCGGAGGTGTTAGGCGGAATAGGCGGTTTCTCAGGTGCGTTTTCAATGGATAAGTTTAAGGATATGGAGGAGCCTACTCTTGTATCGGGAACTGACGGGGTAGGAACAAAGTTAAAGCTTGCATTTCTTTTAAACAAGCATGATACTGTGGGAATAGATTGTGTGGCAATGTGTGTAAATGACATAGCCTGTGCAGGGGGTGAGCCGCTGTTTTTCCTTGATTACATAGCATGTGGAAAGAATGAGCCTGAAAAGATAGCTACTATAGTAAGCGGTGTGGCAGATGGCTGTGCACAGGCAGGTGCGGCGTTAATAGGCGGCGAAACCGCAGAGATGCCGGGATTTTATCCTGTAGATGAGTACGACCTTGCAGGATTTGCAGTGGGTATAGTTGACAAAAAGGATTTAATTACAGGACAGGATATTAAAGCCGGCGACACTCTTATAGGAATAGCTTCAAGCGGTGTTCACAGCAATGGATTTTCCCTTGTAAGAAAGGTATTTAAAATGACAGAAGAGGCTTTAAACATATATTATGATTCCCTTGGAAAAACATTGGGAGAAGCACTTATAGTACCTACAAAAATATATGTAAAGGCATTGAGAAACGTAAAAAATGCAGGAGTTAAGATTAAGGGCTGCAGTCATATTACGGGCGGAGGCTTCTATGAAAATATTCCAAGAATGCTTCCTGAGGGAATAAGAGCAGTTGTAAATAAAAACAGCTACAATGTTCCGCCTATATTTAAGATGCTTTCCACAGACGGTGATATAGCAGAGGAAATGATGTATAATACGTTTAATATGGGTGTGGGAATGGTGCTTGCCGTTGACCCTGCCGATGCGGATAAGACAATGGAAGCCTTAAAGGAAGCAGGAGAAGAGTGCTTTGTGATAGGAAGGACAGAGGCAGGAGAAAAGGGAGTTACATTATGTTAAGAGTAGGTATTCTTGTGTCAGGGGGAGGAACTAACCTTCAGGCAATTATAGACGCCATTAATACAGGAAAAATAACAAATGCCCGGATAGAGGTTGTTATCAGCAATAATCCAAATGCATATGCACTTACAAGAGCAAGGGACAATGGTATTGAGGCAGTTTGTATTTCACCTAAGACCTTTGACAAAAGAGAGCAGTTTAACGATGCACTTCTCTTAAAGCTTAAGGAGTATAATCCGGATCTTATAGTCCTTGCAGGCTGTATGGTTGTACTTCCTGAAAAACTTATAAAAGAGTACAGAAATAAAATAATAAATATTCACCCTGCACTTATACCTTCATTTTGCGGGACAGGCTACTATGGTCTTAAAGTACATGAAAAAGCACTTGAGCGTGGAGTAAAGCTTACGGGAGCCACCTGTCATTTTGTTGATGAGGGAACAGATACGGGACCTATTATATCTCAAAAAGCAGTTGAGGTTATGGACAATGACACGCCGGAGATTTTGCAAAAAAGAGTAATGGAGCAGGCTGAATGGATAATAATGCCGCAGGCAATAGATGATATTGCCAACGGAAGGATAAAAGTAGAAAACGGAAAAGTTATTCACATATAATTGTAGAAAGGGCAGATACAATGAGAATTTTAATTGTAGGCAGCGGTGGAAGAGAACACGCAATAGCATGGAAGGTTGCACAGAGCAGCAAAGCAGAGAAAATTTATTGTGCTCCGGGAAATGCGGGAATAAGTGAGTTTGCAGAATGTGTTGACATTAAGGCTATGGAATTTGAAAAGCTTGTATCCTTTGCAAAGGAAAAGAAAATAGATTTGACAATAGTGGGAATGGATGATCCTCTTGTGGGAGGAATTGTGGATGAATTTGAGAAAGCAGGCTTAAGAGTGTTTGGACCGAGGAAAAATGCGGCAATACTTGAAGGCTCAAAGGCATTTTCAAAGGATTTAATGAAAAAATATAATATTCCTACCGCAGCGTATGAGAATTTTGACACTCCGGAGGAAGCAATTAAATACCTTGAAACTGCCCGGTATCCTATAGTATTAAAGGCGGACGGACTGGCTCTTGGAAAGGGAGTGCTTATCTGCAATACTAAGGCTGAGGCAACGGAGGGTGTTAAGACACTTATGCTTGATAAGCAGTTTGGAGATGCCGGAAACAGGATTGTCATAGAAGAATTTATGACGGGCAGGGAGGTATCGGTGCTGTCATTTGTAGATGGAGATACTATAAGAATAATGACCTCGGCACAGGACCATAAAAGAGCAAAGGACGGAGATAAAGGCTTAAATACAGGAGGAATGGGAACATTTTCGCCAAGTCCCTTCTATACTGAAGAGGTTGATGAATTTTGCAGGAAATACATATATCAGCCTACGGTTGATGCAATGAAGGCGGAGGGAAGACCTTTTAAAGGAATAATATTCTTTGGACTTATGCTTACTGAAAAGGGTCCAAAGGTTCTTGAGTATAATGCCAGATTTGGCGATCCGGAGGCACAGGTTGTTCTTCCGAGAATGAAGAATGATATTATAGATGTATTTGAGGCCTGCATAGACGGAAAACTTAATGACATTGAGCTTGAGTTTGAGGATAATGCGGCGGTTTGTGTTGTGCTTGCCTCAGACGGTTACCCGGAGCATTATGATAAAGGCTTTGAGATTACGGGGCTTGAGGAATTTAAGGATAAAGACGGCTACTATGTATTTCATGCGGGAACAAAATATGATAACGGAAAAATCGTTACAAATGGGGGACGTGTTCTAGGTGTAGTGGCAAAAGGCGAGGATTTAAAAGCTGCAAGAAAAAATGCCTATGAGGCTGCAAAGCATATTTCTTTTGCAAATAAGTACATGAGAAACGATATAGGCAAGGCAATTGATGAGGCATAACAGATAACATATATGACAATGGAGAGGTGTAAGATATCTCTCCTTGTCATGAGATAACAGAGTTAATTGTTGGTTATACAAAAGTAGAGAGGAAAAATAATGGAATTTAGGGTAGACAGAAAATATTTCCATAAGATAAGGACCAATATCATATGCTATAGCTTGATTGTGGCAATGATAGGTGGTCTTTTTGCATATATGGGTGAAATGGAAATATTTGGATATAGCGAAAAGACAGGAACAGTAACGGGAATATATTCAAATTCTTCACTTAATGTAAGGACAGGTCCCGGAACTACTTACAGCATACTTCAAAGTGACGGAGGGTATGTAGGACTTAAAAACGGATATGTTGTTACCGTAAAGGGTGAGGAATATGCAGCAGACGGAGCAAAGTGGTATAAGATTTCCTTTATATATACAAACGGAAAGACATTAGAGGGTTATGTAAGAAGTGATTATCTTACTGTATCTGATGATGCGGAATATGAGCCTGATGCAGATTTTGAGGCTTATATGACGGCACAGGGATTTCCGGAAAGCTATAAAAATGATTTGAGAAAGCTTCACACAAAATATCCAAACTGGGTATTTGTGGCAGATAAAATAAATCTTGACTGGAATGAAGTAGTGGAGAATGAAAGTGTTATAGGAAGAAGTCTTATATCAAAAAATTCCATATCGTCATGGAAGTCAACAGACACGAAGGCATATGATTGGGCTACAGGTACATGGTACTCCTTTGACGGAGATGCGTGGGTGGCAGCGTCAGAAGAGCTTGTGGCGTACGCGCTTGACCCGAGAAATTTTCTTGATGAAACATATATTTTTCAGTTTGAATCACTTTCATATCAGCCTTCATACCAGACAGAAGAAGGCTTAAAAAAGCTGGTAAGCGGCAAGTTTTTGGCTGGCGGTACAATATCAAATGACAATGGCGGCACTATGACATATACACAGGCTATTATGAATGCGGCACAAATATCAGGAGCAAGTCCTTTTTATATTGCATCAAGCATAATACAGGAGATAGGCGCCAATGGTACAAGCGGCAGTATATCAGGAACCGTAAAGGGTTACGAGGGCTATTATAACTATTACAATATAGGTGCATATACAACTTCAAGCCTTACGGCAATACAGAGGGGACTTGCGTATGCAAGAGGTGATTACGTAACAGATGCGTCAGCCAGGAAGGAATATTACCTGCCGTGGAATACAAGATATAAGTCCATAGTGGGAGGAGCAGTGTATGTGGCAAAAAATTATATAAGCAGAGGACAGGACACCCTATACTATAAAAAATTTGATTTTGTAGATACACCTTATACACATCAGTACATGACTCATATTATAGGTGCAAGGCAGGAGGCAGTTACTACCTCAAAGGGATATACGGATGAGATGAAATCAAACCTGAAGCTTGTTTTTAAAATACCTGTATTTAATAATATGCCTGAAAGCGTATGTACTATACCTACAAAAGACGGAAGTCCCAATAATGTGCTTAGCAGTCTTGCAGTGGACGGTATTTCTCTGACGCCTTCATTCAATATGTTTACTCAAAATTATGATATTATAGTTGAGAATAATGTTTCATCTATAAAGGTGTCTGCAGCGGCTGTTGACGGCAAAGCAAAGGTATCGGGAACAGGCAGTCATAGTCTTAATGTGGGTAATAATACAATAAAGATAACGGTTACTGCGGAAAACGGTGACAAGAGAGAATATACTCTGTCTGTTGTAAGAAAGGCAGGAGAAAACGGAGGCCAGGAAGGAGAGCTTAAGGTTACGGTGAACGGACTGAAGGCAGATAATGCAAATAAAACAGTAACAGGAATATCACCGGAAAGTACGGTTCAGTCTGTTAAAGAAAAGTATGTTGTTCAAAATGGAACAATTAAAGTTACGGATAAAAGCGGAAATGAAAAGACAGGAACGGTTGGAACAGGAGATAAGGTTCTTATATATAATAACAGCGGAACACTTGTGTATGAGCATAATATTATCATATACGGTGATGTAAACGGAGACGGAAAAATAACCGTAAAGGATTCCTTGGCAGTAAGAAAAGATATTCTTGGAATAGAAAAGGTGGCAGGCTGGTATGCAAAGGCAGCCGATGCAAATAAGGCAAATGACGGAATAACCGTAAAGGATGCTTTAATGATAAGAAAGCATATTTTAAATTTGGGAAGCATTACACAGTAGGATTTTATAAAGAAAGGTAAGGCAAATGGGAGAAAAGATAAAATCAATAGGGAACATAGTTAGTATAATATTGTTTGTTATGATATTTTCAGTAAAGGCATACGGAGCAGATTTTAA
>CALWSG010000007.1 GCA_944384155.1 uncultured Lachnospiraceae bacterium | reverse complement strand
CCCGTTTTGATTTTAGAATTAAAAATGGCGTTCCTTATTTGTTTGATATTGCAGGAACGCCCTATACCATTTACCATAGTTCTATAGCATATTTGTTTACTCAATATTACCAGTTACCCTATGAAAGTATTTATAAAATTATCGTAGCATGCATGTTATCAAATTATGAATCGTTCCGCTAGAAATAGGATGTATATTGTAGATCTGAAAGCATAAGACCACGGTAAAAGAACTTTGATAAAACTTGTTCATTCCTTTTGGGTTTGACTAGGTTGTGACAAAAATCGTATGCACTTAGAGTCTCTTTTTGGCTAATTAAATATCTCACAGCACTATTTTTTTCAGACCAGAATATTTCTTGTTTCCGAAACAACGCCGGAACAAAGTTTTCTAATTGATCTATAGATTCTTTTGCTGCTTCCCATTGCTTACTGCTTATCATGCGGTAGAGTTCAAACCAAGCAAAGTAGTATCTGTAAAAGTCATCAACCATTTCATCTTGTATATCAGCTATATTCTTGCAATTATATAATTTTTCCAACTTGTTCTTATATTTTATGTATTGCTTATCATTCTCAATATATAAAGAAAGTGAACAAATATTGGTATATATAACAAATTGGGTTGCACATTCTTCATCTGTAAGTAATTTTTTTAATTTTTTAAGAGCAGTTTTAGCACAGGCTATTGCTTTTTGCGGTGACTTGGAATTTTGTTCACCTAGAAAAAATTCAGCAATAATTCTATTATTATATAGTTTCTCAATTTGTGGAAGTTTGATATCTTTATTATCAGCTTCTTTTTCTGCTTTATCACATAACTGAATAGCTTCCTCAAATTCTTGAATCACAATATCAGTGCCGGCCTGGCAGATTAACGTTATATAATACTCAACCCATATTTCATTGTTTGCAAAAAAATTTCTTGCTTTTTGATAATAAATGCTACAGGCTGCTTGATTGGCAAATAAAAAAGCTTTTCTGTTAAAAACATTTTCGATATATCTTCCGATGCCATTTTGTTGAAGGTTTTTTGAATTAGATAATTCTAGGCTTTTATTATATAAACAAGTAAATTTATCATAATCATTTAACTGGTCTAACACACAGGGAGCTATCTCATATATTATTTTAAGGCGTAATATTGTCTCATCTACGGGTCTAATCGTATCCATTTCAGTCGTATCAATAGTAAGCTCATTCATTGCATAATTGATACAATCATTTAAGACGTTACGATGCATAGGTGTTTCCATTTTTGTGTGCCTATAAATATAATGAAAATACTCACATGTTAATTCAGCAATTACCGGTAATTCCCACTCATATTTTTTGATATCTTTATAATTTTGAGTTATCCTGTCCAATGATAAGTTTGCATACAAAGCATCATAATAGTTCTTTGTTGTATTATATGCTATTTTATAATTTTCTCCAATAGACTTATTTGCTAAAATTTCATCTATTTTTTTAATAGTAATTTCGTCTTCTATCTTTCTTGCTACAGAATAAGATAATATAAACAGAGAGAATGAGAGCGTAGAAATACGTCCTAAGTATTTATAAATATAATATGCCCTAAAATAGTACTCATCCTGCTCGTTTTGCGTATAGTAATTATAATAAGAAATTAACAAGCTTTCGTGTCTCTCTATTGTTATTTGAGCAATATAATTTTGTATATCCTCTGAAATAAAACCATAATATTTATTAAAATCCTTTTCTAAAAGAGACTCCCTTTGGGCAATATCTAATCCCTCTTCGACATCTGAAATATTTTCTTGTGCTATATCTTTTAAAAATAGTGCAGTAAATTTCTTCAACGCTAAAGATGCCGAAAATACAATGTTTTCTATTTTCTTTCCCTCTATATCATATTTCTCACCCTGTGATTTAATAATAGACATTCTTTTAGCAACAACATCTTGCAACGTTGACAAGCTTTTGTTGCCTCTTACAACAAACTCTTCATAAAGAAAGTCAGCTATATCTAAATTTCCTTGGCTCAACTCGAAAATAAGCTTTAGATTCTCATCAGAGATATTTTGAACAACACCCCTATCAAGCAAAAATTTATTTATATCATCAATTGAATACGGAGGTAACTTTATTATGTTATAAGAATTTGTATTTTTATAAATAACATCCTTATAAATAGCCTGTGTGTCAGTAATTAGTAAAAATATTCTTTTGTTGAATTCTTTTTCCAACATTTGAATATTTTTAATAATACATGTTATTAAAAATCTTAGTTCATCAGAAACATCACTAATGTTATTTACACAAATTAAAATATTATTTTTTAATTTTGAGGATAAGATATTACGGATTTTGCGATAGCTCGAATGACTATCTTCCCATCCCAAGCCAATCCCAAAAGAAAAAGTTGGAACTCCCCCTGAAATACTTAAGGAATTCAAATTATGGGATTGTAAAGAAGAGGAATGTGTTGAAGAAACAATTTCATCATTCCAATTATAATAGACTTTTATTTTTTTCGTATTTTCAATTTTTTTTACAACCTGCTCCGTAATGTATGATTTTCCCTGCCCACACCCCGCCTGTATAAAAGTAACATTAGGCGCATCCTGTATAGTATATGCATTTATTAATTCTTTCACTAATTCAATCCGACCATCTAAGCCGTCATATTCTTTCACAAATAAAAACTCCTTTATAACACGGAAATAATATTAATTAAAAATAATTTCCATCTCCTCAATATTGCATAATTGTGTATTATCCTGTATCTAAATCCAATTTGCTATCCAACGGATAACGATAGATTATCCATCAAACTTTCGCTCTCTCCCACCCTCTCGACTGCTTATCACATTCAATTCCGTATCAATATCAAATACTGTCTTTTTTCCATCAAACCGCCAGTTTCAAAATTCCATATTAATGTAGGAATCGCCATAATACTCCACCCACGCTGTTTCGCATTTTTAAAAATAATTTAATGATATCTCTCTATCTGCAAAATATGTGATTTGCCGTCGTTATAATCATATTATACCATGTTTATGATATTTTTCAATTATTTTTGTTATTTTTTGTGTTTTTCTCCAAAACGCAACCAGTACAGCGAATATACATTAACTGATACATTCACTTGCCTGATTGTCGGATTACTGCGTTGTCATCAATTACGCAGCCACCGCTACGCCTCATTCCTCCGCCTTGTACTCGGAGCAATCGTCCGACATTAATGTATCAGAAACTTATGATTCGTTGAACCAGCGCCATCAGCTCAGTCGGCAATGCCATCATTTTAGGGATATCTATAAAAAAGCTGGACTGCTGCAAGACTTCATTATTAACTTTTCAACCGTTGAAAAAAGCAAGCTCAATGACAATATGATTGAAGGTATTTAACCTCTACAAATTTTGTATCTTGTCACTTGAACGATTCTTTTCATTTATATTGACTATTTTATTTCACTTTCTGAATTGAGTTTTGAAGAGAGACAAATTAAAATGAATGATAAGCGCCAACAAAATAAAGATGTAGACGCATCTTAATATATAAATTTATAATGCTATTTAACGATATAGTATGGAGGTGCTCATATGGATACGCAGAATATAAAAAAGATTATTTTACTAATAAAGAAGAAGAATTCGTCGGGATTTGAATTGCTGTACCAACATTATTTCCGCTTTTTGTTCAGTGTGGCTTACTCAATCTTGAACAACGAAGAAGATTGCTATGATGTGATTCAATCCGTAATGATGCGGCTTTATATGCTGGACGAGCGGTTATTTCCATCCGATCACGAATTAAGCTGGCTAAAGACAGTAGTCAAAAATGAAGCATTGATGAAACTCCGAAAAGAAAAAAACACTGTACCTTTGGAAATGGTGTTTGAATTTCCTGTTCAAGAGCAGCGGATTAAAAACTTCGTGGATATGGAACAGTTTCATGCTTTGACTTCTACTCTAAATGAAAAACAAAGGAAGGTCGTGACCATGAAACTTTTAGGAGATATGACCCACCGTGAAATTTCCGAATGTCTTTCCATTCCTATCAGGACGGTGCAATGACTTTACAATACCTCCATCAAGGAATTACGCCGGATAATGACGGGGCTGGCTGCTCTGGTACTCTGCTTTGGCGGTGGTCTGATCTATCAGCTCGTTCACTATTCTCGCTCCAGCGATGTACCAGGGCAAGTAGGCATCCAAAGTATTCCACCGACAGAGCCAACTGTATCCTCCTTGCTTCCAGTAAATATAGTTTTGTTTTTTTAGCGTTTATTGCGTTAATAATATTTTTCAAATTTTCCGATAAACTGCCAACAAAACGCTTTTCCAAGCGCATCTGATAGAATGGAAGCCAAAAATGAAATAAAAACGAGGAGGTTTTGATATGAAACGGTTTTTTTCCTTTGGAATTGCATCTCTCTTGGCGATTAGCATGATGACGGGGTGTGCGTCAGACACAGCGGTATCCGATAAAGCAAATGCTGTAACATTCGACTTTAAGAAGAGTGATGCTGGATTCACACCTATCTATGCTGACTACCCTAACAGCGAGGATGTAGAAGATTTCTACGAGTTCAAGTACGAGTACGGTAAGATTCCCATTGACGGGGCAGGTAATGGCATCTTTATTTCCGGCAATAATCACAGTGGGGATCTCTTTATGGGTTATGTCAAAAAATTAGATGGCTTTGCTCCGGAGAGGACATACCACTTTACTGTGTCGTTTCAGTTGGCTACTGATGTAGAGGGTGGCTTGGTCGGCATAGGCGGCTCTCCAGGTGAGAGTGTCACTGTCAAGTGTGGCATCACTCAGACGCAGCCCATGTCCACGGTGGATGAAAGTGAAGAATGTGCGTATTACCGTTTGAATATTGATGCAGGTCTACAGAGCAACGCGGGAAAAGACATGGTCGTGGTAGGCGACATGACCAAGACGGAAAACAATCACCCTGGGGAATACGAGTTCAAAGAATTTCAAGCCGAGTTCGATGTGGCGACCAATATTCTGGGTGAGGTCTATTTGATCATCGGCACGGACTCTGGCTTTGAGGCAACCACATCCTATTATCTGGATGACATCTCCGTCACTTGGACAGAGATAGCCGATTAGCCTGTCAAAACCCACGCAAAAAGAGTGTAGACAGATGAAATTACTCATCTGTCTACACTCATTTTTTTATTTGCTCACATCAAATGAAATACTGTTATTAAATCCAAGGAAATATAACGGCTCTATACTATCCTTTTTATGCAGGAATGCAACAGAGCCCTGCGCACTGTCCCCTTTGGCAATTCTTAGATTATAAACACTGTCTGGCAAATATTCCGTCATATCTTCCGCATTGCTGTCTCCGTTGGATAATGCAAAATACAGGCTTGCACTCTGTAATGATGCGTGATTCTCCGCAAGGTAAATCTCATCCGCCCCTCCTTCATCGTAGGAAATTTTAAAGGTCACAATTATATACTCCTCATCATCCTTGGGAACCGCCAGATTCGTATTTTTTTCTGTCAAAATCTTGTAGGCTGCCTCACCCTTCTGAATTTCTTCCAGAGTAAAGCTTATCCTAACCGGCACATCTGTCCCATCCATCACCTGATATCCTTCTATCTGCTGAGTCTTATCCTTTTCCTCCGTCGGTGTCTCTACCGTATCGGTGATTGTCTGAGTTGGTTCTGTTTCTTCCTCTTTATCACCGCAGCCCGCAAATAAAACTACGCATGACAAAACAGTCATTATCACAAGCTTTTTTCTCATTTTTTCTCCCTTCCTTCCATAAAATTCATAATATCACAATTATGCCCTATTGACATCAGTTAATCTGCACTATTATCCCCTGCAGCTGTATGACCTATTCGCAATCGCGTTTATTTATCAATATTTCATCATTACACCATATTGTTTTTCGCATGGTTTTCCATACTTTTACTATTTCTCCATGTAAAAAGCCGAATCCGGTAATCAAAACCAAATTCGACCTTTTAAAAATAGCAGCTATTTTAATTCATAAAATTAACTTCAATGCTTCCCATGGCACACTCAATTGTCATTGTTTTGTCAGCGGAATTCCGCACCGCCTTATCATGTGCCAGTCCGCTGTAATCCTCATTTCCGATGGTTACGCTTCCCATAGCCGCCTCCAGCGTATAGTTAAATTCCTCTTCCCTGCCGGACAAATTCATCTCTATGGACCCCATAGCGCATTCAGCATTTACATCGCCAAGAATCGTGCCCT
>CALWSG010000006.1 GCA_944384155.1 uncultured Lachnospiraceae bacterium | reverse complement strand
CATCGCTGGCAGCCTCCGCCATACTTTTCATACCGTTTACTACTTCATTTATTGCATCTGCAGTCTGTTCTGCTGCCGCACTTCCTCTTTCCACCTCATTTAATGCGTCCATAATAAGCTCTCTTGTTCTAACTGCTGATTGAGCGCTTTCATCTGCCAGCTTTCCTATCTGGTCTGCCACCACTGCGAAGCCCTTTCCTGCTTCGCCGGCTCTCGCCGCTTCTATCGAAGCATTTAATGAAAGAAGATTTGTCTGTGATGCAATTTCTTCTATATCTCCAATTATGCTTTCAATATTTCTTGATGTTTCTGTTATTGATTCCATTATATGAACCATCCCCTTAACATCTTCCCTGCTGGCATCTGCCTTATCTGCATACTGCTGTGTCATCTTATGGGCCTCCTCCACCTTATCTGAAGTATGTCCTATACTTTCCGTAATGTTTGTTATTGTAGCCAAAAGCTCCTCCACTGCCCCCGCCTGCTCTGTTGCTCCCTCTGCCAGACTTTGTGCCGCCTCTGCCAGATTTCCTGAGCCTGATGAAACTTGTGATGATGCCTCGATTATCTGTTCCAGTGTCTCGTTCATATTTAAATTCAGCTTATCTATTGCCACATCAATATCTGACAGCTCACCAACATATTCATCGGACATTTCCGAACTAAGTGCAAAATTGCCGCCTGCCATTTCACCCAACCTGTACTTTACGTCATTTATTATTTTTCCAAGCTTTCCCGCCATGTCAGACGCTACGTTAATCATATCGGCAATCTCATCATCAGTGTCCGCCTTAGGAAACTCTGACATTAAATCTCCCTGTGCAAATGTATTTAATCTGGCAGAAAGCTTTTTTATAGGATTTGCTATACTGTCTGCAAGGCGTCTTGCCACTACAAGGGATATAATCGCAGCTATAATTATAATAACTACGGTAATTCCGATTGCAAGATATGTACCTGTCATAAAGTCATTTACAGGTGCGTTTACTGCAATGCTCCAGCCGTTACTTCCCTCAATAGGCATATATGCCATAAACTTTTTTACTCCCTCATATCTATATGTATTAAATCCATGTTCTCCATTTATCATTGCAGATTCTATACTTGCCAAATCCTCCAAAGAAGAATCACTTTTTGCATCGTTTATTGTATTACTGCTGTTTTTAACAAGCTCCATATCCTTATGTGCTATAGTGTTTCCATTGGCATCAAGAATATAAGAAGAACCTCCGTCGCTTACCTGAATGCTTTTTACTATATCATTTAAAAATTCTTCATCCGGTATAATAAATACTACCCCCACAACCTTGGAGCCGCTTATTCCTCCTTCCCATACAGGTGCTGATATGATAATGCTCAGCTTTCCGGTTGTCTTTGCTATAATCGGCTCTGTAACATAAACCTCACCCTCCATGGAAGCTTTAAAATATTCCCTGTCACTGTAGTCTGTTCCGTCTATATGTGCAATTCCATCATCACTTATCAGCTTGCCGTTAGACAAACTATATTCCTTAAGCTTTTCGTCTATAATCTCCTGCTTATCCTCATCGGACAAGGACTCATTACTCATTCTGGCAACTGTTCCCAAGTCGGCAGCAATATTTTTATATGCCTGAATCTCCCATTCCACTCTCTCCGCTGCCACCTCAACAGTTTCAATCATGGCATTTTCTAATGTAGTGTTTGTGCTGTGATAATTAAGATAACTTGTGATAATACCTGTAACAATAAGCAAAGCCTGTATAAGTATCAAGACTCTTTTTAAAATTTTTCCTCTGACACCTGAGAATTTTTTTGACTTCTTCTTTTCTTTTTTCATTCATTTTCCCTCCTAATGTTCTCATAGTCTGAAAAACCACGTTTATTATGGTTACTATTATAATATTTTTGTTAATGTCAGTCAAGTATTTATACTTTTAGTTTCCCGGTTTCCCCATTTAAATTTACAGTGGCCAATATACACTTCCGGTACACATGAAAACTGCATGCAAGCCTTAAAACAGACTTGCATGCAGTAAAAATCTTTACCTATACTTTATTTTTGCTGTGACAGGCAGTACTTCCTCCGCACCCGCTGCAGTTTCCGCCGCAGCTTTTGCAGCCTTTTCCACTGCTTTTGTCTTTTATAATGCTTTTTATCGCCAGTGATACCACCGCTGCCAAAATTAAAATTACTATTACAGTTCCCATAATCAATCCTCCATTCTGAAGAGATTGTCAAGTATCAAGCTTATTTTTATATTATACTCCCACTGAGGCTCTCTGCATTACATTGCCTTTAGTTTTCCCGGCCGGTCTTACAATTAAGAATACCATTAATGCAACCAGCAGAAATGCAACTATAGTTCCAAAACCAAACACACCGTCTCCTATTAATGAGCCTATCTGATATACACAAAGTGAAACTATATATGCAAATACTGTCTGATAACAAAGTGCGAATGCTGTCCACTTTCCGTTATTCATCTCTCTCTTAATAGCTCCCATAGCTGCAAAGCAAGGTGCACATAACAGGTTGAACATAAGGAATGAATATGCTGCAAGCTGTGTCATGCCCTCAAAGTCAAGTACGCCAAATACGCTTACAACCTCTTCCTTTGCAACAAATCCCATGATTGTTGCTATTGTTGCTTTAATATTATCAAATCCAAGAGGTGCAAATATAAAGCATATAGCATCCCCTATATGACCGAGAATACTTGCCTCAAGCTCCATCTCGGCGTCAAACATAAACTTGCCGTCTACAAATCCGAAGCATGAGCCTGCCCATATAATGATAGATGAAAGAAGGATAACAGTACCGGCTCTCTTAATAAATGACCAGCCACGCTCCCACATACTTCTCAGCACATTTCCAACCGTTGGAAAATGGTAAGCCGGAAGCTC
The DNA here is from genome assembly GCA_944384155.1 of uncultured Lachnospiraceae bacterium. GTDB lineage: Bacteria > Bacillota > Clostridia > Lachnospirales > Lachnospiraceae > CAG-303. Next base: position 73,964 of record CALWSG010000006.1, on the reverse strand, counting down.
CATTACAAACGGTGCAGGATCACCTGCAAACAATTTTGTTTTCTTCAATATAATGCCTGATATAATTATTGCTGCAATGCCTACAAAATATGCACTTGGTGCCACCCACCATGCATTGTCAAAAAGTGCTGCTGAGATTAATGCAATAATAGGAAGCTTTGCACCGCAAGGTATAAATGTAGTGGTCATAATAGTCATCTTACGGTCTCTGTCGCTTTCAATAGTTCTTGATGCCATAATACCGGGAACTCCGCAGCCTGTACCTATAAGCATAGGAATAAAGGATTTTCCCGAAAGACCGAATCTTCTGAAAATACGATCCATAATAAAGGCAACTCTTGCCATATATCCGCATCCCTCTAAAAATGCAAGGAATATAAACAATACAAGCATCTGAGGAACGAATCCCAGTACTGCACCTACACCGGCTACAATACCGTCAATAATTAATCCTTCAAGCCATGATGCACAATTCAGGGCTTCCAGAGCATTTCCCACAAGAACAGGTACTCCCGGAACCCATACACCATAATCCGCAGTATCAGGAGCCTCCTCCATTGCCTCATCAACTATAGGTGCAATATCGTATCCTTCCTCTGCCAAGGCTTCTCCGTATGTACCGTATGCTTCATCGAAGGCACCGAAATCTTCATCTTCCATGGCACCTGCTATATCTCCGGCACCTACAACCCCTGCTTTCTCTGCCTCGCCTACGATTGCCTTAACTTCATCTGTCCAAATATTTTCTATTGCGTAATCTGTCATTTCTTCATCATACTCACCGCTTCCTATTCCGAATAAATGCCAGCCGTCTCCAAAAAGTCCGTCATTTGTCCAGTCAGTTACCCATGTTCCCACAGTTGTTACGGAAATATAATATACAATAAACATCACAATGGCAAAAATAGGAAGTGCCAAAAATCTATTGGTAACAACCTTATCTATCTTATCGGAGGTTGTAAGCTTTTCCTTATTTGCTCTTTTATAACACTTATTGATAACAGACCCGATGTAATTATATCTCTCTCCTGTTATAATACTCTCAGCATCATCATCCATTTCCTTTTCTGCCCTTTGAATAATACTTTCTACATCAGGAAGCTTTTTTCCAAATTCATGAATTTTTTCATCTCTCTCAAAAAGCTTAATGGCAAAAAATCTTTTCTGCTCCTCAGGAATTGCCGAATCTGTTATCTTACTCTCTATTTCCTCAAGATACCCTTCAACATTGTCTGCAAATGTATGTAATGGCTTTACTGCTTTTCCTGATTTTCCCGCCTCGGCAGCCGCAAGTGCAGCGTCTATTGTACCCGTGCCCTTTAACGCCGATATTTCAACAACCTTGCAGCCAAGAGTCTTTTCAAGCTGGGCGGCATCAAATTTATCACCGCTTTTCTTAACAAGATCCATCATGTTTACAGCTACAACCACCGGTATCCCAAGCTCCATAAGCTGTGTTGTGAGGTAAAGATTTCTCTCAATATTAGTACCATCAATAATATTAAGTATGGCATCCGGTCTTTCATTTACAAGATAATTTCTTGAAACCACTTCCTCAAGGGTGTACGGTGACAATGAGTATATACCCGGAAGGTCCATAATAACAATATCCTTATGGCCTTTTAATTTTCCTTCCTTTTTTTCAACAGTAACGCCCGGCCAGTTGCCAACATACTGGTTTGAACCTGTCAGGTCATTAAATAATGTAGTTTTACCACAGTTAGGATTACCTGCTAACGCAATTTTTACTGACATATTTTCATATCCTTTCTATTCTTTCTTTAAGCCATAACAATTAGTTACGGCTAACCATATCTCCCGATATAATCGTCTGCTATACGCCCTTCCGGGGTATTATTCAACCTCTATCATGCAGGCGTCGGCTTTTCTTAAGGATAATTCATACCCTCTCACCGTAACCTCTATGGGATCTCCCAAAGGTGCTACCTTGCGTACATATATCTCAATGCCCTTAGTAATACCCATATCCATAATACGACGCTTTACGGCTCCTTCTCCGTTAAGCTTTTTAACCTTCACGGTCTGACCTATTTTGGTCTCTTTCAATGTCATGATTAATACTGCTTCCTTTCTTTTAAAAATAGATATTCAGTTAGTTTATTCTAACTATGTAATAAAAAAATGGATTAGACCATTATTTTCATTGCCATTTCCTTACTGATTGCCACTCTTGAGTTTTTAATATTCACTATAACATTTCCACCCATAGAAGCAACAACCGTGACAACTGAACCGGGTACAAAGCCTAAATTTTCCAAAAACTTTCTTGTATCCTCCCTGCCGGTTATTCTGACTACGGCACTTTCTTTTCCAATATTTACCATTGCAAGCGGCATCATATACTACCTCCTTTTGGTACATATCCTTATCTGTCATAGTTAGTATAGGCTAACTGTTATATTTTGTCAAGAAGAATTTATATATGTTTTGAAAATATTACAAGGTCTTAATTTTGTTAAAGAAATACTTGGATTTTACCGTCGTAAATGTTATAATATTATATAATTTTATTGTACTAAAAAATAATTTTAATTTGATAAACAGCTTCGGAATGGAGGATTAATATGCGTATTAAAATTCCCGTTGAAAACCTTCAGCCAAATACGGTTATTGCAAATGACGTATATAACGAAGATTTTCAATTACTCATTACAAACGGTACTCTTCTTACACCAAAGGTTTTGGACAGATTAAAGCTTTTTAATGTAGAGTATGTTTACATTGATAAAAATGATACCGGACATCCTTTTACCCAGTCAAAAGAATTTATTGAGTTTAAGGAGCAATTTATTGAAATATCAAACAGTCTTCAGCATTCCTTAAAGTGTATTGCAGAAAGCGGCATATATGAAGACAGCCTTACCACCGTTATAGAAAACTGTCTTGAATTATACAACTCATCATCTACCTCTTACAGTATATTTGATATGCTTCATCATATGCGTGATTTTTCAGATGCCACATTTGTACATTCAATTAATGTGGGCATGATTTCTGCCATTATCGGCAGATGGGCAAATAAATCGTTGGCAGACGAAAAGCTCCTTTTAACCTGCGGTTTGTTGCACGATATAGGCAAGCTGTTAATTCCGCCGGAAATTCTTAACAAGCCCGGAAAGCTTACAGCGGAGGAATTTGAGATTATGAAAACCCACACCACAAAGGGGTACGAGCTGCTTAAAAACCTTCCTATTGATGAACATATAAAAAACTGTGCACTTATGCATCACGAAAAGATTAACGGCAGCGGATATCCTTACGGCTTAAAGGCTGATAAGATTGATGACTTGGCAAAAATAATTACCATTGCCGATATTTACGATGCTCTTACAGCCACCAGGGTATACAGAGGACCTATATGTCCTTTTGATGTGATAGAGCTGTTTGAACGTGATGGCTTTTTATTCTATGATACAAAATATCTCCTTATATTTTTGCAGAATATTATTAACTCATATCTCCACTCTCAGGTTGCCTTGTCCAACGGCTCACATGGAGAGATTATAATGGTAAATGTTAATAATCTGTCAAAACCTATTATTCATGCCGGGGACGAATTTATAGATTTATCAAAAGAACAGTCTATTAAAATAAAAGAAATATTAAATAATTAATGTTGCGGAAAATTATATTAGACATTTACAACATTCTCAATACTTTATATTATTTATGCAAATTGAACAAATCCGTAAACAGACGCTGTGGAGACAACGGATTCCTGTTCCGGATTGTTCTATTTGCATAATTTAAGCTTAACATTTATATTTTTATGCCATATTCCTTAAGTTTCTGATAAAGCTTCGATACCGGCAGCCCTACCACGTTATTGTAATCCCCCTCTATTTTTTCTATGTATCTGGCACCTAATCCCTGTATTGCGTAGGCACCTGCCTTATCTGAAGGCTCACCGCTTTCCACATACTCTTTTATTTCATCATCTGACATGTCATACATATATACCCTTGTCTCTGCCTCAAAAGTATCACTTACAATGTTTTCTCCGGATATATATATAATAGTAACCCCTGTCCATACACTGTGGCATTTTCCCCTTAGGAGCTTTAACATTTCTTCTGCATTTTTATTGTCCGATGGCTTTCCCATAATTCTTCCGTCACAGGCCACCACAGTATCGGCACCTACTATTAAAGTGTCTTCCCTTATATCCTTCTTTACTGTCTCATATATATCCTCTGCCTTCTGATATGACAGTCTCATAACCGCCTCCCTTGGCACTCCCGTATCTATCTTTTCCTCCTTGTCACTGACCATACACCTGTATTTTACCCCTATCTGGGATAAAAGCTCCCTGCGTCTTGGAGACTGTGATGCAAGAATAACTTCCATATATCAATTCCTCCTGTATGTGTTATCACTTATTCCTCAAAGGCACGTATTCTGTATGTTACTCCCAGCTCTTCACAAATCTTTCGGCACCGGTTTTCCTCTTCCTTTGTTATGGTAGTATCTACCGTTGACAGCACCACATTTGGAACATATTTTGTCGCCTCTCTTGCAAAATCAAGCATGGCTCCAAATGCCTTATTGCCAAACTTACTTCTCACAAGCTCATGATATCTGTCTTCATCAGGTGTATTAAGACTTATTGAAATGGTATCTACCAGCCCTTTAAGCTCAGGCACTATATCTCTGTTATTTATAAGATTGCCCTGTCCGTTTGTGTTGACTCTCACTGGCTTGTTATATTTTTCCTTCACATACTTTGCAATCTCCAACAGTACATCTATTCTCTCAGTAGGCTCACCATATCCGCAAAACACCACTTCATTGTAAAGACTCATATCATACTTGTCAAACTCTGCCTTTACTTCGTTTGCAGACGGCTCTCTTTCAAGCCACAGACTGTCTCCTCCTTCCACAACACTGTCTCCGTTATGTCTCAGACAAAACACGCAGGCACTTGAACATCTGTTTGTGAGATTAACATATAGATTATTATTCACCTTATATAATATTGTCATAGCCTTTTTCATTTCAAATCTACCACCTTTATATCTTAATTTCTTTTCAGGGTATAAAGAACTTCCTCAAATGCAAGACCGTCTGTCTTTGGAATATCCAGCTTTTCCGTTGCCACTATTGTTCTTTTTACAAAATCTGATGCTTTCCTTACGGATTTTTCAAAGCTGACGCCGTTTATACTGTCTGATGCGATAATTGCAGCATATATGTCTCCCGTTCCCGAACGGTAATCCCCTGTCTTTTCATGTTTTATTATTTTAGGCTCCCTGTCCCTCTCACAAATTACATTTCCTATATACCGTCCCATGTGAACTCCTGATATAACTATTTTACCTGCGCCCCTGCTTAACAGCTTTTGCGCCATATCATAAAGCTCTTTTTTCTTCCAGCCCCACTGCTTATACGCTGTTCCCGTAAGCATACAGCACTCTGTAACGTTTGGAGTAATAATATCAGCATATTCTATAAGCTTTCTCATTTCATCACACATTTCCTTTGTATATGTGGGATATGGTCTGCCGTTTTCTCCCATTGCAGGATCTACTATAACTGTAGTTCTGTAATCTTTAAAATCCTCAATAAATTTTTTCACAATATCTATCTGCCTTTTTGAGCCTAAAAAACCTGTCATTATGCCCTCAAACCTTAAATCAAGCTTTTTCCAGTTATCTATATACTCCTGCATCTTATCGGTATAATCATCAAAGAAAAATTGGGGAAAGCCTGTGTGATTTGAAAATATTGATGTTGGAACAGGACAACACTGTATGCCCATATACGAAATAATAGGCATAGCCACAGCCACAGAGCAGCGGCCAAACCCTGAAATATCATTTATTACAGCTATTTTTTTCTGATTATTATGTGACATATAACTACCAAGCCTTTCAACTTTTGTCTTTTATTTCTTTTTTGTATTTTGAATACTCATAAATGCCCCTGACCTTTCAAGCGTGCAGCCTATAAGGTAAAATATAATTATACCAACCAGCCCCTCTGAAATAAGTCCCGGAAGCTGGGTAAGACTTGCAGCAAGGGTATCCATTGTAATTATTCCTGCAATAACATAACCTAATACCATCTCTGCCATTCCAATTATTACAGCCACGGCTGTTTTTAATGATTTAACAGTAAAAACCTTTGGAGATATAAAACCAATGACAAAACCCATTATGCTTTTTATTATAAGAGTTGGAATTATCCACATATACCAGCCCCCTAACAAATCTGCAAGGGCTGAACCAATACCTGCCGCAGCTGCTCCTCCCATACCTCCCAGTAATGCTCCCGCCAGAAAAATAAATCCGTTTCCAAGGTGTGCATATCCACCCGGTATAGGAATTTTAAAAACAAGGGTAGCCACACATATAAGTGCCATAAATAATCCTGTAATGCATATTTTTTTTGTATTCATAATTAAAGCCCATCCTTCGCGGTAATTTTCTTACCGCAAATCATAGCACTACTCTGACATTATGTAAAATATCAGTTTGGGCTTATTTTATAATGCCAGTTTATATGTCCCGTATCATCTCAAGTATATCCTTGAATACCTGCTCATTTCCCCTTTCATTAAATATTTCATGATACATATTAGGATAAAGCTTATAATCCACATTTCTATATCCTATCTCTTTCATTCTGTTCACTGCCTGTAAAAATTTATTTTCATTTACAAGGTAAATATCCTCTTCACCTGACAAAAACGTAATTTTAAGGCTTTGATTTTTTCTCACCCATCGGCTTTTACTTCCTGAATATACCTTAGACATAACATTCATAATTGTATAGTATCCGTTTAGGGTATATGTAAAGCCTGCTTTTCTGTCTCTTGTATATTCCTCTACCACAGACTCATTGCTGCATATCTGCCCATGCTTTACATATTTTCTGTTTTCATTATTGCATTTTTTCCTGTATGCCTTATCAAACTGAGAGTTAAAAAGCTTTTCTATAAATGTGCTTGTTTCCCTGTCACTTTTAAATATAGTTATAAGCTCAATTAACAGCATTCCAAATGCCTTAAGCTTATTATCTGACGGACTGCCTACTACAAAAAGCCTGTCAATCTCATAATCGTATTTTTTTACATATGCCCTTACCACAAGTGACCCAAAGCTATGACCTATAAGTATAACGGGAAGGTCCGGATAATTATTTTTCAGATACACTGTAACTGCATGTGTATCCTCCACCACCATATTTGCACCGTCCTCTCCAAAATACCCTAAGTCCTTTTCATTTTCCATGCTTTTTCCATGACCTCTGGCATCATGCATTGCACAGATGTATCCATTACTGCTGAAATACTGTAATACATGGCTGTACCTTCCTTTATGCTCTGCCATTCCGTGATGAAGCTGAATAATACCCTTTCTTTCCATTCCCTCCGGAGGCAGCACTATTTTAACATCAACAGGCAAATCCTCTATCTTTTTATACTTTTCATATGCATCTTCATGTACCATAATATTCTCCATTCTGTTCATATTTTTTGGCGTAATCTATAGTATATTATTTAGTATTTCCTTTGGAATTAAAAGATTCCCTTTTCCAACTCCCATGTCTATATCAGGCTTATTTGTTCCGTGAAAATCTGAACCTCCTGTTATATAAAGACCATACATTTTTGCCGTTTTTAACAAAAATGCATCGTCCTCACTGCTGTTAAGAGAATATATTCCTTCAATACCCTCCATTCCAAGCTCTTTAAGGTAACCTATAAGCTTTAAAACCATATCTCTGTCAAGCTTATATAATAAAGGATGTGCCAAAACAGGATGACCTCCTGCCTTAAGTATAACAGAGATTGCCTCCTCAGGTGTCATTTGTGTCCTTGGAATATAGCAGGGTGCTCCCTTATTAAGGTATTTTGTAAATGCCTCCTCTTTGGTTTTTACATATCCCTCATCAAGAAGATATCTTGCAAAATGTGCCCTTGTTATTGATGCTTTTTTTCCATATCGCTGTGATACTGTTTCCTCTGTAATGGGAAAGCCCAATGCATTAAGCTTCTGTATCATTTTTTTATTCCGCTCAATCCTAAGCCTTTTGCACTCGTCAATTTTCCTTAAAAATTCTTTATTTGTATAATCAATATTCAGTCCAAGTATATGAATATCAGTTCCGTGAAAATCTGCGGATATTTCTATTCCCGGTATAACAATAAGCCTGTCTCCCTGCTCCAAAGCTGCCTGTCTGGCTTCGCTGATTCCGTCAATAGTATCGTGGTCAGTAAGTGCAATGGCATATAGATTTTTTTCCGCTGCATAGCTAACAACCTCCGATGGCGTATAAGTTCCATCCGAGGCTGTTGAATGTACATGTAAGTCTATATACTTTTTTTCGATTTCCATGTGTCATGAACCTCCTGCAAATATACTTTAAAGTATATCACATATGCTCATGAGGTTCAAATATTCTTTTTTCTGTTATCTCCGGCTTTTTTGCCCTCTCTATTGCTTCCCGGCAAAAATATTTCTGAGCCTCAAGAAGCTCTTTCCCTCTTTTGTCAACCTTTTCATACACTGATTCACTGTTCATAACATGAGCCTTTAACGTATCCCTTAACTGTATGTCAAGTATATGAATAACCTCCTCCTTAAGCTTTTCATCCTCCACAGGGAATAATATTTCCACTCTCTTGTCAAGATTTCTCGGCATCCAGTCGGCACTTCCCATATATACCTCCTCATTGCCGTTATTATGAAAATAAAATATCCTGCTATGCTCAAGAAATGTTCCCACTATGGATCTTACATTTATATTTTCGCTTAAGCCCTTTACCTGTGCCTTAAGACAGCATATTCCTCTTATAATAAGGTCAATCTTTACTCCTGCAGCACTTGCCTCGTAAAGCATATCTATTGTTTCCTTGTCACAAAGGGAATTCATCTTTGCAACTATAAATGCTTCCCTGCCTTCCTTCGCATAACCTATCTCTCTTCTTATAAGATACTCAAACTTATCACGAAGCCATAACGGTGCCAATGCCAGCTTATTCCAGCTTTCCGGCTCCGAATATCCTGAAAGCATATTAAATACCGCTGTTGCATCCTCACCGTATGCATTGCGGCAGGTGAGAAGCCCCATATCTGTATAAAGCTTTGCCGTTGCATCGTTGTAATTTCCCGTTCCAAGATGCACATATCTTCTTATGCCGTCTTCTTCCTCCCTTACAACAAGTGTTATCTTACTGTGTGTTTTAAGACCCTTAAGACCATAAATAACGTGACATCCTGCCTTTTCCAGCTTTTTAGCCCAGTTAATATTATTTTCCTCATCAAATCTTGCCTTAAGCTCCACAAGAACACATACCTGCTTGCCGTTTTCAGCAGCCTCGGCTAAGGAGGCTATAATTGGAGAATTTCCGCTTACTCTGTATAAGGTCTGCTTTATGGCAAGGACATTTTCGTCCTTTGCCGCCTGCCTTACAAAATCCACAACAGGGTCAAATGTCTGGTACGGGTGATGCAAAAGTATATCGCCCTCCCTTATCTGGTCAAATATACTTAACTCCGGATTTACCCTTGGATTTGGCTGTGGTATATATTTCTCGGAACGTAAATTATCAAAGCCATCAATTCCATACATTTTCATCAGGAAGGTAAGGTCTAACGGTCCGTTTATATTAAATATATCCTCATCACTTACAGCCAGCTCTTCTTTTAATATTTTCACAAGACGCTTATCCATCTTGTCTTCTATCTCAAGACGTATTACCTCTCCCCACTGACGCTTTTTTAGCTGCTTTTGAATTTCCTTTAAAAGGTCTGCCGCATCCTCCTCATCTATGGTAAGGTCTGCATTTCTCATTACTCTGTAGGGATGGGCACATACAACCCTATAATTTAAAAACAGCTTTTGAATATGTCTTTCTATTATTTCCTCCAGCAATATAACTGTTGTTTCCCCTTCCGTTATGGACGGAATTTTTACTATTCTTGGAATAACAGACGGAACCTGCACCGTGGCAAATTCAATTTCCGAACCGGCATCACTGTTTTCCCTGCCCTTTCTTTTTGAATCTGCCTTCTGCTTTATATCTTCATTTTTTTCAAGAAGTGCTGCTATATTTAATGTTTTATTTCTTATGAGAGGAAACGGTCTTGATGAGTCAACTGCCATAGGTGTAAGTATAGGATAAATATTTTCTTTAAAATATTTGTCTACATACTCCTTTTGAACCTCATTTAAATCCTCATGGCTTTGTACTATATTTAAGCCCTCACCCTTAAGTAACTGCACCAATGACCTTCCATATGTTGAATACTGGAGATTAACAAAATCATGGGTTTTTTCACTTATGGCACTAAGCTGTTCTAAAGGCGTCATATCGGCAATATCCTTTTTATTGTACTCTGCATTAACCATATCCTTAAGGGATGCCACTCTTATCATAAAGAACTCATCAAGATTTGATGCAGTAATGCTTAAAAATTTTGCCCTCTCAAGAAGAGGGTTTGTCTTATCCCTTGCCTCTGATAAAATTCTGTAATTAAAATCAAGCCAGCTTAATTCCCTGTTTGTATACTTATCGTTCATACCGCTTTCCTATATTCCTTTCTTCTGCTTTAATACAGGCTTAACACCAAATACTTCCTCAAAAAATTCTGCCTTTTCCCTAAGTGTACCCTTTTCAAGAGTAATATCCTCATTTGTTCTCACACTTATTACAAGCTGGTTATCCTTAAGCTCTATTCTATAATCCTTAAACTTTTGCTTATGGCTTCTGTCAAGTGCATTTGCTACCCTTAACATGGCAACAAGCTTTACTGTAGTAAGGTCATCTGTGTTTTCCAGCTCTACCGTATTATATTTTACTATATTTGCCACCATTTCTCTCTCTTTATGAGATAAGCCTATAATTTCAGTTGCCATTATTATATCATATGAGCATTGGGAGGATGCGGTAAGGCTTATATACTTTCCACAATCATGAAGCATTGCCGCTATCTCGAGCAAAAGTCTTTCCCTGTCTGAAAGTCCGTGTATTTTTTTAGTTGCATCAAATATTTTAACTCCAATCTCCTTAAGCTTGTTAATATGAGGCTGATTTGCCTTATATCTTTTTGATATGCTCTTAGCGGTAGTTAATATATCCTCATTATAATCGTGTGTAATTTTTATTTTTTTATTTTTAACACCGTAATCTATTGCCATTCCATCAGAAAGCCCTGTGCATGGAAGCCAGATTTTCTCCGCGCCTGTCTCATTTATAATCTTTTCATATATTTTAATTGTAGGCATAACCATGATTGTCTGCTCTTCCGTAAGACCATAATGCTTCATTATTTCCACAGAGCTTTTCTGATATAGCTTACGGCATTCTTCTTTAAATTCATCTGCCGTATAAATAATATTTCCTCTGCCTCCATTTATTTTTTTAGCAAACAATGATATTTGAACTCCTGTGGCTATAATATTATTTATCTCCTTGTCCTTTAGAATCATTTTTCTAAATGTCTGCCAGTCATTATTTATAAGCTCGTCTATAAGCAAATCAAAATGCTTTATGTTATCACTAAGACCATATAAAAGCTCTCTTATTCTTATGGAGCCTAACATAAGATTTTGTGTTGCCACAAGTGCTCCTTTCTCAACAAGTGATATCTGAACACTTCCTGAGCCTATATCTACATATGCGGTACCATCATTTATAAATTTACTGCTTTCCTCCTCATATATTGACAATGCCTTGTAATCTATAAGCCTTTCCTCTGAATTGCTTAAAATTCTTACCCTTATTCCTGTTCTTACCTTTATTCTGTCAAGTACAACCGCTGAATTGGTTGCCTCTCTTATGCCGCTTGTAGCCACTGCATCATAATCATTTACTTTATATTCTTTTATAATAACCATAAATCTCTCCAATGCATTACAGAGAGAATCTATGGTTTCAAAGCTTATCTTCCCCAAAGAATATGTTTCTCTTCCAAGCTCCATAACCTGCCTGATATTTTCTATAATTTTAATTTTTTTGTCGGCTGTAATCTGATATATTTACAGCTCCAGCTCATAGGAGCAGATTCCTATAACAGCATATTTTGCGAGAGCCATTGCTTCTCCCTCCTTGTTCAAATATTATCTAGTAATTTCCCAGTATCACAAACTTATTTACTTCCTCACTTATTCCCATCAGTGCGTTTTTAACGGCAGCATCCCCTAATTTACCTTCAATATCCATAATAAATCTATACTCCCACTTCCTGTCCGGTATAGGTCTTGACTCTATTTTTGTCATATTAATTTCATTATATATAAAATGGGACAGCACATTGTACAGGGAACCGCTTTTATGGTCTATCTCAACACATATACTAACCTTATCTGCCTCCTTAGTATATATCCTTTCACGACCTACTATTACAAATCTTGTTGTATTAATATCCGCATAGTTTATTTTTTCCTTTAATACCTTAAGCCCGTAAAGCTTAGCTGCCTGAAGGCTTGCTATCGCCGCCTGGCGGGTATCTCCCTCATCAAATACCTTTTTAGCACTGACAGCAGTATTTGGACAGCTAATCTGCTTCCACTGCCTGTGCTCCTCTAAATATTTGCTGCACTGCATAAGTGCCTGGGGGTGTGAATATACTGTTGTAATATTATTTATATCTGCATTGGAAAGTCCAAGCAACGCATGCTCTACCTTAATATCTGTCTCTGCAACTATGTAATTATCATATTCTATAAGCAAATCATGAACCTGTGTTATGGCACCTGCCGTTGAATTTTCTATGGGAAGGACTGCGTAATCTGCTCTTCCTGCCCTGACTTCCTCCATGGCATCTCTCCAGCTTTCCACATGATAACAGTCTGCATCTTCTCCAAAATACTTCACAACCGCCTCATGTGCATATGCCCCCTCAACTCCCTGATATACAATTCTTATGCCTTTTGTTCTTATGGTGTCAACAGCCTCAAAGGAAACCTCATTTATCATACCATGCTTTGCAAGTATCTGATACTGCAGCTTTCTGCTTACTGCCATTATCTGCTTAAATAAATCTCCTGCCCCATACTTTTCAAATTCATCTGTAACAAGATTTTTTATACTTTTTATCTTTTCTTTTTCCCTTGCAGTATCAAGGACTTGTTTTCCGTTTTCTATTTTATACTCGGCAACCTCCCTGCAAAGCTTCATTCTCTCCTGAAAAAGCCTTACCATATCTTTGTCTACCTTATCAATCTCTTCTCTTATTTCATTTAAATCCGTCATGTTTCTATCCTTTCCGCTATTTTATATTATCATAAATTCATCTGTCTAATTATAATTTTAACATATTTTTAGCAAATTTTAACCCCAATTTTACAAATCACATCAAAAAGACAGAGGTTTATACCCCTGCCCATAATTTATCTGTTTATTTTTATTATTCTATACCCTTTCCAGCTTTCCTACACCCTGTACTGCTAAATATCCAAGTACAGCCATAATAATGGAAGGTGCTATGGTGCTTAACCCCGGAACTCCCGGAAAGATTTCTATTACTGAGCCGACAACAAAACCCAATATAATTACGTATGTTGCCTGAGGCTTTTTTACCATTGCAGTTTCGAGTATTCTTGTTGTAAGAAGTACTCCGGCTATAAGACCTATACCCATAGGCACAAGAAATGGAAAGTATAATGTACTTACAGCATTCATGGTTTCATGGTAAAGCCCCATAAGAAGCAAAAGATAAGAAACGCTTATTCCCGGAAGCACAAGTGCAACTGCTGCCACAAAGCCTGCCATACCGAGAAGCACATAGCTTAGTACGCCGTTTGTAAGCCGGAGTTTAGCTTCTCCCTCAGGTATAATGGAAAAAAGCATTACCAAGGTAATTCCTATTAAAAAATGTACTGCCGTACTCCATGACAATTCCTTTACCTTCGCCTCCTTTAATATAAGAGGAATACTCCCTGCCACTGCACCCATAAAAAAGTACATCATAGGCATAGGAAATCGTTCTATAAGGCTTAAAATAGGCTTGGCAAATAAAATCATTCCAAGCCCTCCTCCCATTGCAAAAAATGTAAGGAGCATCAAGTTTTCTTTTTTATTTTTAGGGAATGAGCTTACTGCCGAAACAAGCCTGTTATATATACCTAAAATCATTGCCATTGAGCCTCCGCTCACTCCCGGCACCAGCATTGTTCCCCCTACTATAATTCCCTTTAATGCCGTAATGGCATTATTTTTAATCATATTATATACACCTTTCTTTTTTCAAATTCAAGTGTCAATATATATATATGATATACTTATGCCAAATAAACATTAAATAAATTTTATATTACTCTGCAACTACTAATTTTCCTTCCTCCAGCTCATGAACCGTATCACAAAGCAGTCTTATATCTTCACCATTATGGCTTGCAATAATAATTGTTTTGCCTTCTTCCTTTTTCGTCAATATCATTTGCCTAAATTCTTTAATTCCATTTTTATCAAGCCCGTTTGTAGGCTCGTCCAAAACGAGTATGTCCGGATTATCCATTATTGCCTGTGCTATGCCAAGTCTCTGACACATTCCAAGTGAATACTTAGAAACATGTTTTTTTGATTTAGGATTCAATCCCACAAACTCCATTATTTGTGATATATGCTCTGTATCTGCCTTTCCTGTAAGTCCTGCCAAAAACTTGAGGTTCTCCATACCGCTAAATTCATTTATAAATCCCGGCTTTTCTATTATTGCACCGATATTTTGGGGCATTTCAATATCTTTTCCCACAATTTTCCCCTCTACTTTAACCATACCTCCCGTAAGTTTTATAAGTCCGCATACAGCCTTTAGAAGCACCGTTTTCCCCGAACCGTTTCTCCCGATTATTCCGTGAATTTTATTTCGTTCAAACATAATTGTCACATCATCTAATGCTTTAGTTTCCTTATAATATTTTTTGGCATTTTTTACTTCTATAATATAATCGTTACTCATCTTCATTCCCCTTCTATTGTTATTTTTCCACACTTAATTAAAATCATTTGAATTACTGTCAACACAAGTAATATAACTGAAATAATTATGCATGCCTTTATCGGGGACATCCCTTCTGTATATCCTGATAAATCAATCCATGACATAGGTATTTTATTATACACATTTTTTAATACACCATAAAAATCAAAATCGCTTATATATGTATGCAGACATGATAAAATTCCTATAACAACAGTTCCGGCATAGCTTTTAAACAATCCGTTTAAAATAAATATCATTAATCCAAGCATTAAACTAATAAGAGTCATAATTAACAATTCATATATCATGGCAGTATAAGGATGATATAATACCTCAATCCCTTCTTCAAGAATTCCTGACACCGATATCGCACCCTGTCTGTCTGTCAGAAATGTTCTGATAACATCTCCCCAGTCATTGCTTATACCCAGATAAGGGAGACACATCACTATTGTGAAAACAATGGTGATAACCTGAAAAATAAAGGAAATCGCGAAAATATATAAATTTTTACACAATCCCCATATATATTTATTTACACGAAGCTTTATAAACATTTCACTGCCGGTATAAAATGGTGCATCACTCATAGCCACAATAATTAACAAAAGGGAGTATAATCTGCCTGACCAATCTGCAAGATATACCGGATACAGGTAAGGTGTTATTCCTAAGCCTGAATTTACGGCATAAGGTTTCACCTGTGATACAAAATCATATACAAAAAAAAGCATAAACAAAATAATCAACCAAAACTTGGGACCGCGAATTAAACGTATTAAGTCTGCTTTAACCAATAACTTCCCCGCTCTCATAAGCACCTCCCTACTTTTCTTAAAAGCACGCTTCCTGCTATAATACCTGTAAACACAGTAAAGGACATTGCATATAAAACACTTATAACCTCATTACCTTCTCCAAATGTGAATCCAAAATAAATGCCAAGAACATTTAAATATCCCGGCAAATTAAGGACGCCATATCCAAACTTCATTAATAAGAAGTACATTATAAGCGGGATAGAAAAAATAATATATTTATTTTTTACAAAGGTGGACACAAGTAAACTTACCAATGCGAAAAATGCTGCTCTAAGACTGTACAGAACAATAAAGCATAACAGAAATAATACATACCTTCCTGCTTCTACCAGACTATAATCTGAATATGTATACTGTGAATGGTTATTTAAAGGTATAAATATATTATAAAACAGCAGACACATTACCTGTCCTAAAAATGTACATAAAAAAGCACTTACACCGCAGGCAGAAGCCGTTCCGACAGCATATCCCATTCCCGTAGTTCTTCCCATAAAAGGAATGAGAAATCCACTGTTATAATCATCGCAAAAGGCTCCTGCATAAGGAATTATTGTAACAATAAACGTAAACCCCAAAAACATTGTGGAGCCGTTTAACATATACAGACTTATTAAGTCATAAGAATAATAAACCTCACCCTGGTACACATTTATTCCTGACACAAAGCTTGGCAATAAATCCATTATAAATAAAGCTGAAACCAAACATAAGGACAGCAAAAATCTTTTGCTTAACACTGCTCTTGCGATGCACCTTATTATAGAATAAAAGCATACTCTCATGTTATTTTCTCCCACATAATCTATCTATACCGTAGCAAACAACAATTCTCCTGTTTCTGCCAAATAAATATACTGATACTGCACATCATTACCTTCAACGTAATATGTAACAACCCAATAAGGTGCTAAATATATATCCCGCATATTGTTTTCATTTAACTCATCACCTATATATCCGCTATAATACAAGGATATATCAGTGACAGTAACAATATTATATTTATTTTTTTCATAGACCTTCTTAATAATATCCTTAAGAGAAACAATACTCACCTTTTTAAAAGGCTCTTTTTCAATATTAACGGAATTTGTTCCTTCAAAGCTTTTAATATTATATTCACTGTCCATAACAATATCTGCATTTACCTTTACATATGGCGATACAGTATTATTTTCTTTGCTATAGCTTAAAATCGGAGAAACCTTTTCACCATCTAATAATTTTTTTTGTACATAGTCACCTGCATCCTCCAAAAACACACCATTATCAAGCACAGGTGAAAATCTTATATTATAAAATTTCTCTCTGCTTTCCACTATTCTCTCATCAATCACGGTATTTCCCGATTTATTTCCAAATTCCTCTATACGGTCATAAAATTCTTCTCCGAATTCTATGCATCTGTAATCCTTAGGCTCAAAATTCATATATTTTGAGAAATACTGCAAAAACACATCAAGCTTTTCATCTATAATATTTTTATCTAAATCTTTTGACTCAAAAGGAAAAAACACATCAAGAGTGTCTATAAAGTTATAAGAATTATATTTATCTTTAGAATTATACCACCATACTCTTGAAGTATATCCTACATTTGGTGACTGCTTAACAGGATTAGTCATATCTGATGTAATAAACGAAACCTTGCTGCCATAATAGCTGTCTAAATCTGCTGCTATTTTCTCTTCTTCCCCGTATACTTCTTCCACCTCACTTATATTATAAAGCCCGAATTCATTATTATATACTGTGTCAGAAACTACAGATGCTTCTATTTTAAAATTTTCACCAAACTCTGCAGATATGTAATTCCCACTCCAGTCAATATCTTCTAAAACATCTTCAAAATTTTCATATTCTGCTTTAGTTTTCTCTTCTTTATCTTCACCGGGTCTGCTTTCACCAGTCTCCATACAGCCTGACAAGCATAAAAAAACAGCCGAACAAATAGCAACACCTTTAATTATATTAATTTTCACTATTAACACCCCATCTTTTAATATTCAGATTTTTAAACCATTAATATTGTGCTAAAACATTAATGACCTGATGATAATAAATTATGGTGTAAAGTCTCCCGCAACTGTTACTGTTGTTGAATAAGAATATGGTCTAACCTTGGCATATACCTTATATTTCTTATTCATATATTGAGTATAGTCAAATGGGTTATTATAATACAATTTTATTGATTTTGGATAATTAAATGTTCCTGTTTCAGTTATATAAGTGGAAACTGAAGTGCATTTTACATATGCTAATATTGTATTTCTATCCCGAATAGGCCCCGATGTTATATTGACAACAGCCGAATTATCTTTTGTTAACTTTGATTTCTCTATAGCTGAGCTGCGATATTCAGTTTGATTTGCAACAAGCAGATTTTGTACTGCTCCATATGTAGTCATAGAAAAAGCTGCCACTACAAATAATAAAACAATTATTCTTTTAAATTTTAACATAGAATTTCTCCTTTCATATTGTTTAAATCATAGATTTTTGCGAAACTTTCAATATTTGCGTTGAATTATGAAAATTAAACAAATCAAATATAACACAAATACCCAACTTCTCTTTAGTAACTAATTCCATTGAAATTTCTTACGTAATTCTTTATAATTCTACTATAAGTAAATCATATTCTTTACAATCTGTCAACCGGTTTTCTTTTCTCACATAAACATATATAAAAAAGCTGCCTAGGGGACTTGAACCCCCGACCTCCGCCTTACCAAGGCGACGCTCTACCTACTGAGCCAAGGCAGCTTACCGTATGCCATGCGGCACACTAATATACTATACTTAAAAATATTCCTGTTGTCAACATGTTTTTAAATTACTTTATGTGAAGCCCAACGCCCCGAATGAAATCTTAATCCAAACATTACAGCTCTTATTGTCCAATCCGTAAACATTCCTATCCACACTGCCATAGGTCCCATCTTAAATACCTTTGCAAGAAATACACACAGGCTTACCCTAAACAGCCACATGGTACAGCATGATAAAATCATTGAAAACTTCACGTCCCCTGCAGCTCTCATGCCATATGCAGGAACAAAGGACATTACCCAAACCAGCGGCTTTACTAGAGTTATTACGCATATCATATTAAAGCACATATCTGCACTTACCGGCTCCATCCCTGCCATTATGGTTATAGGCTTTGTCAAAACAAACACTATAATGCAGCTTCCTATTATGACAAGTTCTCCTATTGCCGTCAATTTCTTTATATAATAAACTGCCTCATCCTTTCTTCCTGCTCCCATACACTCTCCTACCACTGTCATAAGACCTATTCCTATTCCTATTCCTCCTATTCCGTTAAGGTTCTCCAAAATATTAGTCATTGCCTGTGCCGCAATGGCAGCGGTACCCATGGCTGATACAGTTGACTGAATAGCAAGCTTTCCAAATTGGAACATACAGTTCTCCACTCCTGAAGGTATGCCTATCAGCAATATTCTCTTTATAACGGAAAAGTCAGGTCTTACATTAAGGTATCCTCTTATATGAAGCCTCAGAGACGGATTATACAGCTTCGCCATTACAACAATGGCACAAAAAACCCTTGACGCCAGGGTTGATATGGCTGCTCCTGCTACTCCCATATGAAAGCCCCATATAAGAACTGCATTGCCGGCTATATTTATAATATTAGATATAACAGACACAGTCATAGGAGTTCTTGTGTTTTCCTGTGCCCTGAATATAGATGCCCCCGCATCATATATGGCTATAAACGGAAATGAAAGTGCCGTGTAAAACAGATAAGTCTTTGACGCAGACATAACTTCTGCTTCTACCTTTCCAAATATAAGACTTAAAAGGGGTGTTCTGAATACAAGAAATACAGCCGTAATTATTACGGAAATCACTGTTGTAACAAGGACAAGCTGCTTGCCTGCCTCCATTGCCGCCTTATTATTTTTACTGCCTACATAATGGGAGCATACAATAGCCCCTCCCGCCGCCAGTGCAGTAAAAAGCTGAATAATAAGCACATTAATGGAATCTACCAAAGATACGGCAGATATTGCCTCAGGCCCCACATTACTTACCATTATTGTATCTATTGTTCCCATAAGAGAATTTAAAAGCTGCTCTACTATAAGAGGAATAAGAAGCTTTCTTAAATCTGACCCACTGAATAAATGACCGTTTCCCATAATTATTCCTCACAATACCTTTCTATAAATTCAAATATCATTTGTAACATTTCCTCACTCCAAAATGCACCTTCGTGAGGTGCGTTTTCAACTGCCGTCATTGACACGTTTACTCCCAGCTTTTTAAGGCTGTAATACATTTTTTCGCTCTGGCTGTATGGTATAAGGGTATCATTAGTGCCGTGTGCCAAAAATATAGGAGGATAATCAGCACTTATATTATTTTCAATACATTTTTTTGATATGTAATAAGGGCTAATCTCCTTAAGCACTGTCATATTTTTATCTATCGTTCCTCCTGACAGTGCCACAAACACCTCCTTTAGTCCTTTATCAAAATCCTGAGATTCCATACATTCAACAAAATCAGTTGTGGGAAAGCATGCTGTACAGCATACTACATTGTCGGAATATTCCCTATACTCATCTGAAATATACCTTTCATCACCTGATGTCATAGCCGTAAGGAGTGCAAGATTTCCTCCCGAGGAGGTTCCCCAAATGCATATTCTTTTTTCATCTATTCCGTACATTCCTGCATTTTTCCTTAAAAATCTTATGGCTGTTTTTACGTCCTTAAGACAGTCAGGAAACGGATGGCCTTCAAGACTGTTTCTGTGGGTAACCGATGCAACCACATATCCCCTTGATGCAAGTCTGCAAAGCTGGGGAACCTCATACCAAACATTAGGAAATGTCCAGCCGCTTCCCTGTACAAACACTACTGCCGGATATAATAACGTATTATTTTCACTTCTCCAGGGTAAAATAATCTGCATTTTCAGCTTGCAGCCTCCTGCATTTGAAAACACCACATCATTTATTACCTCCGCCATGCCCGTCAGTGAAGGATTTGATTTTATTATTTTAATATCATCACTCATATATGGTCTCCGTCCTTTTACAATTCTTAATGTACATCTGAATACTGGCTGTTATACAGCTTTTCATAAAAGCCCTTCTTCTCCATAAGCTGTGTATGGCTGCCCTGCTCTATTATATTCCCGTCCTTCATTACAAGTATTATATCTGCCTCTCGTATTGTGGATAGGCGGTGTGCCACAATAAAGCTTGTCCTTCCCTCCATAAGTCTTGCAAATGCCTGCTGTATTCTTATTTCCGTTCTGGTATCTATGGAAGATGTTGCCTCGTCAAGTATAAGCATTGGAGGCAGTGACAGCATTATCCTGGTAATACACAAAAGCTGCTTTTGTCCCTGTGACAGACTTCCTCCGTCCTCTCCTATAACAGTATCATATCCCTTTGGCAGACGCTTTATAAACCCGTAGGAATGAGCCGCCTTTGATGCCGCCACTATTTCCTCCTCTGTTGCATCAGGCTTTCCCATTATAATATTTTCACGGATTGTACCGTTTTTAAGCCATGTCTCCTGAAGCACCATTCCGTAATTTTTTCTCAGTGAATGTCTTGTTACATTTCTTATATCATTTCCGTCAACTGATATTGAGCCCCTGTTTACATCATAAAACCTCATAAGAAGATTAATAAGTGTTGTTTTTCCACAGCCTGTAGGTCCTACTATTGCTACCCGCTGGCCTTTTTTTACTTTAAGATTAAAGTCTTCTATAAGCTTTCTCTCGGGAGTATAAGAAAAATATACCCCTGAAAGCTCCACATTTCCCTGTGCCTCATCTATTACAACTGCATTATCACTGTCTTCAGTCTCCGGCTCCTCCTCTATCAGTTCAAATATTCTTGCGGCACATGCTATTGCATTCTGCAGCTCCGTTATAACTCCTGATATTTCATTAAATGGCTTTGTATACTGGTTTGCATAGCTTAAAAATGTTGACAGGCGACCCACTGTTATTCCTCCGCCTGCTCCCATTAACGCTCCCACAAATGCCACACCTGCATATACAAGACCATTTATAAATCTTGTTGCAGGATTTGTAATTGATGAATAAAATATAGCCTTCAGAGAAGCTTTTTCAAGCCTTTCGTTTATCTCATCAAATTCCTCCATATTTTCGTCCTCATGTGAGTATGCCTGTACAACCTTAAGATTTCCTATCATTTCATCTACAAAGGCAGTCTGCTCTCCCCTTGTCTCTGATTGAAGCTTAAACATACTAAAAGTTTTTGATGCAATAAACTTTGCCACAAACAAGGATAATGGAGTAACAATAACAACCACCAAAGTTATTTTTACATTGATGCTTAACATGAAAAACAATGTTCCAAGTATTGTAACAATGCCTGTAAAGAATTGTGTAAAGCCCATTAAAAGTCCCTCGGAAAACTGGTCTACATCTGCCACTACACGGCTTACAATCTCTCCGTAGGAATGATTGTCAACATATTTAAGAGGAAGAGTCTCTATCTTTCTTACGGCTTCTTTTCTTATATCCCTTACCACATTATATGTTATTTTATTATTGCATATATTCATAAGCCACTGTAAAAATGATGTTATTATAACCACAATGACTGCCTCTGTTAAAATAGGCTTCATTGCATTAAAATCTACCCTTCCCTTATCTATAATACAGTCAATGGCTTCGCCTGTAAGAATAGGCACATACAATGCTAAAATAGAGCTTGCTGCAGCAAATATCACGGATAAAGCAAGATATATTTTATATACTCCGATATATTTAAGTACCTTTTTTATGGTTTTCTTATTCATTTGCCGCCACCTCCTGTGCTCCCTTAAACTGGGAATCATATATTTCCCTGTATACATCACATGACCTTAAAAGCTCCTTATGTGTTCCCATTCCCGCCACTTTTCCGTCATCAAGTACTATTATTTTGTCTGCGTGCTGTATTGATGAGGTTCTCTGTGACACAATAAATACGGCAGGTCTTTCCTTTATATTTAAAAGTGATTTTCTAAGTGCTGCATCTGTAGCATAGTCAAGTGCCGATGCACTGTCATCAAGTATAAGTATTTCCGGCTTTCTTACTAAAGCTCTTGCTATTGTAAGTCTCTGTCTCTGACCTCCCGAGAAATTTTTTCCTCCCTGTGCCACCATCTCGTCAAGACCGTCTTCCTTAGACTCTATCACATCCAATGCCTGTGCCGCTTTTAATGCTTCATATATATCTTCATCTGTGGCATCTTTATTGCCCCACAGTAAATTTTCCCTTATTGTTGCCTTAAACAGCACAGGCTTTTGCATTACAATGCCTATTTTCTCTCTTAATACGTCAATAGGGTAATCTCTGACATCTATGCCGTTTACCTCCACTCTTCCCTTTGTTGCATCATAAAAATGAGGTATTAAATGTACAAGAGAGGATTTACCCGAGCCTGTTCCTCCTATAATTCCCACTGTTTCACCTTTATTTACGGTAAAATCAATATCGCTTAACGCCTCCTCACCTGCGCCCTGATATGTAAGGGATACATGGTCAAACCGTACGACAGGTATATTTTTCTTATTTTCACTGCCGTCATCATATACATTAACATTATTTAACTTAAGAGAAGACTCCATCCTAAGCACGGCTTCAAGACGCTTACCGCTGGCAAAGGATTTTGTCACCGTTATAATAAGATTAGCAAGCTTTATAAGCTCAACAAGTATTTGTGACATGTAATTGTAAAGTGCTACAACTGCACCCTGAGTTATAATTCCTGCCTCTACCCTTACTGCACCTGTATATATAAGAGCTACTATCCCTGCATTTATAACAATATATGTCATAGGATTCATAAGTCCCGATATTCTTCCAACAATTTTTTGCATTACCGTCAGTCTGTCATTGGCATTATCAAACCTTTCTATTTCTTCCTTTTCCTTGCAAAATGCCCTTATAACACGTATTCCCGTAAGATTTTCCCTTGTTATTCCCAAAACCCTGTCAAGTGCCTTCTGTACTTTTTTGTACATAGGTATTGTTATCAGCATAATTCCAAACACTATAACAGAAAGAACAGGTATTACTACAGTAAATATAAGAGCAGCCTTTACATCTACTGTAAATGCCATAATCATTGCCCCAAACACTATAAACGGTGAGCGTAAAAAAAGCCTTAAAACAAGATTTACCCCTGACTGTACCTGATTTACGTCACTAGTCATTCTTGTAATCATAGAAGCTGTTCCGAGACTGTCTATTTCGCTGAAGGAAAGGCTCTGCATTTTGTCAAACAATGCATGACGAAGCTTTTTTGAAAAGCCTACTGCTGCCTTTGCAGCAAAATATTGTGCCGTCACCGAGCTTATAAGACCTACAATTCCTAAAAGCACCAATACCATGCACATTTTCACAATATATCCTTTATCATTTCCGTCTATGCCTACATCAATAATGGCCGCCACTACTAAAGGCACGAAAAGCTCAAAGCCTGCCTCCAGCATTTTAAACAAAGGGGCAAGAATAGTTTCTTTTTCATATCCCTTTAAGTAGGTTAATATTGTTTTCATAATTCGCCTCCATTTTTATATTAAAAGGCTGTCACAAAAAAGTGACAGCCTTTTTTATTGTCAATTTTTTATCCTTAATATAGTTATTGACTCCTTTGGACACTGATAATCAAATGTATTAGAGCTTACTGTAATTTCCCTTGTGCGGGAGCATACCCTGCAAGGCTCTTCAAAAGAATTTTCGCTGTCTAACGGAAAATCTTTCATTTCCTCAACCTCTATAGTATAAGGCTTATCCTCCATGCCTGCAAGATATATTTTTATGTTTTTTGGTGTATCGTCCACATTGACTGCCTTTACTATTATATCACCGGTTTTTTCCTCCACTGCCGATGTTGTATATATATCTTCTATCACAACCGGCATTGCTTTTATCTCATGGAGCAGTCTGCCGTCAACGTATGCTTTTATTACACCACTTTCCTCTACCTGTACTTTAAGCTCATATGTATGTTCCTTATCTACGGTAAATTCTGACTGGGTAAGGCAGCTTCCCCTGCCGTCTGTGTTGTGGCATATTGCTCCGTCAAGATTCTGCCAGCCACCAAGCTCCCAGTAATACTTGTTTTTATCATCCTTCTTTCCAAAGCTTATTAAGAATCCCCTTGTGCCTTCCTCCTGCTTTGCCTTAAGAGTAATAACGTAATTATTTGTATTTATGCTCATCAGCTTATACTTATTATTATCAGCAGTGAGAGTTTTATTATCAAATCTGTACACTTCCTTAGTGTCACTGTTTTCTACCTCTATGTCACTGTAAGATGCCCCGCAGCACACTGTCTCTAACTCTATATCACCTGAAAAATCAACAGGCATTACAACCTTTGGCTTACGTATGTTTTCAAGCTTTGTGTCGAGAAGATAATCCCCCTGATGATGCATAAACATTTTCTGTACATAATAATTTGCCGTTCCGTACACCTGATGATTGTTAAACCATATCAGGTCAGGTCTCCAGTTTACATAATCTGCGTTGCATAACAATGGTGCATAGCAGGCAAGCCCCACAGCATGGGCATTTTCCTGCATCCTTGTCATATATGCTGCCTCCGCCAGTGCATTATAATATGTATTTCCCCATGTGGCATACTCACCTAAAAATACTTTTGGATTTTCCTCCTTGTATTCCTTATATCTGTCTATATGTGCAAGGAACCACTCAGGAGCCATATAATAATGCTCGTCTACATAATCCGCCTTATTTTCTATGGCACTGTTCCAGCCTCTCTCAAATTCTCCTCCCGCCGCAAATGGTCCGCTTGTACCTATTATTTTAATATCAGGATATTTTTCTCTTATAGCCTTATGAAAGTAAGGATATCTCTCAAAAAACCCTTCTCCTACCTCCTCGTTTCCTATAGCTATATATTCAAGGTTAAATGGTTTTTCATGCCCAAGCTCTGCCCTTACTTTTCCCCATTTTGTGCTTATGTCACCATTGGCAAATTCTATAAGGTCAAGTGCTTCTTCAACCCACTGTCCTATTTCACTTAAAGGAGCCTTAAGCTGCCTGTGAGGATTATATCCTCCCGGCAAAACAGGGAGCGGCTTTGCACCTATCTCCTCACTAAAGCAAAAATATTCATAGTAGCCAAGTCCCAATGTCTGGTTATATCCCCAGTTGCTTCTTCTTGCCGGTCTTTGTATAACGTCTCCTATTGTATTTTTCCACCTGTACATTGAATCCCTGTCATCTGCATTTAATGAGCCGTCATGTATCAGACAGCCTCCCGGAAATCTTAAAAACTTAGGCTTAAGCTCCTTTAGCATAAGAGCAATATCCTCTCTTAAACCGTTCTCCTTACCCAAAAATGTATGCTCCGGAAAAAGTGAAATATGGTCAAGGCTCAGCTCTCCCTCTGACAAAATATATATTTTAAGTCTTCCATTTACTGTAGTTTTATCCGGAATAAATGTATAAACATATTTTTTCCAGCCGTCACCTGATATATTGTCATTCTCCTCACAAAGACTGCTTCCGTCACTGTCCTGAAGAACTGCTTTTATCTTTATATCCCTTCCGTAAGCATTGCAAAACATGGAAAACCTGTAGCTTTTCCCTGCCTCAAGATATAATCCTGTATTGTAGCCTTCATTTTCCACACATGGATATTGGCTGTCCTTTATATTATTCACTTTAACTGTAAGATAGTGGGGATTTTTGTCTGACACAGGCGCCTTCGTTTCTATTTTATATGTTCCTACAATGTTGTCCTTTGTATCCTTAATGTTGTCCTCCGCACAGAGTCCTGATATTTTCCATGCTGTAAGATGATTATAATTTCCATTATCTATCTTATCAAACTCAAAGGAACGATTTCTTACCATTTCAGCATACAGTCCTCCGTCTGCCGCATGGTTTAAGTCCTCAAAAAATATACCAAACATATCTCCAAAATACTGTTTTTTATAAGTGGTATCTACCGTAATTTTTATACTTTGTTCCATTATTTACCTCATTTCTGCAGCTCATCCTGCTGCCTTTTTGATTTTCCATATTTTCCGGGTGTAGTCCCTGCATATTTCTTAAACACCTTTGAAAAGTAATATGCATCATTAAAGCCTGTCATTTCCGCCACATCGCTTATGGAATATAAGCCGTTTTCAAGAAGCTGCTTTGCCTTAATTATCCTAAGCTCATTTAAGTAATTGAATATTGTTTTTCCCGTAGCCTGCTTAAATACTCTGTTAAGATAATCAAAATTGCAGCTAAGAAGCTCCTCTATGGAATCCCCTGACACGTCCTCCATATAATAGCTGTTAAAATAATTAAGAAGGTCAAATACCTTTCTTGACGCCTTTGTTGATGCTGCTTTTGGCTCAAATAAAAGCTCTGATGTAAATGCTCTTGACATATCTATAAAAAGCTCCATAAGCATACAGTCAGCCTTGCAGGCAAAATATTCACGCTTGTCCCTTAATGAGGATATTATATCTCCTGCTTTGCTTATTAAATTTATAACCGAAGATGCACTGGAAAAATGATAGTAATTAGGCAATATTATATCTTTATTTCTCATTCCGGAAAATTCATCTGTTTTAAGTGACTGAAGTCTTTCAGTCATAAGAGCTTCCTTTATATCTTCCTCTTCTGACAAAGTAATATTTCCCTTAAAATGTACATAATAATATTCACACTCTGTCGCTCTTATTCCGTAATGCTCGTACCTTGGACTTAAAATAATCACATCATTAGGCCTTAGCACATATTCAATATTATTTTCCCCAAGCTGCATCTCTCCCCTTACTATTATGTACATAACATACTCGTCAAGCTGCCTTCTGACATGTACATATGGAGGGTGTATGCTGACAGAATCTATTAACTTAATTTCCGGCAGACTTTCTGTCTGTAATCTGTAGTACACCATATTTTTTCCTCATTTTCCCGGCTTTTTTTGTTTTTAAATCAGTTTATGCCAAAGCTTTTTTCCAGTGCTTCGTATTCCTCTCCGGTAATATTAAGCACAGAGCCGTGACGCTTCTTTGTTTTTCCCATATCATACATGCTGCCTTCAAGTACCTTAAATCGACCTGATGATATATCCTTTGTAATAATAGGCATATATCCTTTTCCTTCGGCAAATCTGTCAACCATAAGACACCATTCCTCCCTGTCGTTAAATTTAAAGCAGGCGGGACCCTCTACACCCATAAGCTTTTCCACCTCCGGTGCGTTTAGCTTTTCAAAAGGTCCTTCGCTTACGTTTTTGCTCATATCAGCAATAATATTTTTTGTTGTCTCGTCCTTTGAAAATCTGTAATATATACCTTTATATTCAATAATCGTAGTATCAATAATATGGTTTTCCCTCTCTATATAAAGCTGCGGCTTTGTATGTATCTTAAAGTCCTTTGTAAATGCTTTATATATTCTCTGCTTTGGGTTTTCGTCTCCCTGACGTTTTACCATGGACGCCCAAAACACCATGTATTCTCTCTTACTCTCATCATATATTGCCTCAGGTGCCCAGACACAGCCTGCTCCGTCTATGCCTATTTCCACAGGTTCTACAGCCGTCCAGTTTACCAAATCATGTGAACTGCATACCATAATATTTCTGCTTCCATGAAGCTGTGCTGCTTCCCAGCCTTTCCCATTTGCAATCCTAAGGTCTGTTGAAATAATATAAAATTTTCCGTCGATTTTATTTCTAAGTATAAAAGGATCCCTTACTCCCTTTTCACCTGTCTTTGATCGTATCACAGGTTCTCCACCGTTTAAATCTGTCCAGTGAAGCCCGTCTCTGCTTAAGGAAAAATAAATCTGTTCACCTGTTTCACTTTCTCCCGTAAAATGTACAAATAAATACCCGCTGTATTCCATACGTGACCTCCATTTCTTTTCTATTTTATACACTAAGTTCTATAATGAATATATAAATTTTTCAAAGGCTTTTCTTCCTGCGTCTGTACATTTATACACTCCTGCGGCCTCAAGTACTTTTACAAATACTTTTCCCGTCTCCTCCTTTACTATATCAAAGGCATTTGTGTTATCTATGGTACCATATTTTTTTTCAATTTCCAATGCCCAGTCTCCATGTATTGCTATTTCAGGTATTCTGCTTATATCCTTTCCCTCTGCCAATGCTTCCGCCACCATTGTAAGCTCCCCTTTAAGTCTTGACGGCAGCACCGCAAGTCCCATAACCTCTATCAGTCCTATGTTTTCCTTCTTTATATGATGAAGCTCGCTGTGAGGGTGGTACACTCCGAGGGGATGCTCCTTTGTAGTTATATTATTTCTAAGTGCAAGGTCAAGCTCATATATTTCACCTTTTTTTCTTGCTATGGGCGTAATGGTATTGTGAGGCTCTCCGTCAGTGTGTGAGAATATAAATGCTTCACGGTCAGTATAATTTCTCCATTTATTAAGTATATGTGATGCCAATGCACCTATTTTCTCCGTGTCCCTTCCCCTAAGTCTTATAACCGATACAGGCCAGTGCAAAATACCACATTCCACATCTTCATATCCTTTAATTTCATATGTTCTTTCCACATCTGCCCTTGCCATGGCAAATTCATAATTTCCTCCCTGAAAATGCTCGTGAGTCAGTATTGAGCCTCCCACTATTGGCAAATCTGCATTTGAGCCTACAAAGTAGTGAGGGAACTGCTTAACAAAGCTAAAAAGCTTTCCCCATATTTTTTCGTCTATTTTCATTGGAATATGCTTTTTATTAAACACTATGCAATGCTCATTATAATAAACATAAGGAGAATACTGAAAGCCCCACTCCTGTCCCTCAATGCACACAGGCATCACTCTGTGGTTTCCTCTTGCAGGGTGATTTATTCTTCCTGCATATCCTTCATTTTCCATACAAAGCTGGCATTTAGGATATGATACGGCTTTTGTCCTTCCTGCCATGGCTATTGCCTTCGGGTCCTTTTCCGGTTTTGACAGGTTAATAGTTATGTCCATAACTCCGTACTCTGTGGAAACCTTCCATTTCATATCTCTTTCTATTCTGTAGGTACGTATATAATCTGTGTCCCTGCTTAATTCATAATAATAGTCTGTGGCATCTTTAGGGGATTTCTTATATCTTTCGTTAAATTCCTCTATGATATATGACGGTCTTGGAACCATAACCGCCATTAATTCCGTATCAAATAAATCCCTCTGTGTTACCGTATCATCATGTATTATTCCTTCCTTAACACAATAATCAAGAATATCCCTCAGTATATCCTCTAAAGGTCTTGTATTTATTTCTCCCTTTATCGCTTCAATATCTCCCAAAAACTCTTCTTTATTCAGAAGCCTTAAATACCTGTTTACAATATAGTATTTATCACTTTCTTCTATAAGTCCCCTGCCTATTCCATAGCTTACAAGCTCTTTTATTCCTGATGAAATATCCATAATAATCCTCCATTTTCAAGTAATAAAGCCGTATTTGCACTTCTTTGTCAAAAACTGCACTGTAGAGTTTCTGTAGTTAATCTATATTCTTCCGTCATGCAGATTAACAAGAAACATAGAAAAACAGCGTTTATTATTGTTTTCATACTACAACAATAAACGCTGATTTACAATGCATATAACCTATAGAAAATTGTACTTTAGCTACTTTTTATCCTGTCATTCTCTGCCTTACTATCTCATATGCCAAAACACCTGCTGCTACTGACGCATTGAGGGAATCAATATTTCCTTTCATAGGTATGGAGGCGGTAAAATCACATTTTTCCCTTACCAGTCTGCTTACTCCTTCTCCCTCATTTCCTATAACAAGTCCTATAGGCCCCTTTAAGTCAAGATTATACATAACCTCTCCCCCCATGTCTGCACATACGAACCACAAGCCTTCCCTTTTTAATTCTTCTATTGCGGAGGATATGTTTGTCACCTTTGCGACAGGAGTATAATTTAATGCCCCCGCCGAGGTTCTTGCAACAGTTGCAGTAAGTCCTGCGGCACGCCTTTTTGGTATAATAACGCCATGAGCACCTGCAAGATTTGCAGTTCTTATAATGGCTCCAAGATTATGAGGGTCTTCTATATTATCAAGAATAAATATAAAGGGAGGCTCGTTTTTTTCTCTTGCTGCATCTAGTATCTGTTCCACTGAAGCATACTCATACGCCGCTGCAAATGCTATGACTCCCTGATGCTTTCCTGTCTTTGACATGTTGTCAAGACGCTCCTTTGACACATAGCTTACCACTGTGTCCCGTTTTTTTGCCTCTCTTAATATACTGTTTACGGGACCGTCATGGCAGCCGTCAAGTATAAACAGCTTGTCTATTGTTTTTCCTCCCCTAAATGCCTCCAGCACTGCATTTCTTCCCTCTATTGTAAATTCTTCGTATCTCACGCCTTATCCTCCTCCAGTTTTTCAAGTCCAAGCCTTATTATTTCAAAAAGCCTGCCTGTTCTTCCCTTTATATACAGATATCCCACAAGTGCCTCAAAACCTGTAGCTGTGCGGTAATCTCCTATAGAAGCATTCTTTGCCGAGGTAAAGGATTTTGCATTTCTCCCACGCTTATATATTCTCTCCTCCTCCTCTGTAAGGTTATTCATAATAAGTCTTATGATTTTTGCCTGTGTCTCTGCCTTTACCAGGCCGCTGCTTTTTTTGTGAAGCTTATTTACCTGCTCGTTTCCGTCCCTTGTCACTACTATTGTTCTTACTATTATCTCGTATATGCCATCGCCAATATAGGCAAGAGTAAGGGGAGAGTACATATCACAATCTTTATTTTGTCCGCCAAAATATTCGGCAGTATATTGAAATAAATCTATATCTTCTCCCATACTACTCCTTCTCTTGTATCCTTTATTGCTATTCCCTTTTCAAGAAGCTCATTCCTTATCTCATCTGCCCGTGCAAAGTTTTTTTCCTTCTTTGCCGCTGCCCTCTCAGCTATTTTTTCGTTAATATATGAAAGCTCTTCCTCAGTTACATCAGATGTATTATCTTCCTCAGTTTTTATATCTTTTTTTGTAAGGTCAAGTGACAGAACCGTGTCATAATCCTCTATAATTGCAAGCTTTGCCCCATCACTTATATCTGCCTTCAGAACATCATATATAAGGGTTAATCCAAGCGATGTATTTATGTCATTCCCTACAGCCTCTATAAATTTCTGTCTGTACTCCTCCAACACATTTTCATCTGCTGTTCCTTCATTTTTAAGTGCTGCTATTCTTTTTTTAAGCTTTTCGTAAGCTGTTTTTGTATTATCCATTATCTCATAGCTAAACTCCAAAGGCTTTCTGTAATGTGACTGGAGACAAAACATTCTGTATACCAGAGGATTATAGCCCTTACTTTCAAGAAGGGACACTGTGAGAAAATCTCCTTTTGATTTACTCATTTTTCCTTCCTTGTCATTCAGGTGATGTACATGAAACCAGTAATTGCACCACTTATGTCCAAGATATGATTCACTTTGAGCTATCTCGTTTGTGTGATGCGGAAATATATTATCTATGCCGCCGCAGTGAATATCAAGGTGCTCCCCCAAATGCTTCATGCTTATGCATGAGCACTCTATATGCCAGCCTGGATACCCCATTCCCCAAGGGCTCTCCCACTTTAGCTCCTGGTCATCAAACTTTGACTTTGTAAACCATAATACAAAGTCTGTTTTGTTTTTCTTGTTTTTATCTACATCCACATCATCACGAACGCCTTCCATCAGGTCCTCCTCATTGTGGCTTGAAAGAACGTAATAATCCTTCAGCTTAGATGTATCAAAATATATGTTTCCCCCTGCCTCGTAGGCATATCCCTTCTTTAAAAGCTCCTCTATCATATGAATAAATTCAGGTATACAGTTTGTGGCAGGCTCTACTACATCAGGTGTCTTTATATTTAGTTTTTTACAGTCCTGAAAAAATGCATCTGTGTAAAACTTTGCTATTTCAAGCACTGTCTTATGCTCCCTTTTTGCTCCCTTTAGCATTTTGTCCTCGCCTGTATCCGCATCACTTGACAGGTGTCCCACATCTGTAATATTCATTACACGCTTTACATTATAGCCCTCATAACTTAAATATTTCTCAAGCACATCCTCCATAATGTAGCTTCTTAAGTTTCCTATATGAGCGTAATGATATACCGTAGGCCCGCAGGTATACATATTTACCCTGCCCTCTTCATTTGGCACAAACTTTTCTTTTTTCTTTGTAAGAGTGTTGTAAATTTCCATTATTACTGCATTTTCCTTTCTATGTTTTTATTAATCTTTTCCCTTTTCGCCGTTTATATGATTCTCAAGCATTTCTTTAAGCTTTCGGTTTTCCTCCTTAAGGGATATAATCTCTGTTTTAACAGGGTCAGGAAGATGTATCTGGTCCATATCGTTTCTTGGGATTCTCACATTGTCCTGCTTAACCACCCTGCCGGGCACTCCAACCACGGTAGAGTTTGGCGGCACCTCCTCCAAAACTACACTTCCTGCACCTATCTTTGCATTCTCTCCTATAGTAAAGGAGCCCAGTATTTTTGCCCCTACACTTATCATAACATTATCCTCAATGGTAGGATGTCTTTTTCCCGTTTCTTTTCCCGTTCCTCCAAGGGTAACTCCCTGATATATTGTCACATTGTCTCCTATAACCGTGGTTTCTCCTATTACAACTCCATGTCCGTGGTCAATAAAAAGCCCCTTTCCTATTTTTGCACCGGGATGTATTTCTATACCTGTTTTTCTTGCTGCCCTTTGAGAAATCCATCTTGCCCTTAGATAATGTCCCTTTTCATATTGTTTATGTGCCTTTCTATAGGACTTTATTGCTCTGTAACAGGGATATAAAAAAACCTCCCAGTCCGATTTTATGGCAGGATCCCTCTCCCTTATAACCGCTGCCTCTTCTCTGAAAAATTTTAACCAGCCCATTACTTTCACCTCTATCTGATTCTTATGTATTACTATATGAGAGTGTATGATTTTTGTTTCCTGAAGTCCCGGCTTCCATATAACAGTCTCCTCTCTAAAAATCTGTACCTTTCGCCATCCTTACTATCATTATAAAGAAACAAAAAGCTCCGTCTCCTTGCAAAGAACTTAACATTCCAAAGAGACGAAGCTTAACTCCGCGGTTCCACTCTCATAAAAGCAAACAATACCTGCTTTCACTTTCACTAAGATGTAACGTACCTTTTACGTAACACGCTATTTATAAATATGTTTTTATTTTCACGCATTAAGCTCCCGGAGGCACTTCACACAGCTTCCGCCAAAGAATACTCTCAGCATTATGTATTCTATCTCTGTCGGTTTCCGCATATGCTACTCTTTCCGTTCATTGCCTTTAAAATATTTTGTTTTATAAGTCATATAATATGAGGTTTTTTTCCTTTTGTCAATGCCAAGTTTTCTGTTTTATAACAAGCAGTACCAATCCACATACTATACATACTGCCATACATACTATGGCTCCGTAGTATAATGGCGTAAAATTTCCTTTTACCTCCATAACAGACCACTCAATCATATCCTTTACAAAAAATGACCATATAGTCATTACGGCGCCTACTATATATACAAATATAGGAATTAAATTTCTGTCTGCTATTTTTGAAAGCCATATTCCCAGTATCAAAAGAGCCATGCCTGAAAAATACATAAGGAAGCTTTTCATTAGCTTTATATACTCAAAGCCTGTTTTTTCCCCTATGCCTTTTGCTCCTGCGTCCGGCTTCCACCATACCTGACTCAGAAAAAACAAATTTACTAATATTATGAATGATGCAATAATCAGTAATATTATCCTCTTTTTACTAGAACTGTCCATTAACTTCCTCCTTTATGGTCTTACTATATAATATGTTCCCTTAAGATTATATTTTTTCCACCCATTTTTGTCAGATGTAGTCCATTCTATATAATCAGAAGTATGCTGTGCTACTTTATATCTTCTATATTTATGCCCTTCATATGTATCCTCTATAACAGATGTTTGCATAACATACCCCATATGATCTATTCTTCCATCACTCTCATAATCTAATGCAATAAAGTCTCCTGTTTTTAAATCTCTGCTAAATTGAGAATGATAGCGAGTTCCTGTATATATTTTAAAATATGAAACAAAATTATGTGCTACAGACCATGATAGCGAATTGGTATGTGCATTATGAATAGGATTAAACCTATGCCACCATCCGGAATTAACGTTTACAGTATATTCTTGCTCCATTCCACCAGCATACATTATTTGTGAAGTGAAATTTGTACAATCCGCTGAATATGATGGAAATTGTCCATTTCTTGACGTGGCATGCTTTTTAGCATATGACAAAGCATCTGAATTAGAATATGCCGCATTTAATGTCACTATATTATCCGAACTAACAAATGACTTTGTTTTATTCAAACAAGAAATTTCATTTCTATTAGTTAATTCATTTATTCTATATGGTAGCATATTAATAAATTCAATATTGTAAATTAATTCTTTAGAATTATTTTTTTCTATCATTTTCAAAATGTTATTATTTATTTGCCTATTTTCTAACCCATTAAATAAAGCCTTTAGCTTTATAACTTCATCACTAATTTCTGAATACAATTTGTTGTCACCACTAATAAAAATATTCAATGCATTATTATACTTACTCCAAGTTTCTTGGTTTAATTCGTCCAAATTATACTCTTTCTTTAATTCCTTTAATAAATTTTTTGTTTCTAATTGTACTTTGGATATTGCATCTATTTCCGAATCAAATTGCGGATATAAATACATACTTATTAATTCAGACTCGATTCTGTAGTATATACTCATAGACAAATTAGGCAATATGGAATTATTAAAACTTTTTTTCTCATTAAAAATATGGAAATATTCTTCACTCTTTTCTTCATCTTTTTCATTCGCATATGTCGTACTTGTTAACATTAACATCAGCATAGTCATAATTATAATTAACATTTTCTTTTTCATACACATTCCTCCATATATATGTTACATATGATATATCAGATATTTTCCTATACTACAAGCCATATGGAAAAAATATGCACTTTTTAGGATATTTTTTTGTTTTACTTAAACTAATAACATTTCAATATCACTATCCCCCAGTAATTAATATATTCCATAACTAATTATGAACATTTATTCTGCTATTTAACTTCCTCCAGCTCAAGTCCCTTATTATTCTCAAGACAAAGCCTTATATTCCACTCATTCTGAAATAATAAAAGAGGATTGTTTTTCATGTCTTTTGCTTTTTTTATCTCATTTGAACGTCTCATATCATCAAGCTTAAATCCATTGTCCTTAACCCATCTCATCTGTGTATATGGAAGGGGCTCCAGTCTTACCTCACAGTTATATTCATTTTCCATACGGTATTTAAGCACATCAAACTGTAAAACGCCTACCACCCCTACTATAATTTCCGACAGCTCAAGATTATAATCCTTAAATATCTGAATTGCACCCTCCTGTGCTATCTGTGTTATCCCTGCCACAAACTGCTTACGCTTCATTGTATCTGTCTGCACTACACGACAAAAATGCTCCGGGGCAAAAGTAGGTATTCCACTGTACTTAAACTTCTTTCCCGGTGCACATATTGTATCTCCTATGGAAAATGTACCGGGATCAAATATTCCTATTACGTCCCCTGCATATGCCTCATCTATAACATTTCTGCTCTGTGCCATAACCTGCTGCGGCTGAAGAAGCTTTTGCTTTCTGTTTCCCTGAACGTGATAAACCTCCATTCCCGCTTCAAATTTACCTGAGCATATTCTCATAAATGCTATTCTGTCCCTGTGTGCCTTATTCATATTAGCCTGTATTTTAAATATAAAGCCTGAGAACGGACCTGTCACAGGGTCTATAATCCCTTCATCTGACTCCCTTGGAACAGGTGAGGATGTCATTTTCAGAAAATGGTGTAAAAATGTTTCTATGCCAAAGTTTGTTAATGCCGAGCCGAAAAATACAGGAGATATTTTTCCTTCCGAAACCAGCTTCATATCAAGCTCCTCACCGGCAATATCAAGAATCTCTATATCCTCCATCAGCTTATCATAAAGCTCTTGTCCTATTTCTTCCTTTAATCTGTCATCATCTGCTGAAATATCTGTTTCCTTTGCTTCCCTTGCACCCCCATGAGACACCGCAGTAAACATTGCAACCTGTCTTTTATTTCTGTCATATACACCTTTAAAGCTTTTCCCTGAGCCTATAGGCCAGTTTACAGGACTTGTCTTTATGCCGAGAACATTTTCTATCTCCTCCAGCAGCTCAAAGGTATCCTTCGCTTCTCTGTCCATCTTATTTATAAACGTAAATATGGGAATATGTCTCATTGCACATACCTTAAAAAGCTTTATAGTCTGTGCCTCCACACCCTTTGAGCCGTCAATTACCATAACAGCCGAATCTGCTGCCATAAGAGTACGGTAGGTATCCTCCGAGAAATCCTGGTGTCCCGGTGTATCAAGAATATTTATGCAATAACCGTCAAAATTAAACTGAAGAATAGAAGATGTTACAGATATACCTCTTTCCTTTTCTATTTCCATCCAGTCGGAAACCGCATGCTTTGAATTTGCCTTGCCCTTAACACTTCCTGCCGTATTTATGGCTCCTCCGTACAAAAGAAACTTTTCCGTCAAGGTTGTTTTTCCCGCATCGGGATGGGAAATTATTGCAAAGGTTCTTCTCTTTTCTATTTCTTCTTTTATTGTTGACATAATCTTATCTCCGTTCTTATCTGTTTTATTGCTTTTGTTTTTCTCCACAACCTAAATAGTGTAATATACCTTCTTTTGTTTGTCAATTTACGGAAACTAAAGATAGGAAATTTCTACACCTGATTATTTATGTGTATTACAGTGTTATCTTTTGTCCATTTATATATCATAATAGGATTAATTAATATATAAGGTCTCACTCCGTCATATTTTTCTGCAAGCATCTTGACATACATATTTTCTTCTCCTGATGTCCCCTTACATATTACTTCCGAAATACATATACCCATATCTTCATCTGCTCCCGTTATAATAACTGCTTTTATTTTTCCTTTATTGTCTCTTACTATATATATTCCTGCATTTTCCGCCTCTGCCTGAAGCACCCTGCGGCAAAAATAAGACACATCCTTCTCTTCCCATATGCCTCCCTTTAACTTATCTGCTGTCATGGCAAACCTTGATGCCTCACATATTTTTTCTTTATCTCCATGTATAATTTTTTCAATGTACACATCTTCCCCTATTGAAAGTTCAGCCGCCATAAGCTCAGCTTTATTTTCCTCATGAATTATGTCCACCCTCTTAGCCTTTCTCACACTTACAAAACCCAGACCCTCATATATTTTCTCGTTGACAGGTATAAGATAAACTATCCGGTACTTATTACTTTCACAATAATTAAGCCCATATTCCATAAGCCTTCTCATATAACCTTTACCTCTATACCCGGGAGCTGTTGCCACTCCGTATATATAACATCCCTTTTCCCTTATGCCGTTCCATATTAGGGACTTTTCCAATAAAAACATAACAGATACTATATTTTTTTCAATGAATGCTCCAAGTATGACTGTTGAGGAAGAAGCTGCTTCATTTCTAAAAAAATATTCCGTAAACCTTTCCGTATCATTAAATACCTGAGTATACAAGCTTCTTACCCTTGTCATATCATCCGACTGCTTGTCTATAACCCTTATACTTATATCCATATTTTCCTCATTTCTGCAACACACTTTATATTTCCCTTACTGTATACTTTTTTTCCATGTAAATTGGATTATATGACATTTTTGCCTGACGCAGCCCCTCAAGTCCCATATCGTCCTCCCTGTTTACAAGCCTTGCTTCCGGAAAGCAAATACTTTGAAACTGTTGATTTACAAAGGTATACAAGCCCCTTATATCAGGATTTGCCTTTTCCACATGTACGAAAACCATCTGCAAATCCTTAAGATATGTTCCAAGTGTAAACGCAGAAAGCTCTCCGTCAATAAATACCCCCAGCATTTCCATATTCATATCCTCTTTAATACAGCCAAATTCATTTATAAAATTTTTTATTCCCGCAACCTCAAAATCATCTCTGTTATATTCGTCCTGAATATCTCTTTTCTCCTGCCATTTATCAAGAAAATCAAAAATTATCTCCTTGTCCTTACACCCTAAAATTCTTGTCTCATATCTTCCCCCATATTCCCTTAAAAATCCATTTAAATGATTTTTCTTTTTATGATATTTTTTTCCTGATAAGGTTCTTAGCTTTTCGGCATCATACACATAGTCAAAATATCTTCTGTCCTCCTCTATCAGATACTTATCTCTATCATTCCCAAGTGCCTCTACCGTATCACCGTCAACAACATTCATAACAAGCTTTTTCCCTAAAACCTCATTAAAATATTTTTTCATATCCTCCACACACAGCTTAATATCCTCTTTTCTGCAAAGCGGTGACGAGGAAAAAATTCCCTCTCCCAAATCATATAAAAATACAATGCCATAGCTGTTTATATAATATTTTGCATTGTAATAATCCCTCCATATATAACTGCTGTTTACTATACTTTCACATGTTCTTGCAGGTCTTAAGGCAAAATACTTCTTAAGTTTTTCATAATCCTTTATTTCTATATTGTGCAAATCATAATTATTCATCTTTATATATTGTCTCCGTTATTCATTATTAATAATGATTATATTTTGTCTTTTTTACTTTTTTATACAGTTTCTCTTACACAGCCTGTACATCCGGTGCAGACTCCTTTCCTCTTTTCACCCTCCATAATATCATAACTGTAGTTTGCGGCAGTTTCAAGAAGTGCTATGGCCTGTGACGATATTCCCTCTCCACTGCCCGTAAAGCCTAATCCTTCTTCTGTAGTTGCCTTTATATTTATTTGATTTTCAGATATGTTAAGTGCCGCCGCAACATTTTTTATCATCTGCTCCCTGTATGGTGCCAGCTTTGGTTTCTGTGCTATTACAGTAGCGTCAATATTTCCTATTATAAAAAGATTATCGCTTAAAAGCTTTCCCACATGCTCAAGAAGTTTTATGCTTGAAATTCCCTTATACTTTGAATCCGTATCAGGAAAATGCTTTCCTATATCACCAAGTGATGCCGCTCCTAAAAGTGCGTCCATTATGGCATGAAGCAAAACATCGGCATCCGAATGTCCTAAAAGGCCTTTTTCATATGGAATCTCAACTCCTCCTAATATCAGCTTCCTGCCGCAAACCAGCTTATGAACATCATATCCCATTCCAATACGCATATTTTTCCTCCTGTATCCATTTTATATTATATAAAAATAATGTTCCTTTTATTTGCAATATTTTATATCATATCACTATACTGTGATTTTATCATTATAATTTTTTATCTTTTTACATATTTTACGTCATATAAAGACTGTAATTGTATTTATTGATTAAATTTTGAAAAAAGTTGTTGACAAATGCTTCAATTCATATTATACTAGCAAAGCAGTCTGATTGAGGCAAGCAGTTTGGGATCTTAGCTCAGCTGGGAGAGCATCTGCCTTACAAGCAGAGGGTCAC
The DNA here is from genome assembly GCA_944384155.1 of uncultured Lachnospiraceae bacterium. Taxonomy (GTDB): domain Bacteria; phylum Bacillota; class Clostridia; order Lachnospirales; family Lachnospiraceae; genus CAG-303. The sequence continues at coordinate 33,591 of CALWSG010000006.1, read as the reverse complement.
AGGTTCGAGCCCTGTAGGTCCCACTTTTCTTCAATTATACTGGTATTATGGCTAAGTAGCTCAGTTGGCGAGAGCACACGGTTCATACCCGTGGTGTCAGGGGTTCAAATCCCTTCTTAGCCATTTTTTTATTTGAAAAATAAGTAAAAATCCGGATTATCCCCATAGATACTATATTTATAAAAACAATAAAGAGGTTATATATTGGTAATAACTAACCAATATATAATCTCTTTTATATTTCTAATTGAATCCAAATATTTTTTGTGTTACCTTATATGCTGCTTTTGACACTAATCTTCCCGGCTTTCCCGGCAGATTCATTGCTATTCCCATAATTGAATACCTGAGCTTTTTATAAATCTCAGGATACGTTTCCTTTAGCCATGCCCATAACTCCCTTTTCTTCTGAAGATTCTCCTCCGTTCCCGAAAGTATCAGCATAACAGAAGCTATACACATCATCATATCAAGATACTGAATCATATATTTGTCAAGCTTACCGCTTTCAATTTCCATTTTGCTGTACTCCTCAAGCATAATCTTCGCCACTTTTATATGCTGGTCTATTCTTGATATCATTACCTTTTCATTGACAGACTGGTCATCTCTTCCTATAAAATAATGGTAAAAATCTACGTCAATATAACACAGACGCTTTACGTAAGGCAGAGGCTTAAATACATAAAGATTGTCTACATAAAAGGTATGCTTAGGAAGCTCAAGTCCGCAATCTCTCAGCATCTGTGTTCTGTAAATAACAGAATGCATAAGAATATACTGTGTCTTTTTAAACTTGATAGCTCCGTCCCATGATGTAATATGCTTTGAATCCATTGCAGATTTATATGACATAACTTTCTTATGCCTTGCTCCCTGCTTGTCATATACAAAGTTTGATAAAAGCATATCCAGCTTTTTATTTTCCCTTACCATATATCTGAGTGTTTTAAGTATCTTTTTTAACACTGCCTCATTTACCCAGTCATCACTGTCAACCACTTTAAAATATTCACCTGTGGCATTTTTAAGTCCTGTATTTACAGCCTCTCCATGTCCTCCATTCTCCTGACTTATCACTTTAACTATAGACGGATATTTTTCCATTAAGCCTTTTGCTATTTCTTCTGTTCTGTCCTTAGAACCGTCATTTACTATGATTACCTCTACATCTTCTCCGCCTGATACTAATGTCTCAACACAATGCTCCATATATGCTTCTGAATTATAGCATGGAACTGCTACTGATAATAACTTCATAAATTGCTTTCCTTTCTTTTCATATTTTATTATGTTAAATTCCCAATGACGCCACCCCGCGTCACTGCCTTATGTCCCTAATACTGTTTAACCGCCACAGCACAGCCGCCAATGCACCTGTTTCAATAAGCATAAACAATATCTTAAGATAAATGTTTTGATTAATGGCAGTTGATATATTTGAATAATTCATAACCAGTGCAGCTATATTTGCCGACACATGAAGTATTACAGGCGCTGCTATGGTCTTATATTTTTCATAAACATAGACCAATAAAATTCCAAGTACAAAACCATATATACCCTGCACAAGATTAAAATGATATATTCCAAATAAAGCTGCGGATATTATTCCGCCCTTAAGGCTGTCGGTGTATCCCTTTATTCTTTTATACACAAGTCCTCTGAATACAATTTCCTCCGTCACCGGTCCTATAAATGCAAGAGCTCCTATCTGTAATATTAAAGGATTGCTGACAAAACTGCTTTGAACCTGCTCATAGCTTCCCAAAATATTATCTATAGGTAATATTGTAACTGCTTTGCCTATTCCCATACTTGCAAATATTCCCACTAAAACTATATAATACCATCTTTTAAGTCTTATATTTTTTAAATGATTTTTTATGGTTGTATACTCTTTCAAATCCTCATCTTTTTTCATCATGCCAAGACATACAGGAATGGTAATAAGACCGCTTATAAGAGTAACTGCCAGTCCGTTTTCACTGACAACTCTTTCTATATCGCCGCTAAAATTATATCCTGTAAAATAATCCATTATTCCGCCGCTACCCAGCTTCATAAATTCATTAATTGTAACGGCTATTGTAAATACCACCTGAACCAGCATATTTATAAACAAATAAATAAGAACCGGCAACACACTTTTCCATATTTTCATTTCCATGCTATTTTCGTACATTTCCTTTTCCTTTACTACTTTGAAGTGATATGACCGATATTTTTTATAAGTACGGATATTGTTCCATCCTGATTAGTAAGAAACTCTATTGTATCAGTGCTGTTATACTGCTCCATTGGTATTTTTATCTCTATGCCTGTGTCTGTAGTTAAATACTGCTTTCCGTATTTTCTTGTAGTCGCTTCATTTTTAGGCTCTATAGGCTCTTTTTCATCAATATTGTATTTTTCAATCTTTTCCTTAAATTTTTCCTTTAAATCAGCTTTATCCTCAAATATCTTTGCAGCCACCTCCGGAATACTTATGGAACCCTGACCGGATATTTCGTTATGAATAACACTTTTTGCCTTCATTCTCTCCTCAAACTGTTCAGACTCATTAAAATATTCCTTTTGAACCGACTCAACCGCCTTTTCCACAATGGACAGCTTTGCCTTTGGAGAAAGCTGTGAAGCACAGTTTAAAAACATCTTTGAAAAATAATTTATCTTTTGCCCATTGATGTCATATTTCTTTTCTATAAGCCTTATTCTCATATCATCAAGCCCTATAACCGCCGCCTCGCTTAACTTTCCCGTACCTCCCGGCAGTATTGAACGGTATTTCATTATAGTATTTATATTTCCCTCCTGACCGCTCACAGTCATATGTGTATATGACTCCTTAAAATTCATTTTCAAAAATGCAAGCTGCTCCATTCCATTTATCCGGAACAATACAACAAACAAATCTCCTGACGGTATATCTATATTGCTGTTCATTATCCCATATAAGATTTCTGCTGCCTTTTTGGACAAATTTATAAAATCACAGGCCTCTTCTTTAAATTCTTCAATATATTTAAATACCTGAGACTCATCCTCTATAAATCTGCACTTTTTAATGTCATCACTTGTCAAAGTACGATATATATGCTCCCTTATAAAATCCAAGGCATCTGAGCCGGACTCAAGACACCCGTCAGACATCACCGGCATACCTACTGTTGAATCCAGTATATGTACAATACTGCTTTTAATATGTATGTCACCCTTATCCATATAATTCTCCATTCTAAATCATTTATAGAGCATGGCACTGCCCTTTAGGTCTTTTTAGTATAACACCTTTTTGCTGTTTTTGTCTACTTTTAAATAGCCGTACAGTCTTTACAAACACTTAAAATAGTAATAGAATAATACATATAATATTGTACCTGCTCATAACAATGGTTTCGTGTATAAATTGGCAGCGTACAGAAAGGCAGGGTATAGATATGAAATTAACGTTTTGGGGAGCAGCTCATGAGGTAACCGGAAGCTGCCATATGATTACTGTCGGTGACAGACATTTTTTAGTTGACTGCGGAATGGAGCAGGGACCTGACTTATATGAAAATCAGAAGCTTTCAGTAAAACCGTCTGACATTGATTTTGTTTTTTTAACTCACGCACATATTGACCACTCAGGTCTTATTCCTTTACTGTGCAAAAACGGATTTTCAGGCAATATTATTTCAACCTTTGCAACTGCTGATTTATGTTCAATTATGCTTAAGGACAGTGCTCACATACAGGAGTTTGAGGCACAATGGCGAAACCGTAAGGCAAAACGAGCCGATAAACCAATGTATGAGCCTCTCTATACAATGGAGGATGCAGAAACTGCCATTTCACTTTTCCATCCCTGTGATTATAATGAGAAAGTAACTGTCACAGACAACATATCTGTCCGGTTCACAGACGTTGGACATCTGTTAGGCTCATCTGCCATAGAAATATGGCTTAGAGAAGGTGACGAAGAAAGAAAAATTGTATTTTCCGGTGACATTGGAAATATTAATCAGCCTATTTTAAAAGACCCTTCTCCCGTATCCGGAGGAGATTATCTTGTAATTGAATCCACCTATGGCAACCGACTTCACGGAAGTGAAAGAATCGACTATATAAAAGAGCTTTTGGCAATATTAAAGGATACCTTTGACAGAGGGGGCAATCTTGTTATTCCTTCCTTTGCCGTTGGCAGAACCCAGGAAATTCTTTATTTTTTACGAGAGATAAAGGAAAACAATCTTCTGCCTGAATACAGTGATTTTCTTGTATATGTAGACAGCCCTCTTGCTATAGAATCCACTCATATATTTAACAAAAACAGAGCCTCCTGTTTTGATGAGGAGGCACTTGCGTTAATATCCCGGGGAATAAATCCTCTTATGTTTAAAGGACTTATAACCACCACCACAAGCGATGAATCAAAGCTTATAAATGAGGATACAAGACCAAAGGTTATAATTTCTGCATCAGGCATGTGCGAGGCAGGACGTATACGCCACCACCTCAAGCATAATCTTTGGAGAGCTGATTCCACCATTTTATTTGCCGGATATCAGGCCGTGGGAACCTTGGGACGAAAGCTTATTGACGGTGCGGAATCAGTAAGACTATTTGGAGAGGTTATTCAGGTACATGCCAAAATCCTTACACTTCATGGCATAAGCGGTCATGCCGACAAGGACGGTCTTATAAACTGGATAGGTGCCATGAACCAAAAGCCTTCAAAAGTATTTGTGGTTCACGGTGAGGATACGGTGACAGACCAATTTGCAAAGCTTGTAACTGATACCTTTGGCATACCTGCATTTGCACCATACAGCGGTGGTACGGTGGATTTAATTACAGGCGAAGTTCTGACAGAAGGAAACTCAACCTTAAAAGCAAAGCCTAAGCCTATGATTAAGCAGAAAAATGACTGCTACAGACGTGCTGTTATTGCTGCCGAGAATCTTCTGGAGCTTATCAAGAGCAGTGATGGACTCAGCAACAAGGACTTAATAAAGTACGAAACACTTATAAATAACCTGACAAATAAAATACAGCAGTATTAAAAACTGCTGTATTTTTTATTACTTTATATAAAAATAATTTTACTGTGCAGGTGTTGTTGTCTCGTTCTCTCCACTCTCTGTATCACTTGATGTTGTCACTCCCATCAAATCTCTAATCTGCTGCAGATATTCCTCAGAGTATGATGATGGCTCCTCCTTATTAAAATCTCCTCTTAAAAGCTTTGCTGAAAATATAATTGCCACTATTAAAAGTATGCTTCCAAGAACCCCTCCTATTGCCTTAAGAGTTTTCTGCTGCTTTTGCTTTACAAGATTCTTTTTTCTGTTTGCCTTTTCTTCCTTATAGCGATTAACTTTCTCCTGACTCATTATATAATACCTCTTTCTTTGTTTCTTAAGTTATTTATCAATGCTTACATTATAATACATATAAGTTAATAATTCAAGTATGCCTACATGCGGTCCGGCGCCGAAAAGCCCAGTATATCTATTGAGGTTTCAAGAGTTTTTCTTGTCACCTCCAGCAGCCTTATATAACCTGCCTGCTTTTCTTCGTTTTCCTCTGCTATAATTTTATTCTCATGGTAAAACTTATTAAAAGCATTTGACAAATCATATATATATGCACATATTCTGTGAGGTGCCATTTCCTCATAAGCACCCTCCATCATATCATTAAACCTTGAAAGCTCTATCATAAGCTGCTTTTCACTTTCACCCTGGCTGTGGTTAAGCCTTCCTCCAAATTTACCGCTGTCCTTTCCCATCTCCTTATACTTTTCCATAATTGACTTTATTCTCACAATAGTATAAAGAATATACGGTCCCGTATTTCCCTCAAAGGATGTGAACCTGTCAATATCAAACACGTAATCCTTTGACGCCTGATTAGATAAATCGCCGTACTTTATCGCTGCCAGCCCTACTATTTTAGCAATTTTTTCTGCCTCCTCCTCTGACGCCTGACGGTTATCCATTATTTTATTATAAACTGCTCCGTTTATTTCAGATATAAGTGTTTTAAGACGCATAACACCGCCCTCTATTGTTTTAAACGGCTTTCCGTCCTTTCCGTTCATCGTTCCGAAGCCTTGGAAGGTAAACTGTGCATTTCCGCTGATTCCTGCCTTTTTGGCTGCCCTAAACACCTGCACAAAATGCATTTCCTGACGCTTGTCTACAACATATATAATTTGGTCAGGATTATAATCCTTTACTCTCATAAGAATTGTGGCAAGGTCTGTTGTTGCGTACAGTGCAGCTCCATCGGATTTCTTAATAATACATGGAGGTATTTCCTTTGTATCTGTTTCCTCCTTTACGTCCACTACCAAGGCTCCCTGACTTTCATGGGCAAGCCCCTTCTTTTCAAAATCCGCAACCATATCATCTATATATTCTTCAACATCGCTTTCACCGTTCCATAAGTCAAATTCCACATTGAGATTCCTATAATTTTTCTTAAGATCTTCCACAGATATATTTATTATATGCTGCCACAATGCCCGGTATGGCTTATATCCCTTTTGCAGCTTGAAGGTTGCTGACTGTGCTCTCTCCTTAAACTCCTCATCTGTCTTTGAACGTGCACTTGCCTCAGGATATATCTGTTCAAGCTCTGATAATGTAAATGGCGGCTCCTTTGGATATTCCCCTGCATATGCTTCATCAAAATAAGGAAGCTCCGGCTTATTGTCATGAAGCTGTTCTATTATAAGCCCCATCTGAAGACCCCAGTCCCCAAGATGTGCATCACCTATTACCTTATTCCCTGCAAATCTAAACATTCTCTTAAGACTTTCGCCTATGATAGCCGAACGAAGATGCCCCACATGGAGAGGCTTTGCAACATTGGGTCCGCCGTAATCTATAATAACAGTCTTTTGATTATCACATTCGTATCCCAGCTTTTCGTCATCTGCCATTTTTTCTATGTATCCGGCAATCATATCCTCACTTATAATTATATTAATAAATCCCGGCTTTACTGCCTCCACACTTTTAAACATAAAATTGCCCTTTATTTTTTCTGCTATGTCTTCTGCTATTACAAAGGGAGCTTTTTTATATTCCTTTGCCGCCGCCATGGCGCCATTACACTGATATTCACATAAATCAGGTCTATTAGATACAGATACTCTTGCATATTTTTCGTCATATCCTGCTTCCTTAAAAGCCTTTGCAAATTCATCTGTCATTATATCCAATAACTTCTTCATACTTTTATTCCTTTCGTAGCTTAATGCATTATGATTAAATATACTAATTTTCATGGTAAAAATCAACTGTTTTATTCAAAAAACCTGTAACCTGACATTTAAACCACGCATACAATATATAGAAATATTATAATAAACAGTGTGAGGTATTTATGGCATATAAAATTGTAATTGATCCGGGGCATGGAGGCTCAGACTGGGGTGCTTCATTTAACGGAAGAAAAGAAAAGGATGACGTTCTTAATCTTGCATTTGCCGTTGGACAAATTCTTGAAAATGCCGGTATAGATGTGGAATATACCAGAACCACTGATGTATACAACACACCATATGAAAAAGCCACTATGGGAAATAATGCTGATGCCGATTTCTTTGTATCACTTCACCGAAATGCAACGGGTACGCCAAATGCAGCTACGGGAATAGAAACTCTTGTATTTAATGACAGCGGAATAAAGGCAGAAATGGCAAGAAATATAAATGAAAATCTTGAGGCTCTTGGCTTTGTCAACAGAGGCGTTATTGAGCGGCCTAATCTTGTAGTATTAAGACGTACCAAAATGCCTGCCATATTAGTTGAGGCGGGCTTTATAGATAATGTAAATGACAATGAAAAATTTGATGCACAATTTAACGAAATTGCAGAGGCAATAGCCAACGGAATACTTGATACACTTGATATGGGTGAATTAAACGAAACGCCTCTGTACAGAGTACAGGTAGGTGCATTTGACAGTATGGAGACTGCGTCTGCACTTTCCTCACGACTTAATAACAGCGGCTATCCTGCCTACGTGGTAAGCTCTAATGGCTTATACAAGGTTCAGGTAGGTGCATTTGCAAACCTTGCAAATGCCGTTGCAATGGAAAACCGCCTCAGAAATGACGGATATACTACCTTCATAACAACATAAAGTAATATTTATATCTTTTTAATATTACTTTTCTCCCATATGTGATAAAATGTATGATAAATACACATACGAATGGAGATTTTATGCAGCCATACATTTATATTGGAGATTTGGAGCTTCCCGTCTACGGTATAATTATTTTCATATCATATATAGCGGGACTTTTCATATGCTCTTCACTGGGAAAACAATACGGTATTAACGGAAAATATATACTATGCTCAGGCACCTTTGCCGCTGCCGGCCTGCTTATTGGAGCGAAGGTCTTATATATGGCGACAAAGCTTCCTTCCTTTATTATGGATTATGACCGCCTGATTTCACAATATAATATTTCTCAAAAGCTTTCATACCTTTTTGGGGGATATGTGTTTTACGGAGGACTTATAGGTGCAGTTATGGGAATTCTAATCTTTTGCAAGGCCTTTGGCTTTGATAAAGGTTCAATGTTAAATATACTGACACCCCTTATTCCCTTTGCACACAGCTTTGGGCGTATAGGCTGCTTTTTTGGCGGCTGCTGCTATGGAATAGAATACCACGGATTTATGGCTGTATCCTTTCCATATAATCCTCTTTCTCCTGAGCTTAACCTTGTTCCAAGATTTCCCGTTCAGCTTGCAGAAGCTTTTCTGAACTTTATGCTGTTTATTTTCCTGTTTATTTATACTAAAAAGAAAGCTCCTGCCTGCGGAAGGTCTTTTGGAATATACCTTGTATGCTACAGCATAATCAGATTTTTTCTTGAATTTTTGCGAGGTGATATTGTAAGAGGAATGCTCCTTGGATTATCAACCTCACAATGGATTAGTGTTATTCTTTTTCCCATAGGATTAACCATAATACAGCTTGCAAAAAAGGCAGATGCCAAAATGTGACATCTGCCTTATGACTTACCTGTTTGTATCAGTTTCATTATTATTATTGTTATTGTCATTGTTACCGTTACCGTCTAAATCGTCTCCAATATCATCAATTCCGCTCTCAATATCATCTCCGATATTATCTATCATGCCATCATCATTATTATTGGTTCCATTATTGTTATCATCCGTAACATTGGTGCTGTTGTTATCATTTTTCTCATCATTTCCTGATGTACAGCCTGCTGCAAGTCCCATAGCCGCCACCATAATAATACATAAACCTAAAAGCTTAATTTTCTTCATAATACAAAATCTCCTTCCAAAAATATTTTAGTATGCTATTAGTATTTCCGGAAGGAGTTTTTTTATTCTTTTAATTTTTCTGAGAAAAATTTATTTATATTCTGATGCATACTCGTCAAGTTCTCCAAAAAATTCATCTACATCTCTTATTCTCATCAGAAAATCTGTCACACCATTTATTTCCACCTGATAATAATTTGAGTCATACTTAATAAATTTCACGGTTATATCACCGTAATAATCATCCTCAATTCTGTCAGCCATAATGGTATAAACAGGCTCATCTGACTTAACAGTTGACTTATCTGTAATAATTCTTTCCGGATTTATGGAAACCATTTTATTCCACAGACTTCTAAATCCTTCAGAATCTATAACAGTCTCTCCCATTTTATACACATCATCGGAAAGGGTTGACTCATCTCCATCCTCGTAAGAAAAAGTATACTCTCCCTCCTGTGTATTAAACTTAATGGTAGAACCGTTAATGTCTTCAATCTCAAGAAACAGCACATTTGACAATATATAATCTAAAGGATTTATACCAAGAAGTGCTTCCGCTCCGCTTGAGGATAAAATTCTTACAACTCCTGAGTTATCCTGTGTAAGGCCTACTCTTTTTACCTCCCTTGTATAATATCCCCCTTCCTCATCACTGGGATTTCCTATATAAACTGTAATACTGCAATTAACAATATTTCCGTCATCATCTGTCTCGTCAAAATATATGCTGTAGCTTCCTCTCGGATTATCAAGACCATATTCCTTTAATTCTTCGCTATTTGCCTTATAATTTACTGTCTTTATATATTCGCAAAGGGGAAGAACATCCTCCAGCATGGTATCCATTTTACTTGTTTCACATGGCATTGCATGGCTGAAAGGCTGTTGAAAAAACCAACTCCAGCCGTATCCCGTAATATCCTCCTCTATTCCCTCTTCCCTATACAAAAGAGTGGATTTGCTGTCTCCTGACACAAACTCCATATAGTCCATTGTATCAAGAGAATATGTTGGGAATGCATCTACAGTGGCATAATCATATATATCCTTTCTGCATATATACATTAAGTCGTCTGTTATCATATATATATTATCCTTATCTTCATTTATCATCAGATAATATTCACCTATTGTAGGATTGTAATTGCCTACCTTGTATACTGTGGATACGCTGTCATTGCCCGTAACGGTAACAGTAAGCTCCGGATTGTCAAGTCCCAGTGCTTCTATGCCTCCCTCATATTCCGTAAGCTTTCTTGAGGACGTAAGCTCCACAAATGAAGCCACAAACTGATTCTCAAATCCGCTTGAGGAAAGCGGAAACTCACTGTCATCTCCATTATACCACTGTCCGTCTGCATATTTATACGAGGCACTTGAGCCGTCACTGTATGTGTATGATATAGAGGAAATCTGACCCGACTTAAGAGTTGTCAGGGCATATGTATATTCCTCTGTCTCAACCTCACTATCACTGCCTGCTATCTTTACAGCTATAAGTGCTGCCATAAGTATAACAACAACTGCCCCCATGATTATTATGTTATTTCTTTTCTTTTTTGCTATAGATGTCATTTTCTCCTTCTCCTAAACCATACATAGCCGCCATACGCAAGCACTGCTGCCGGTATTATAACTACTACCGTATAAAATATCCTTTGCTGTGCATCTACCGTATATATAAGATTATTATATGTTCTGCTCTTTATAGGTATGGAAATAGTGTCCTCCTGATTTGCAAGCCACTGCATACATCTCACAACAAAGGTAGCATTTCCTGAACCAATGGTTGATGAAAATGCATCTGTCTCTGCAAATGCATATGAAGATACATACACAAATCTTGACTGTACATCTTCAGCTATGTCATCTGTTATGGCAACTGCATAATTAAATGTTCCTACGGGATCAGAAGCAAGCTGGCTCATAGATGCACCGCTTGAGCTGTTTTTATATGATGCTGCTTTATAATATGCACTTGATGTTGACGTAAGCAAAGGTTCAACAGTTACACTGTCAGGAACATCTCCTATCTCAATGGAATCACCCATGGCAACAAGAAGGCTTGTATCATTGCTTATCAAATCCTCAGTAATTTCATGCTCCTCCAGCAAAGGCTTTGAATAATAAGCCACATTGTCATATAAATATGATGAATTTGTTTCAAGTGCCACTCCGTAATTTACTGATATTCCATAATGTGCCAGCAGGTTCTCTATGTTTGGAAGCTCTGACTCATCGTTATGATTATAATATTCAAACATAAGAAGGGAGCCGCCGTTTTCCATAAAGTCAAATAAAAGCTCATACTCTTCATCTGATATATCCTCTACAGGCTGGTCCAGAATAATAATATCTGCATCTTCCGGAATTGCACCTGCATCTGTTAAATTCAGGGTTGCCACATCTATATTCTGCTTATTTATTTCTGTTATAAGTGAATCATCCAATGTATCTCTTGTTGCTCCCCTAAGCATATACGCCTTTGGAAGCTCCTCTGATGTAACATAGCTTATGGCACTTGTTATCTGCCCCTCCATATCATAGAAATAATATGTATTTCCTGTATTGGAGTCCTCCGATGATATAAGCATCTCACTTAGCTCCACACCTTTAAATCTGTCTCCGTATTCTACTATTATACTTCCCTCAGATACATATTCCCTGTTCTCCATAAACGTAGGATTCTGTGCCGGGTTAATTGTTTGAAGCTTTATATGCTCTGATGTATCTGCGTATACCTGCAAAAGTCTGTACAAATCATCATTTCTGTTTGTTATATCCTCAAGTATAAGATATATGTACACGTCCTTATCAAGCTCGTCAAGAAATTCTGTTGTCTCATCAGTAAGTGTAAATATATCTCCTCTTGTTAAATCTATCTGTCTGTACTGTGTACTGAGGGAGCTTACTATAAGATTTATAATTACTGCAAATGCAAGTACAAGTGCCGTCATTCCCATTGTATAATTTGCACTTGTCATTTTGCGGCGTTTTTCCAGGGTTGTGGAAGTCTGAATACTTTTGTCTTTATTTCTCATCTAAGCCACCTCCTAACTCCAACGTCTCTTCTGTATTGACTGTACCGTAAGAAACAGGAAAAAGCCAATAACAGAAATGAAATAAACAAAGCTTCCTATATCAATTACCTCTGCTGAAAAATAATAGGTAAACATATAATAAACTGAACAGCGCAGCATTATATTTTGAAGAAGTCCGTCAAACATACTGCTGTTAATAAAGTATAATGCCACTACAACTGCTATCCCCGCCAAAGCTATAATCACTGCATATATAGCAGCCTTATCAACGGTCTTTCTTGCAACCAACCAGTATATAACGGCAAACAATATCACAAAAACACATATTGCTATAGCCGACACAAGGGCGTCTGTTGAAAAAATACCTGTGATATACTGAAGCAGGAACAAAAAAAGTAATATGGCAAATGTAACTACTGCTGAAATAATCTGATTTTCAGTTATTGATGACACAAAGCACCCTATTGCAAAAAGTGCAAGTCCCATAAGCCAAAAGCCTGCTATAGCCGCATAATTGGCTCCCACAGGCGTATCACCGTAATCCATCATAATAAGAGGATATGTAAGCATTACCGCTACGGGAATAGAAAACACTGTGGCAACTGCAAGATATTTTCCCATTACTATCTTTCCCACAGTGACAGGTGCCGTAAAAAGCATCTGATCCGTCTTGGAATGTCTTTCATCTGCAAATATTTTCATGGTCAAAACAGGTACAAGCACCATCATTATTACCGATATGTACGAATACCTTAAAAAATATCCGACAAACGCACTTGAGCCTTCCACATTCATATAGTAAAACACAAAGCCGGATACAAGGCTGAAAAAAGCAATGAAAGCATATCCTGTCATAGTAGTAAAATATGTTCTCAGCTCTTTTTTATATATTGCTAACATTTTTATCCTTACCTTTCATATTTATTTTCAAAATACTATCGCCTTCTGTCGGTCTGCCTTCCTGACGTAACCTTTATAAATACGTCCTCAAGTGAAGTATTAGAGTAATTCATTGCAACAATAGGGCACTTGGCATTTGCAAAGGCATAAAACAAATCTTCCCTTAAATCCTTGTCCACACCTGTAGATACAAGTGCCTTGGTACATCCCTCATCATTGTCGCTGTGAACCTCAAACTTAGTTACTCCTCCAAGCTTGTTTAATATTGCCTTTACCTTATAATCAGGAGCCTTAACGGAAAGCTCTACCGTATTGGAGCCTGAAACATGCTTTCCCAGATTGTCCGGCGTATCTCTTGCCACAAGCTCACCGTGAGCTATTATAATAACCTCATCACACACTGCACTTACCTCCTGCATAATATGTGTGCTTAAAATTACAGTGTGTCTTTTGCTCAGACCCTTTATAACATCTCTTATTTCAACTATCTGCTTAGGGTCAAGACCAACCGTAGGCTCGTCAAGAATAATAACCTCAGGATAACCAAGTATTGCCTGTGCCAGACCTACCCTCTGCCTGTATCCTTTTGACAGATTTTTGATAAGCCTGTTCATAACGTCCTCTATTCCCGTAAGCTTTGATATTTCCTTAAACTGCTCTGCCCTTCGTTTTTTTTCTATTCCCTTTAAATCTGCCGAAAATTCCAGATATTCCTTTGGCGTCATATCAGGATAAAGTGGTGGTATTTCCGGAAGATATCCAATACATTTTTTTGCCTCCTCCGGCTCCTCATAAATGTCATGACCGTTTACTATAACCTGTCCCTCTGTGGCTGCCAGATACCCTGTTATAATATTCATGGTTGTAGACTTTCCTGCACCGTTTGGTCCCAAGAATCCATATATTTTGCCTTTTTCAATATTAAAGCTAAGGTCTTTTACTGCCATATGGTCACCGTATTTTTTTACGAGATTTTTAACTTCAATCAACGGTTTTTCCTCCTTGTTTTTTATACAAATAAACCAAAAAAATATATAATGCGTATTGCTGCACAAAACGCATTATATATTTTACCATATAATATTAAATTTTTATATGTTTTTTTTGTGAAAATTTATTTTTCAAAACCTGAAAGCATCTTTTATGCTGTCATAGTGAAGAAAAATTCCCTGTTTTGCAAAATTTTCTATTTCTTCGGCAGTTGCCAGCATATATCCTTCCGTCTCTGCCTCCTGCAATTTTAAATCTCTTTCTTCAAAGTCGAGAATAAATCTGTATACATCAACAAAGTAATTGTCTCCCTGACCGGGATTTTCCCTGTGATAGGTAAATAAATATCCTCCGTCACAGGATGACACATCAAGTCCCGTTTCCTCCCTGACCTCACGTATCACAGCATCTTTAGAATCCTCGCCTGCCATGGCTGCTCCCCCTGATACCTCCCACCAGCCGGGTGCCCATGCCTTAGTCATAACTCTTTTTGTAATAAGAAATCTCCCGTCAGGTCTTGCTATTACCCCAAGAACAGTCAGGTGATATTCATTATCCTTAAGACACCAGTCGTTTCTTTTCATGGTGCGTCCTGTTCTCTGCTTATTACTGTCATAAATATCCCAAAATTCCATTTTTAATCTTCCTTTTGTACAATTCTGTTATCCTATTACTTCCTTCATTGTATAAAGCCCCGGGGTTCTGCCGCTTATATACTTTGCCGCCTGAACGGCACCCTTTGCAAATATTGCCTTTGAATATGCTGTATGCTTAAACTCTATTACCTCATCCGTTCCTGCAAAGATAACCTCATGCTCTCCTACAATGGTTCCCCCTCTTACTGCACTTATTCCTATTTCCTTTACCGGTCTTTTTTCCCTTTCGCTGCTTCTGTCATATCGGTATGTATATTCATTATTAAGCTCACCGTTTATAGCGTCAGCCAGGGCCAGTGCCGTTCCGCTTGGTGCGTCAACCTTCTGATTATGGTGCTTCTCTACTATCTCAATGTCAAAGCCTGCATCAGCCAAGGTTTTAGTAACTGCCTCCATAACCTTTATCATTGTATTTATGCCAAGAGACATATTTGCCGACCTTAATAGGGTGCATTTTTTTGAAGCATTATTTATCTTTTCTACTTCTTCTCTGCTGTATCCTGTAGTACATAACACTGCTGCCGTATTATTTTCTTCGCAGTAATCAAGTATATCCTCAAGAACCACAGGCGTTGAAAAATCTATTATTACATCTGCTTTTTCTTTTACATCACTGATTTTTCCGTATACGGGATAATCATTTGACCAGCTTGTATTTACATCAACACCTGCCACAATCTCTGCGTCCTTATCCGACCTTACTATGTCAGAAATCACCTTTCCCATTTTTCCGCCGCAGCCTACCATAATAATACGCGTCATGTTTTTTCCTCCATTTTTTATTCATCTGTATGTTTTACTGTAAAATTCCGTATTCTCTCATTGCCCCTGCCAGCTTTTCCCTGTTTGCATCCTCCATTTCAGTAAGGGGCATTCTTAATCCTCCCACATTTTTACCCATAAGATTCATGGCTGCCTTAACAGGAATAGGATTAACCTCGCTGAACAATGCATTTATAAGAGGCAGTGCCTTAAGCTGTATTTCAAGGCTTTCCTGAACATTGCCCTCAAGATATTTTGCAACAATATCATGTGTCTGCTTAGGTGCAACATTTGAAAGCACTGATATGACGCCTTTTCCCCCCAGAGAAAGTATTGGTACTATCTGGTCATCATTTCCTGAATAAATATCTATATTCCCATTAGAAAGCTGTGCAAGCTTTGCCACTTGGGAAATATTGCCGCTTGCCTCCTTTATTGCCACAACATTTTCTGCTTCCTCCGCTATTGCCACAACTGTTTCAGGAAGAATATTACAGCCTGTTCTTGACGGAACATTGTATAAAATCACAGGAATTTTTATTGATGCTGCTATGGCTGTAAAATGCTTTTTCAATCCTCCCTGAGTTGCCTTATTATAATATGGTGACACCAGAAGAACTCCGTCTGCACCGTACTTTTCTGCCTCTCTTGAGAGGTAAATGGCTGTTTCCGTGCAGTTAGAGCCTGTTCCTGCTATTACGGGAACTCTTTTATTTACCTTTTCAACAACAAATCTTATACATTCAATATGCTCCTCGTGTGTAAGTGTTGATGCCTCTCCCGTTGTTCCGCAGACAATAATTGCATCTGTCCCTGCCTCTATCTGCTCTTCAACTATATCTGCAAACACCTCATAATTTACTTCTCCGTTTTCCTTCATAGGTGTTACTATGGCAACACCTGCACCTGTGAAAATTGACATATAATAACCTCTCTTTCTTTTTACCGGACTTTTACCCCGGCAATCCTTTAACCTCTCTATTGTCTCACCACAACAAAAAGGCTAACCTGATGGTTAGCCACAATTTCATAATGCACACAGAAATCATCTGCTTTAGAAAGAAATTTTTATAGCTCTCCATCAAATGCTATGATGACAGTCATATGGTTATTCACCATATGCCCAAGATAAAATATGGCACTTTTTATCTTTCGGCGTTTTTCCCTTTCTCTTTTCTTCATATGCCTGCCTGCATCCAAAAAGCTACTTATTAAAAACGCGACCTCTATAAAATAATAAATATATTATTTTAGTGAATTTTAACTTCACCGGTTATTAATTATAATAACACTGCAAGGATATAATGTCAACAATTATTACAGCTCGCTTGGAACCTCTAATTTGCTTACTGACACCTCATATGCCACATGCTTTTCTATTTCATCCTCGCTTATTTTCTTAACATAATCCCTGCTCTGGACTCTTCCCCAGATTTGAATTTTTCCGCCCACCTCGAAGGTTGAGGCAAATCTTGCATTTCTGCCCCATGCAATACATGGAATATAGTCTGATTTTCCGTATGGACGGTTTACCGCCACAAGCAAATCTGCTATTTCTCTTCCTAATGGTGTTTTTCTATATATAGGTGCTTTGCATATGAATCCATCAAGATATATCTGATTTGTTTTTCCTGCCTCCGGATTTTCCTCTACAAATTCCCACTCTCTTACAAATACTGACAATACAAGCTTATTTCTATTTTCCTCATGTCTGTTATAGGAACGGAACTGACCCGTAACTTCTACAAGTCTTCCAATACAGCTTTCCGTCACATCAACCAGTCTCTCTGATACCATAAGAGGAACTACATCTGTGAGATCACTCAGCCTGTTTACAGCTACATCAACCATATAAAAGCCTTCACCGTACACCTGATGACTATATCTGAAATCCGATACCACCTCCCCTAATATACTTACTCTGTTGTTTTCAATTACCTTATCTACCATTGGTATTTCTCCCTTCAAATTTTGTGCAGTGTTTTCACTCTCTTAATATATATTCCCATTTTTTAAATTTAGAACCAAAAAATAATAAAAATAATATTGTAATTACAAACTTTTTCTTGTATTTTATGATTTTTATGTTAAACTGTATACTGTTTTATTATACTATAATTTTATAAAATTGAAAAGAGAATTTTAGACCTGAGTTTCCATAAATTACATTTTTTATGTGCCATATGGTATGAAATTAAAAATGGGGAAACTAAAAAATTTTAGAAAGAAGGACGTTTTGATTATGAAAACACAAAGAAAAGATATACGTAATATTGCCATTATTGCTCATGTAGACCACGGTAAAACTACTTTGGTTGACCAGCTCTTAAGGCAAAGCGGTGTTTTCCGTGCCAATCAGGAGGTTGCTGAGAGAGTAATGGACTCAAATGATATTGAGCGTGAGCGTGGTATTACAATTTTATCTAAAAATACTGCCGTTTATTATAAAGATATAAAAATTAATATTATTGACACTCCCGGACATGCTGATTTCGGCGGCGAAGTTGAGCGTGTGCTTAAAATGGTAAATGGTGTTGTTCTTGTGGTTGACGCCTTCGAGGGCGCCATGCCCCAGACTAAATTCGTCTTAAGAAAGGCACTTGAGCTTAATCTTCCCGTTATTGTCTGTGTAAATAAAATTGACAGACCGGAAGCACGTCCAAATGAGGTTATTGACGAGGTGCTTGAACTTTTCTTAGAGCTTGATGCGTCAGAGGAGCAGCTTGACTGTCCTTTTGTTTTTGCTTCCGCCAAGTCAGGTCATGCTGTTTTGGAGCTTGGGGACGAGCCTTTGGATATGACTCCGCTTTTTGAAACTATTGTTAATTATATCCCTGCCCCGGAAGGAGATCCTGACGCAGATACCCAGGTTCTTATAAGCACTATTGACTACAACGAGTATGTTGGACGTATAGGTGTTGGAAAGATTGATAACGGCTCTCTTAAGGTTAATCAGGAGTGTGTCCTTGTAAATGCCCATGACCCTGAAATGAAGAAAAAGGTTAAAATAAGCAAGCTTTATGAATTTGACGGTTTAAATAAAGTAGAGGTTACAGAAGCGGGAATAGGCTCCATAGTTGCCATATCAGGTATAGCTGACATTCATATAGGTGACACAATATGTTCCCCGGAAAATCCTGTGGCAATTCCTTTTCAGAAAATATCAGAACCTACTATTTCAATGAATTTTATGGTAAATGACAGCCCCCTTGCAGGTCAGGAGGGAAAATTTGTAACCTCAAGACATTTGCGTGAGCGATTATTCAGGGAATTAAACACTGATGTTAGTCTCCGTGTTGAGGAGACAGATACAACTGAAGCATATAAGGTATCGGGACGCGGCGAGCTTCATCTGTCAGTATTAATTGAAAACATGAGACGCGAGGGTTATGAATTTGCCGTAAGCAAGGCAGAGGTTTTGTATAAGCATGATGAAAACGGCAAGCTTTTAGAGCCTATGGAAATAGCATATATTGATGTACCTGATGAATTTTCAGGCTCTATTATAGAAAAATTAAGCACCAGAAAAGGGGAGCTTCAAAGTATGTCTGTCTCTAACGGCGGATATACACGGCTCGAATTCTCAATACCTGCAAGAGGCTTAATCGGCTACCGCGGCGAATTTATGACAGACACCAAGGGAAACGGAATAATGAATACTATATTTGACGGCTATGGTCCGTATAAGGGAGATATTCAATACCGCAAGCAGGGCTCACTGATAGCCTATGAATCGGGAGAAGCCATAACTTATGGCTTGTATAATGCACAGGAACGTGGTACATTATTTATAGGACCGGGCGAAAAAGTATATTCAGGTATGGTGGTAGGTCAAAACGGAAAGACAGATGATATTGAGGTTAACGTATGTAAGAAAAAGCAGCTTACAAACACCCGTGCTTCCGGCTCAGATGATGCACTTAAGCTTACGCCTCCAAGAATATTAAGCCTTGAGCAGTGTCTTGAATTTATAGACACTAATGAGCTTCTTGAAATCACTCCTAAGAGTCTGAGAATACGAAAAAAAATTCTTGACCCTACTCTTAGAAAGCGTGCAGAACGCAACAGCTAACTACAGATAATCATTTAAAATGTACAGGGAGGTAAAAGTGGAACTGCTAAAATTACTTGAAAGTATCCGGGGGGATGCTCTTACATTTATTAATCTTATTTTTTCAAAGCTTGGGGAAGAACTGATTATTTTTGCTGTCTTATGTCTTATTTACTGGTGCATTGATAAAAGGCTTGGCTACAGAATTGCTTTTTCTTACCTTGTATCAGGTTTTATTGTAAATTCCTTAAAAATAATTATTAAGGTACCCCGCCCCTTTATTAAAGATACATCATTTACTCCTGTGGAGAAAGCCCTAGAACATGCCACAGGCTACTCTTTTCCAAGTGGCCATACACAGTCAGCCACCTCAGTTTACGGAACTATTTCCATGTATCTTGGCAAACGAAGTATACTGCTTGGAATTTTGTTTTTTATACCAATACTGGCCGTTGGATTTTCAAGAATGTATCTTGGGGTACACACTCCATGGGATGTTATGGCAGGTTTTGCCATAGGACTTTTAGTAACCATTGTAATCAGTTATCTTTTCGATAACTATTGGCTTGATCCAACCCATTACCGTATTATTCTGGTTGTGGTAACTATTGCAGGTTTTGCCCTTATGCTTCTCGGAGCCTATGAAATGGCATACGAAAATGTTGCTCCCGTAAACGGACTTGACTGCTTCAAAATCGGCTCTGCCATGCTTGGATTTATTTTCGGATGGTACATTGAGATTACTCAGGTAAAATTCGTTGAACGGGGAATCAGTGTAAAGGGACAAATTATTAAATATATATGCGGTATGATTGGAGTTGCCCTTTGCTATAAGGGAACGGAATTTGTCCTTCTGCTGTTTATGTCAGAAAACAATCTTATTGCAAATGTTATTCCTTACTTTTTAACTACATTCTGGGTAACAGGCATCTATCCCGTAATAATTAAAAAGGTATTTACTTCACCTTTTAACTATCGTACACACAGTTAAAAATTTATCTATAATAAAATCAAGGTGTAAAAAGCTGTATTAAAGCCTTTTACACCTTAATTTTATTATACCCTTAGCAATTACATAACAAGCTTTCCGTCTGCTATACCATAGCTTACCTTATCCCCCACACTAATAACTGCTTTTCCCGACGTACTATCCGTTACCTTGTCCGTAAATTCCTTTATATCCTCCCACGGAACCATTACACTTAAAACCACAGTATCCCTATAGGCTGTATCTATCACAAATATTTTCATTTGTGCCACAATATACTGAAGCTTTCCTATTCCGTTGTAATCTGTTTCTATATTAACCTGTGCCCCATCACACTTTTCTATGATCGTGCTTGCGGCCAGCCCTGCCTTGGCGCTTTTTTGATAGGCTCTGACCAATCCCCCTGTGCCGAGAAGGGTTCCTCCAAAATAACGTGTTACCACCACTGCAACATTATGTACCTTTTCTCCAAGCAAAACCTCAAGCATAGGCTTTCCGGCAGTACCGCCTGGCTCACCGTCATCACTGCATCTTGTATACTCATTATTTTTTCCCACTACTGCCGCTGCACAATTATGGGTGGCATTCCAATTCATCTTTTTTATTTTTTCAATAAATTCTGCTGCCTCTTCCTCTGAATTGACAGATTCAACATATGCTATAAATTTTGATTTTTTCTCCTCTATTTCGGCCTGTCCGCCTTTGTATACTATTTTAAAGCCATTTGACATATTCTTCATTATATTAGTACTTTTTCTCCATTCATTTTAAATTAAACTATTAGTATCTTATCATAAAATTCTTACCATGTAAAATGTAATCCGCTAATTTAAACGTATACTTGTATAATATGGCTGTTTCTGTAAAAAATTTATAATGTATTTTTTAATATTACTACTTTATTTAGCATTATATTTTTGATATACTATAAATTGTTTATTGAATTCGTGAAAGGAAAACAGATTATGAATTTTGGCAAAAATAGCGTTGCTAAGAAGCATAAAGACCTTGTTTCAACGCCACGCAAACTTTCAACAAAGCTTACGGTAAATATTTTCAGAGTTTTAATATTTACCGTGCTTCTTATCTGCATAGCCGGGGGATTTCTGGGGCTTGGAATGGTAAAAAGCATTCTTGACGGCGCACCTGATGTTGAAGATTTAAACATTGCGCCTGTTGGGTACTCAACCACCGTATATGACTCTGATGGAAATGAGATAGAAAAGCTCACAACTACAGGCTCAAACCGTATCCCTGTGTCTATTGACCAGATTCCCGAGCATTTAATATATGCATTTATAGACCTTGAGGACGAGCGTTTTTACGAGCATAACGGCATTGACGTTAAAGGTATTATAAGGGCAGGCTTTGAGCTTATTACATCAGGCTCAAAGCAGGGGGCCAGCACTATCACACAGCAGCTTCTCAAAAATAATGTTTTTGAGGACGGAGGCCGTGAAGATAACATGGGTTCACTTATAAAACGTAAGATACAGGAACAGTACCTTGCACTTGAGCTTGAAAAAACAACCTCCAAATCCATCATTTTGGAAAATTACCTAAACACCATATTTTTAGGTTCAAACTGCTACGGCGTACAGGCAGCGGCACAGAGATATTTTAATAAAGATGTATCTGAGCTTACCATATCAGAGAGTGCCGTTATCGCAGCCATTACACAGAATCCTACAAAATACTATAATCCTATATATAATCCTGAAAACAATGCAAAGAGACGTCAGGTTGCCCTTGACAATATGCTTGCCTACGGTCACATTACAGAGGAGGAATATAATGAGGCTGTAAATGATGATGTTTATTCAAGAATTCAGGTAATAAGTGCCGAAACTGCCGAAGAGGAGCCTTATTCATACTTTGTTGACGAGCTTATAGACCAGGTCATTGAAGACCTTATGGAGCAAAAAGGCTATACCTCAACTCAGGCTGCCAATGCACTTTACAGCGGTGGTTTAAGCATATACTCCACTCAGGACTCTACAATACAGCGTATTTGTGATGAGGAGCTTTCAAACCCCGACAATTATCCCGGAAGCGTATACTATTCCTTTGACTGGCGATGGTCTGTGCAGCATGCAGATGGAACTGTTGAAAATTATTCAAACGTAAATATTACTTATCACTATAAAACACTTCTTGGAGATTCAGACTTTAAGCTTATATTTAAGTCAAAGGAGGAGGCTCAAAGCTGTATTGATGCTTATAAAGCAGAATATCTTAAGGAAGGTGATGAAATTCTCGGTGAAACCACTTACTTTACGCTGCAGCCTCAGGCATCATTTACCGTCATTGATCAGGAGACCGGGCATGTAAAGGCTTTGGTAGGAGGACGCGGCGAGAAGGAAACAAGCCGTTCTCTTAACAGAGCTACCGACTCAACAAGACAGCCGGGCTCCTGCTTTAAGATACTTGCGGCATTTCTTCCTGCCCTTGAAAACGGTGAGACCCTTGCCACTGTATATGATGATGCTCCTTATAATTACACCAACGGACGTGCCGTAAATAACTGGTGGAATTCCGGTTATCACGGACTTCAGAATATAAGATATGCTATTGAACAGTCTGCAAATATTATTGCAGTAAAAACCATTACTGCCGTAGGTCCTTCAGTAGCACTTGAATATTTGGAAAATCTGGGTATATCAAGTATGGTTGAGAGCAGAGAGCTTGCTGACGGCACCGTAGTTTCAGATGCCAACCAGTCTACTGCCCTGGGCGGTCTTACAGACGGCGTATATAACCTTGAGATTACAAATGCCTACGCAACTATTGCAAACGGAGGTGTTTACACGGAACCTGTCTACTATACAAAGGTTACTGATTATAACGGAAGGGTTATACTTGAAAAGGAGCCTGAAACAAAACGTGTTATAAAAGAATCTACCGCATGGCTTTTAACTAACGCTATGCATGACGTAGTGACATCAGGTACCGGTACTGCAGCAAACGTAAGCGGTCAGTATATTTCCGGCAAGACAGGCACTACCACAAACAGCTACGATTTATGGTTTGTGGGATATTCTGATTACCTGACTGCAGGTATATGGACAGGATTTGACGAAAATGCCGATATAGGAAAGTATGTATATAACGAAAGCTATCACAAAGTACTTTGGAGCAAAATTATGAGCCGTATTCACACAGAAAAAGGTTATACCTATTCCGAACCGGCTCAGCCTGATTCAGTAGTTACCGCACAGGTATGCAAAAAATGCGGTTACCTTCCTGTGGAAGGGCTGTGTGATAATGACCCGGAGGGAAATATGATTGTAACCGAATACTTTGCTGAGGGAACCGTTCCTACTGAAACATGTAAATGTCATGCCAAATATACTATATGTACTGAATCGGGAAGCCTTGCCACAAGCAGCTGCCCTGATGGAAGCACAAGGGAGGTTGTCTACAGAATACGTTTCCTCGGCAGTGAAGGTACAACATGGGATACACAGTATGAGATTCCTGCCGCATTGGAGCATAGCTCCTGCATTGTCCACTGACAGAATTTTTAATACAAAAACAAAGTTATACAAAAGCTGATAAATAAACTTACCTCTGTGTAATTGACAAAGGTAAGTTTATTTTTATCATCTCATTTATACTAATTTTGCAATTTTACTACAAACCGTCTAAATATTTACATCAATTCCAATGTCTTAAAATTCTTATCACAATGACCTGCCATCCATCTTGATATTATCATTGTAAGCTCTGTCATCACGTTATCTGAAACGGTAAATGTAAAAAGCTTATTTATAGGTGATGCGATTATATACTGAAGTGTATATAATGTGGAAGTGTTTACTTCTATGGCATCCTTTGTTCCTTTTTGACACTCACTGCACACCGCACCTTCTTTTGCTCCACTGAAAAAAGACAGTCCCTCCGCCGTGCCGCATTCTGCACACTGAAAAACTGCCGGATATTCTCCGTTTATGGTAAATATTTTTAATTCATATATAAGACGGATAAGCTTTATTGGAATAATATTTTTTCTCATTGCCATAAAGGAGGCATATAAAAGATTAAGCATATCCTTTGCCTCAATATTTTCTCTTGAAAAATAATCTGCCAGCTCAAGAAAATACATTCCGTAATAAACCTTATCCAAATCCCCTGCCATATCTTCAAAATAATTTGTTATATTTATACCTGTCAGAGTGTAAGCTTCCCTGCCCTGATACACTGTAAATTCTCCAAAGGAAAAGGGTCTGCTTCCTGCGGCATACTGACTGTTAGGCCGCCTTGCCCCTCTTGCAAATGCAGTTATTTTGCCTCTCTCCCTTGTGAGAATAACAAGACGCTTATCATATTCACCTACAGGTGCGGCAATAAGCACCATACCTGTAAGAGTAATCTGCGTTACCACACCTTCACCTCCCGGATATTTCTGGTTAATTTAAATCTTTATATCCAAAGTTCTTTAGCTGCACATCACTGTCTCTCCACTCTTTTCGCACCTTAACCCACAGCTTAAGATTTACTTTAATTTCCAGCATCCTCTCAATCTCATAGCGTGCTGCCGAGCCTATTTTCTTTAACATGGCACCCTGCTTGCCTATTATGATACCTTTGTGTGATTCCCTTTCACACACTATTGTAGCATCAATATCAGTTATCTTTCCTCCCTTTCTCTCCTTCATGCTGTCTATATACACAGCTATGCCGTGGGGTATCTCATCATCAAGACACTTTAATGCCTTTTCTCTTATGAGCTCTGCCGCTATCTGGCGAACGGGCTGGTCTGTAACAGTATCTTCATCATAAAACAAAGGACCATATGTGAGGTACTTAAATATAGTGTCTGTAACATCATCTACATTTGTTCCCTTAAGTGCAGAAACGGGAATAATCTCGGCAAAGTCATATATTTTTCTGTAACTGTCTATAAATGCAAGTATCTCTTCCTTCTTAACAGTATCTACCTTGTTAATTACAAGTATTACCGGAACACTGACTCTGCCTAACTGCTCTGCAATATGTCTCTCTCCCCCGCCGATAAAGGAGGTTGGCTCCACAAGCCAAAGTATCACGTCTACCTCCTTTAAGGTCTGCTCTGCCACATTTACCATATATTCCCCCAGCTTATTCTTAGCCTTGTGTATTCCCGGCGTGTCAAGGAAAATTATTTGACCTCTGTCATCTGTGTATACTGTCTGTATTCTGTTTCTTGTAGTCTGAGGCTTATGACTTGTTATAGCTATTTTTTGTCCTATAATCCTGTTCATCAAAGTAGATTTTCCTACATTTGGTCTGCCGATTAATGTTACAAAGCCTGATTTAGTATTGCTGTTATCCATGTGCTTTTTCCTTTTCTTTTTCTGCTGATGCCTATTTAAATATTTCCCTGATTTCCTTAAACATATCCTTTGCCTGATTTATCTTTTCCTTATTTCCTACGGCACATACATAATTCTGTTTAAGAACTTCATCTACTACAGGAGCCGTTTCCCTTATTTTTTCCCGGCTTAAGCTTAATACATCATTTCTTTCCTGCTTAAGCTCATCATTAGTTTTACCGCAAATATATGCCGTAAAGGAACGGCTTCCCTCCGCTCTTGGATTTAACGGAGTATCAAGACTGCTTATTGCTCCTATAATATATTTTCGTATTTCCCTTTCATCGGCGGTAAAGTCCTTCAAGTATTCAGGTATTGAAAGAAATACTTCACTTGTCTTTGATACATTAGGGTCTCTGTATGACATATATCCCATATTGCCTCCGGCTGCCTGATAGTTGCTCATAACTCCGTAGGCTCCTCCCTTTACTCGTATATTATTCCACAAATATCCATAATCAAGTGCATTTCTGAGAGCAAGTAAAGTTCCCGTATATTTAAAGCCTGCTTTCTTAAAGTTACCTACCCTTGCCACATAAGATACAGGTGATGGTATTACAATTCCCTCATTCTTAGGTTCAGGTTCCGGTCTGTCACCCTCTTTTATAAGTTCATCTGTATACAGGCTGTCTGCCAATGTTTTTATCTCCTTTGCCATAAGCTTATATCCCTCCTCATCGCAGGTACAGCCTATTATTATATTTTTCCTGTTAAATATAAGCCTTATGGTCTTTTTCAGATTTTCTGTTATTTCTCTGTAGTCAAAGTTTTTATCAAGCCTGTCAAAAAATTCATATGCCCCTATTCCGTTAATCATGTCAAGTACCATTCCTGAGCTGCTTACATATGAATATCCTCTGTAAAGTGCAGTACGGTGACCTGACGATATAATTGACGAACGTATATTAGTAAGATTTTCACCTATAATTTCCTTCAGCCTTTTTTCATTTTCCACATTTGTATGAAGAAGTATTTCCTCCATAATCTTAAAGGCAAATGGAATCTCCTTATAAAATACCTTGATATTAACATCGAAACGGACATTATAATCTCCGTTGTCACTGTTCATATTATAGACTACGGCATTTGTTGACAATCCTCCGGAATGTATATTAATCTCATTATTTAAGTCCGAATACCTGTAATGTTCCGTATCCATTCTTCCAAGTATATTTTCAAGAAAGCCTGCATAAGGGATAAGCTCCTTTGGCACGTATTTGCAGTCAAAGGATGCATTTATATAGCATATTCCGTTTGAAAATACGTCAGAAAATATAACCTTTACGTCCTCATTTCTCTCCTTGTAATTATAAGGCTTTGGATTTTTTTCTATATCCTTTATCTCAAGAACAGGTATCCTTTCTATATCCTCCTTTGGTGACGGCTCGCTTTGGTACTTCTCAAGTTCCTTAGTGTCCTCCACCAGCTTTTCTATCTGCTCCTCAGTAAGTGAATCCTTATATAACTTAAGCTTATCACAAAGCTTTTCTGATTTTTTCTCCTCCAGTCCTTTTTCGGGCTTTAGGGCATATATGACCTTATGAGTGTTATCTAAAATATATTTTTCTATAAGCTCCTCAAAATATGATGTTTCTGCCAGCCTATTAAGCTTTGCAAAGGTATCTCCCGCTTTTACATGTATAAATGGCTTATCATCATTGTAATTCCAACTGTCCATTACATACATACAGTAATATAAGCCTCTGGGATAGCTGCCAAAATCTGCCTCTCTGTACTGGAATTCCATTACATTTAATGCAGCTTTTAATGATTTCTTGTTTATTCCCTTTTTTACAATATCCTTAAGTGTATTTTCAATAACTGATACAAACCGGTCTCTCTTTGATACGTCTGTGTTTTTTGCATTTATTATAAAATAATTCTGTAAAATGCCGTCTCCCGAGCCTCCTGTCACTGCTTTTCCTATTCCTGCATCTATAAGCGCCTGCTTTACAGGTGCTCCCGGCATACTTAAAAGAGCATAATTTAATACCTTAAATGCATAGTAAAGCTCTCTGTCATCTGAATCGCCCGTAACTGCCGCATATGATAAAAATCCTTTATCTGTACAATCCTCATCACTTCCTACAGGATATGTTCCCTCAAGAATCTTTACCTTGTCAAAAGGCTTCTGATATTTTACGGCAGAGTCAATATTAAGCATATCATACGCCGACAAATATTCCTTATCTATATAATCAAGCCTCTCCTCCATATCCATATTTCCATAAAGATAAATATAGCTGTTTGAAGGATGATAATATTTCCTGTGAAAATCGAGAAACTCCTCATATGAAAGCTCGGGAATTCTCTCAGGGTCTCCTCCCGACTCATACCCATAACAGTTATCAGGGTATAATGCCCTGTTTACATATCTTTCAAGAACACTTTCCGGGTCTGAAAATGCCCCCTTCATTTCATTATAAACCACACCGTTATATGTTATTTCTCCGTCCTTTGACTGCAAATCATAATGCCAGCCCTCCTGCTTAAATATTTCCTCCCTGTCATATATGCTTGGGTGAAATACTGCATCAAGATATACGTCCATAAGATTTTTGAAATCCTTATCATTGCAGCTGGCAACAGGATATATTGTTCTGTCGGGAAAAGTCATTGCATTTAAGAATGTATTTAATGAGCCCTGTATAAGCTCCTCAAACGGATTTTTTGCCGGATACTTTTTAGAACCGCAAAGAACGCTGTGCTCCAGTATATGTGGAAGCCCTGCGTCATTTTGAGGAGGTGTTCGAAAACCAATATTAAACACCTTATTTTCATCATCATTTACCATAAGTGCCACCTTGGCACCTGTCTTTTTATGCTTTAAATAATATGCTTTTGTATTTAACTCACTAATATCTGTTATACTTATAATACTGTATGCCGGAACCATTTCCTCCGTTATAGCCTTTACTGTCATGTTTTTCTCTCCTTATTTTAATGCTAAACTTCACTTTAGATATTAGTATATAGCATTTGAAATTTATTTACAATTCTTTTTTAAATATTCCCTTTTTGCTGAACATTAATACATTTTACCTTTCCTCATTGCCTCCAGTATATCTGTAAGACTGTTGAATTTTTCATCTGTATATGGTTTCAGACCTTCATGATATTCTATAAGATCCGGAACCATTACTGTTTTCATGCCTGCTGCCTTCGCCGCCCTAAGACCATTCTCCGAGTCCTCTATGGCTATGGTACAACATGGAAGAACTTTTAACTCCATGCAGGCCCTTATATATATGTCAGGTGCCGGCTTTGAGGCTTTAACCATATCTCCCCCTATTATTACCTTAAAATAATCTATAAGCTTAAGCTCCGTAAGCTCTCTTACTATAATGTCATATTTTGTTGATGAAGCAAGCCCTACAGGTATTCTGTTGGTCTTTAAATACTGCAAAAGTGCATATGCACCGGGCTTTACCGGTATTCCCTCCTCTATTTGGCGTATTTTAAATATTTCATCCACCCTTTGCCTAATGTCTCTGTATGACGTACTTTCTCCAAGACGTTCTTTACACAGTTCCTCCGTACTTTTTGCGGAAAGCCCTATACAGTCATAAACCAATTTTTTTACAGCTTTCATGTCAAGCTTATATTCCTTTGCCGCCATCAGCCAGCACTGAAAATATCTTCTTTCAGTATCTATTAACACTCCGTCCATGTCAAATATTATTCCATCCATAATGCTCCATTTTATTTGATTTATTTTATTTAAGTATACGAATATTTTTTCTCACAGGCAATATATTTTTCACATTTTTCTTTACAAGCATTCCAAATGCTGCACAGCCTGCTGCAAAAAGCACTAACATCGGAATTACAAATTTAATAATTTCATCCCTGCTGCCAATCCACAAGGACACCACACTTACACACTTTACCGGTGAGATATATTTCATTGCGTCTATTCCGCCATAATACAAATATCCGGGAAGTATTAAAACAATACCGCTTATTGCCAGACTATACACATTATTCTTTGAATTGCAGGAAATATACTGAACAATACATATTATAAGCCAGAGACTTATTAACCTTAAAAAATATATAGCTATAATAATGCCTGTTATTGATATATCTGCCTCAATGCTTCTATATGCTTTCAGGCTTACGGCAGATAAATCCATATTGCTAAAACCATATGTATTGTCTATCTGCAAATATCTCATTATAAATAATATGGTTTCTGCCAAAAATGCCAGAAAAAATGATATTCCCGTTTTTACAGCCAACAGTCTTCCTCTTCCCCATTTTGATGTTCTTATTATGCCCGTCATATTGCTTTGATTATCCACAGACCATATAAGAGCTGTAATAATAACAACAAAAGCCATGAGTAAAACTCCGTCAAGATTGGAAGAATTAACACCTTCATTTCCAATATACATATTATATGTTATTTTATTTGCATATCCTGCATTATAACCATTATCACTTAGCTGCTTAAGCTCTTCCCCCTCTGCTCTCAACTCTTGTGCCACTGACTTTCCATCATTAAGCTTTACTATCTTTTTTTCCAGTGATAATATTTCACTGTCATTATATTCATACTCTCCATTATAATATTTTTCAAGCTCCCTGCCAGTCTCATCTATTTGCTTCTGCCAAAGAGCAATTTCTTCATCAAGATACTGTATCTTTTCCTCTGTAATGCCTCCTGATATGTATTCCATATACTGATTATACACAGTACTTTTATAATCAAAATAAACATTCTCTGATTTAGTAAGTGATGCAAACACTATAAAAAACAGTACACCCATTATCCACACCCGCTGGCCTATAATAAGCTTCCACAGCTCATGAAGCATAACAGATGTATATGTAAATAATTTTGTACCAAATATATTTATTTTTCCTAAAAGCCTGCCTGACCTGCTGCTAAATGGCTTTCTCTCCCCCATCAATATTATTCCACCGTTAATAACTCCATACAGTACTAAAAATAATATTGTTAAGAAGACTATTTTTCCGAAAGCATAGCCAAATATATTTAAATTATTATATACTCCAAGCATATTTTCCCCATCCATAAAGGAAAATATATTAATATATTTAAAGTTTTTCATGCTGCTTACACTTTCTATTTCCGTATATGCCATATACTGCAGCACAATAAATGTTCCAAATATTGCAAATGATATTACAGGCACCTTTATATTTGAAATAAGCAGCCAAAATATTCCCCCCATAACGGCTGCGGCAAGGACCTTAAATAAAAACATTAAAAGGATGCTTTCAAGCATATTAATATTAAGAGTTAGATTATTAAACATCATATTACTCTGTGCCGCTCTTGTCATGTCACCAAAGGAACCGAAAAACCTTCTGCACATTATGATATTTTCAGCAAAAAGACATATTTCCATAAAAATACTTCCCAAAAGTATTGTTACGGTTCTTATAGCAGCTACATTTCTTCTTCCGTTTTTAAGAGTATATACATAATTCCATAAGTCACGCTTTCTTTCCTTGTATATTATAAGCACTAAAGCAACTACAAACACAATAACCAAATAGTCCGAAAAGCCATAGCCGATAAGCTTTTCCATTGCACGTTCGCTATCCAGCCGTACATTTATATTCTCTGTGATTTTAAAGTCTTCTACAGTCTTATCTACATTTCTTTTGGAAAATGTTCCCTCACGTACAAGCCCCTTATTTCTATATATTTTTTCCGCATTTTCCAAAATCATATTATATTTATTGCTGTAAGATGCAAGATAGGAAAGCTGACTGCTTACATTGGCATATACTTCAATCTCAATGCTGTCTACCTCCTTTCCCTCAGATATATCATTCATCATACTGCTAACCTTTGATGATGCAATATCTGCCCCTTCTTCAATATCCATTTCCCTGTAGATACCTATAATTCTCTCATATTCCTTACCGTAATTTTCAAGATAATTCTCCTGATAATATTCTAAATCATTATATTCAGAAACATTTTCCCTGTAAAACACAAAACAGTTGCATATTAGTACCGCTGCAAATACTGCTATCAGCTTTCTGTCAAAAAATATTCTTTTTATCTCGTACATATACGGTCCCCCTAACCTTTTATTCTCTCCCTTTCAGATAATATAAATATACATCTTCCAGACTTACATCTCCTGTTACCGGCTCAAATTCCTCCGGCTTTTCATCTGCAACAATTCTTAATACCATACCATTTTGACGCTGAAATATATTGCCTACCTTATATTTTTTCTGATACATTTCTATTTCCCCTGAAGAACACACTCTCTCATATATTTTGTCCTTAACGGAATCCATAAGCTCATATGGAGTATTCTGACCTATAAGCTTTCCTTTCTTAAGCATTATTACCTGATTGGCAATACATTCTATATCACTTACCACATGAGTTGCTAATAACACTATTCTATCCTGTGCTATTTTTGAAATAAAATTTCTTGTCCTTATTCTTTCTTCGGGGTCCAGTCCTGCCGTAGGTTCGTCCATTATAACTATAGATGGATTACCTAACAGTGCCGATGCCAATAGTATTCTCTGTCTCATTCCTCCGGAATACCCGCCCAGCTTTCTGTTCTTTTCGCTTTCAAGACCTACAATTTCTAAAAGCTCATCTATCTGCTCCTTTGCGGCTTTTCTTTTTATCCCTTTAAGACCTGCTATGTAAAACAAAAACCTATATGCCGTAAAATTATCATAAAACCCCTGCTGCTGAGGCATAAATCCTACGCATTGACGGAATCTGCTTCCCATTGACAATATTTCTTCCCCGTTAAATAATATTTTCCCTGATGTCCTTTTTATATTATCTGTAATACAATTCATAAGGGTGCTTTTCCCTGAACCGTTAGGTCCCAATATTCCATATATTCCTTCTTTCATACAGGCATTAAAATCATTTAATGCTTTATTATTTCCGTACTCTTTTGTCAAATGTTCAAAAACCAGTTCCATATCTATGCTCCTCCCTCTGTTTCATTTACTCTATCTTTATGTACTCAGCGTCTCCCGTCTCTATTTTTCCTTTGTCAAGATAATAATATGTTTCACTGTCATTGCTTTCCACACCATATAATATATAATCAAGACTCATCGTTCTATTACCCCACTTGCTATAATCACCTGCTGCTATTGTATATATTTTTTCTTTATTGTAATTAAACACTTCATAATTATGTTCATCATCAATATTATCCTTACAATTTACATATACATAGTTTTCATCTACGTAAAAATTATAACAGTTGGCATATTGACTGCTTTCAAGATTTGCAAAAAGCTCTTCCTCTCCCGTATCAGGATTGTATCTGTATATGTCATAACTCTGCCAATCCTTTTTGTACAGAATCTCACTTCCAAGTATTCCCAAGTCCTCAAATGCTATTGTTCCTATATCTATTTTTTCACTTTCCATTGATTCTGTATTAAATCTGTATACTTCCCCAAAGCCTTCACTGTCCCCCTTAACATAATAAACATATGAACCCTTTGCCATCAGTGAAACCTACTGATAATCCGAGCCTATGGGCATATATGCCAGACATTTT
>CALWSG010000005.1 GCA_944384155.1 uncultured Lachnospiraceae bacterium | reverse complement strand
CATTGATATCTGCAATCAGACGCCGCATATTAACTACCGTATTCCGCATAATTGCCAGTGCCACATCATCAGACACATTGTCCATATCAGAGTTTCCCAAAAATGTTTCCATTGCATGACTAAGGGTGTCAAATGCACCGGATAGAACCTGAATGGAAGGTACTGACATGGTATATAAGGGATTAAGAACAGCAAAGGCCGCTCCTGTTCCCGAAGCAGTGACAACTGCACCCATAGGAATGCCGCCTTGCGGAAATTTACCTTTAACATACTCCATATTCCAAATATCTTCGTCCAAAACTGCCTGTGCAGAAATCACTTTGCAGCAGTCAATAACACTGCCTCCTCCCACTGCTAAAATAAAGTCTACTTGACGATTTCGAACTAAAGCGGCTCCCTCCTGTACCTTGCCGTAAGTAGGGTTTGGCATAATACCGGAAAAATCCACAACCTCTTTGCCAAACTGTACCAACAAATTTTTCATCTCATCATAGATACCATTTTTCTTGATTGAGCCGCTTCCGTAAGCCAGCATAACTGTTTTTCCCACTTTTGGAAGTTCTGCACTGAAAGCCTTTGCCGCAGCACCCTGTCCAAAATACACCTTTGTCGGATAAGAAAAAGTAAATTCATTCATAATAAAAGCCTCCTATTGTTATATATAAACTCTTGATTTATATTTATTTTTTCTGCATATTATGATTCTATCAACCGATTGTAGCTATCGGTCAATAGTTTTTACTAAAAATTTTTTGAATTTTTTGTGAACAACAAGGAGTTTTTGACAAATAATATGTATAAATTCAACAAAAACCGTGTATCATGTGATGAAATCCATCATGGATACACGGTTAATTTAATGCCTTTGAAAAAAATATCAGACTTGCAGCACATTTACAGAATGGGGAGGAAGCTTAAATGACAGCTTATTTGTTATCTGTCCCAAATCACGCTTCGTTATTTCCACCTGTCGGTTATGCACATCATTATAGGAATTCTCACTTGGCCCATTCAATGTATACAATATTGCCTGTCCCTCCTGTTCTCCAATATCCAGTTCAATATATTGCTCCTCTGTTGGATTCTTATTAATAATTGCAACTGCAAGTCCCGGCTTATCAGACCATTTCGTTGCCAGTATGTCCAATGTCTTTACCTTAACCGGCATTCCGTTTTTGTGTGTCACAATCATCTGTGGTATCTGCTCTTCTTCCCATGTATCAATTACCACATCTCCCATATAGTTTACATACAGCTCAAATACATAATAGGTACTTCTAAGTACAATTCCAGAATCATTACTGTAAATACACCCCCGTGTATTTAAAATTGGAGCAAAATTTGCCATTCCTACAATGTCACAGTTTCGATTCATTGCATTTAAAAAGCATGCTGTAAATACCGCATCTGCCATAGTATACGTACTGTTATCATCATTTTTATCTCTTGGATATAGATATTCCTCTTTGCTTATGCCCTGCTCAATGGTATGGACATTTGGATGATGCCAGCTTCGTAAATTCCACTCGTCAAATGCAATCTTAATTTTATGCTCCAGCTTCATTGCCGTCAGAATCCCCCTTACCTCCTGAACAGAACGGTCAATTTCATCTGTAAATGCCATACACTGCTCATAAGTGGCAGGATTATTCTGCTCCGGCATCATATCCCAATATTGGTGAATAGATATCCAGTCTAAAAACGGACCGCAATGCTTTAAAAGATTAATGTTCCAGTTGATGTCTGCAAGAGCTGCTGCAGACAGCTCTATGGTTGGATCAACATGCTTCATCATCTTGGCAGCTTCTGCCACAAGCCTTCCCCATTCCTCCGCAGATTTTGCACCAATTTCCCAAAATCCATAATTTTCATTGCCAATACTCCAATACTTCACATGATATGGTTCTGAATGTCCATTTTCAATTCTCCATCCGGCATACTGTCCTTCCTTCTCCAAATTGCAGTATTCCACCCAGTCACTCATCTCTTCTGCTGTTCCTGTTCCGGCATTAGTACAGATATATGGTTCACATTCCAGCTTGCGGCAAAGCTTTATATATTCATCTGTGCCAAAGCTGTTAGGATCCTCAACCCTCCACGCTTTATCAAAAAACGGAATTCTCTTCTTCCCTACTGCGTTTTTCCAATGATAAGAAGAAACAAAGCATCCACCCGGCCAGCGAAGAACCGGTATCTTAATTTTCTTAATTGCTTCTATTATGTCTGTTCTAAAGCCATCTTCATCTGACAATGGATTTCCCGGGTCATAAATACCATTATAAATTTGTCTGTGAAAATGTTCAATAAATTGTCCATAAATCATCGGACTTCTCTTTCCGATTTCTCTTTTTTGATTTATACTGATTTTTTGTACCATTTTAATCCTCCATTCCGAGAATGCAGTTCAATAAACATGCACCAAATATATAATCTGTCACTGCAATAAGGAGAAATACCAAAAGCATAATGTACTGTCCCAAGCAGTATATGTAATAAAAGTTACAAGTACATTTTATTTTAAAACAGTATATATCATTATCATTTTTCCGATTTTTTTTGACTAAATCCGTTGTTCTTTTATATTTTTACGATACACTGCCGGTGTTTCCCCGTATACTTTTTTAAAGCATTTGGTAAAATGGCTTTGTGAATTAAATGACAAAAAAGCTGCAACTTCACTTATACTATAACTGCTATAGCTTAGCAGACGCTTGGCTTCCCTCATTTTCTCTAATTGAATATATTTATAAACAGATATTCCCTTTTCTTTCTGAAATACCTTTGTAAGATAATCAGGATTAATTTTCAATGTATTTGCTATATCCGACACACGGATTGACTCGTGGAGATGCAAATACACATATTCCTCTGCTTTCTTTACATACAGATTTTTAGCACCACGCTGCCGGTTTACAAGTTTTGCAAATTCCATTTCGTACTGTAATGTTGCAGCACGTATTGCAATTATGTCATTCATTCGTTCAATCTGAATAATATCATGATCTGCCATGGAAAAAGCAAATTCTGCTGAAACACCGCCGCGAATAGCAGCTCTGGAGGCAAGCACAATGACTATTATTGCCATGTTCTTTTCCTGTCTCATTGGATTTTCTGCAACCTTTCCCAACTCTCCTGTCCAAACCTCCTTTTGACAAGACTCTAATTCTTCAAGCCTGCCCTCCTGAATGCTCATAAGCTTCCTCTCCTCATGTTCATACGGATTGTGAAGTTTCTTTTCCTCTTTTCTGAGAAACATGGTATTGTGAAATTCTTTCATGCTCTTTTCCTTTTCCCAACCGGAAATTCCATGATATGCACACAAGTCCTGTATAGATATTTCTCTCCCTGTTCCCTCATAATATAACAGCAAAACCCCATTGAGAAAGTTTGTCATATCGCAATAAGGTATACGTACCATATCCGTTATCCCATGGGTCTCCCTCATGAATTGTTCAGCCTCCGCAGTATTTCCCATAACACAAACCGGCCCCGCCAGTATTATATTGTCCGGTTCCAAATCTAATCTGGCATAATAAATCATGGAGTGCTCTGAAAATATATCGGGCATGGAAAGGGGAGGTCTCCCTAACACCGATTCCATAAATTTTTTATCTGTCACAAAGGGATCCTGTCTGTCATCTAAATCTGCATATTTTCTCACAATTTTTTTGTGAACAGTCATCCGTATTTCCCCATGAATCATTCCCGCCACCATCTGCACTATGTAATCACTTATCATAAAATATATTTCCTTTTATACCATTAGATACATAAAATCACAAGCTATCTTTGCATTTTCCTGCATAGCTTTGCCATATAATGTGCTGCAAATATACAAAGTCCCATTAACGCCAAATAGTCAATATAAAACAGAACAGGAGGCTCATTGTAATCAAGAAAAACAAACTCGGTTTTTAAAAGCAAATAGGTGATGAAATCTCTTTTAATAAATACATATATGCCATATACCGCAATGATAAATCCAATAACAAAGCAGATTGCCGTTCTGCTTTTTGAAGTCTCCTTTATTTTGCTTCCTTTTCGCATCATTCCTAAAACCATATTCCAGTGGAGTCCTAAATGCATACTCATTAGAATAAATCCCCAATAAGAACCAAGAATATGAAGACGTCTTGCCGCTGCCATTCCTCCTCTTACAGGCAGAAAATCAAATACATACCTAGACATAGTAATTCCGCTGTACATCAGCATAATCATGACTAAAAGCACAAGCAAATCCATAACAAGCTGCAAAATACGCATTGGCGTGTATTTGCCTTTAAATAAATTTTTATACCAACCTATGTTAAGAATATGATGGGCGATGAATAATAAAAACAGGCTTGCACCAGCCACCTCATGAGCAGCGTCGCCCCAAAGCTGATATCCCATTAAAAACAGCAGAGCAAATGTCATTAAGATATCTATAATTATTTTCATAATTGCTTTCGGTTTCATTGTATCTGCTTATCCTCCTTATTTCAGAAGACTGTATGCCCCATCATCCACCGGTTCAAGCCACTCATTTGAGCTGTTTTCTCCCGGTACCTCTACTGCCAAGTGAGAGAACCAGCTGTCTTTTGCCGCACCATGCCAATGCTTTACACCTACAGGAATATTAACTACATCACCAGGATTAAGCTCCTGTGCTTCCTTGCCCCATTCCTGATACCAGCCACGGCCACTTACGCATATCAAAATCTGTCCGCCACCGGATGATGCATGGTGAATATGCCAGTTATTACGGCATCCCGGCTCAAATGTCACGTTGAAAATTCCAACCTGATTTACAGAGACCGGTGCCAAATAGCTTTGGCCGCTGAAATACTGTGCAAAGCCATTATTTGGCTCTCCTACAGGGAAAACCATACTCTTTTCATGGCGGGCTTTTTCGTCTTCTGTTTCTTCGCCTTCACTCCAAACCTGTGCTGCCATACGAAATGCTGCCCAGGCTTTCGGCCAACCGGCATAAAAGGCTGCATGGGTCAAAATTTCTGCAATTTCTTCTTTGGTGATACCATTGTTTTTTGCACTGATTAAATGATATTGGAATGAGCTGTCCACCAATCCCTGTGCCATAAGAGATACAACGGTTACAAGCGACCGATCTCTCAGGGACAGTTTATCCTCTCTGTTCCATACCTCTCCAAACAATACGTCGTCATTCAGTTCAGCAAATTTCGGTGCAAACCCTCCGAGCTGATCCCTTCCTGCTGTTTGTTTTATCATAGTAATTTCCTCCTTCTTATCATTAAAAATTATCTGACATTCATATAAATTAAAATAGATTTTTTAATTGCCTGCAGACCACACATGCTTTTCTTTAGAGACCGAGGCTATGCTCATTTGATTCCGTTTGTTTCAAGCCAGTCACTCACATCACCGGACAGGCTGCTGCCTCCGGAATAGTGAATTGACAGTGCTTCACCCATTGCCGCATTAGGAGCCAGCTTTGCAATTGCAGTCAGACTTTGCCCAAAACGTCCGCCTCCGTGAGAGCAGAAGGGAAAGCAAAAATGATGTAACTCTTTTCATATTCCTTCACCCCATTTAGTCAAGCTTGGAAAGCCACTCTGCAACAGCGTCCCCAGGGTCTCCTGCAGCCGAATCCCTGATAGCAAGTCCCTCGGCAACTTCTGCATTTGGCTCCATTGATTTAATTGTATTAATTGTATTTGAAAAACCGCTGCCGCCACTGGTTACAAATGGAGCAATTGTTTTTCCTGACAAATCATATGTATCAAGGAAGGTGTAAAGAATCATAGGCATATCAGCCCACCAGTTTGGGTAGCCAAGATAAATTATATCATAGTTTTCAATATTCTCAATTGTCCCTGATATTGACGGACGAGCATCATTTCTTTTCTCATCTTGAGCTACATCTAACAGCGTATTATAATCATCCGTATAAGGAGTTTCCGGTATAATTTCAAATATATCCGCACCGGTTTGATTTTGAATTTCCTCTGCAACGCTTTCGGTATTGCCGGAGTGTGAGAAATAAACAATCAGTGCCTTTACTCCTGTTTCCTCCGGCTCGGCTTCCTCTGCCTGATTAATTGATTCCTGTAACGAACCTGACGTTTGTACTTCATCAGAATTTGCAGATGTCTCTTCCTCCGATTTTACAGATGATGCCAAAGAGCCCTCATTTGAATTTGTATCATTGCTGCAGCCAGCCAAACAAAATAAAAATGTAAATATTGTAACAAGTGAAATAATCTTTTTCATGATAATTTTTCCTCCAATCATATTCCATTATTTTTCTTCATATTCATTTCCTCTCCTTCTTTGCCGTTTGAATTTTATGCCGAAGGTAGTCTAAGCGATCCAGTTGAGCTTCTTTAAAATGGATTTCATCAAGGGCAATACTTCTCTTTTCATTCAGCATACTTAACCGCCGCTCTTCAGTAGATTCCCCTTCCAGCAGTAAGTGCATATAGGCTTCGATTTCATCATTGCTAAAGCCTACATCATGTAATGTCATAATCAGACTTAACCGTTCCAAATCGGTATCATCATATTGCCATGCCCCCATTACTTTTTTGACCTCACCGCACAACCCCCAGCTTTCATATTCTTTCAGCACTTCAATAGGGATGTTGTATTTCTCGCTGGCTTCATTAATCGTCATTTTTACACTCCTTTATACTTTCAGATTTCCAGTAAAAAATAGATGCTCCATTTAGGAACATCTACATTATAACTTACTATATTAGAAATATCTAATGCTTATGCTTTATTGCAAGAAATACTATTTAAGCATTTCTCTTGCATGCTTAATAAAAGCCTCTGTTGCCTGAGAAAAGGTTTGTGTCTTTTTCCATACCAGCACGGTTTCTGATTCAAGTTTGGGGGACAGCGGAATATATTTCAACCCATTATATTCACAATCAAGCCTTATGGCAATAATTGCACCTAATCCATGCTTGGCAAGAATTGCCATATTGTAAAGCAGGTTTCCGCTTGCTGCAATGTTCTCTTCGTTTGCATATTCTCCAAGCCAATTATAAATATGATTTTGAACCAGCTCACGATGGGTCAGTATCAATGGCACATCATAAAAATCTTTAGGAGCCAGAACTTCTTTTTTGGCAAGGGGTGATGCTTCACTGACAAGAGCATACCATTCTTCCCTTACATTTGTACGCATAAAATCGTATTTTCCAATATCAACCGGCTCCAGCAGCAACCCAATATCAAGAAGTCCCCGTTCAATTCGTTCCTTAATATTATCTGAATTTCCGCTGTATATTTCAAAATGAACCTTAGGATATTTCTGACGGAAAGAAACGATTACATCAGATAGAAATTCCATACTTTTCAGCTCTCCGCTGCCAATAGATACCACCCCGCTAATCTGTTCATCATGAGAAAATTCCCGTTTTGTCTTTTCTGCAAGTGATACAAGCTCCTGAGCCCGCCGCTTTAACAGCATACCGTCATCAGTAAGGATAATACTATGATTACTGCGCTGAAAAAGTTTTACGCCAAGTTCTTCTTCAAGCTGTGCAATCTGTCTCGACAACGTTGGCTGTGTTACATGAAGAAGCTGTGCCGCCTTCGTTATATTTTCTTCCCGTGCTACCATAAGAAAATAATTCAAGACTCTTAATTCCATAAAAACCTCCATTCCGGAGCGTTTTATGCGACGTGGCATGTTATCAGAGCTTATTTGTGACGCTCCGGCACAAATAGCCAAAGACATGCTGTGCATGGCTTGTGAAAAATTCAAAAAAATCAATGACTTCCACTTCCTGCCTTTTCCTTCCCGAATTTAGGCACAGTATTTCGCCTAAGCTTCCTGTGATTACATTATAGAGAGAAAACAATTTATTTTCCTGACTCAAAGTGTTATGCCATAATTATTTTATACGCTCAACAGGAATAGCCACTCTCGCTCCAATTTCAGGCTCTGCACCGAGATTAAGCGTAGGAGCAATATTTGCTGCATATTTATAGCCGTAACGTTCAAAATCATAATTTTCAATCGCCGTAAACACATGTCCAATATACTTGCCAAAGTCCTCAGGATTATCATAAGGTTCACTTTGAAAGTAAAGCATTATACATTCAGGAATCTCTGCTATCTTATAGCCATCAGGCAAAGGCTTTTCATAATCGAGAGGCACTTCAACACCTGCTGCAATTTTGCTGATACCTTTCTCTTGCAGAGAATCAGGCAAATCAATCAATGCAGCTGTATCAAACTTTTCTTGTATGCTATTAAGCAATCCTGCCCAATCACAACCAACTTCCTCGCAATAAGAAATGTAGTCGGTTGCTGATTTCGATATAAGATAAATCAATTTTCTTTTTGGTTTACTGACGGGTGTAACCATACAAATTATTGTAGTGTCCATTGTTTGTCCCTCTTTCAAAATATTCAATTCTATCTTAATTTCTTCTGCTTTTATAAATATAATAAAATGTCCGAACTACAAATTCTGTAAAATTTCCTGTCGGATTAATTCTCTATTCACCGCATAATGTGGTGCTTAAAATACGATAGAACTTCTCCCTGTCAACGGTTTTTGCGATTTCCACATTACCATTTGGAGAAGAAATAAAGGTTGTGCCTCCCATGCAGCTTTCTCGTTCTGTTTCTACCCGTACATTACCACGTTCAAATTGGCAAATCTCCGGGTGAAAAACGGAAACGGCTGCATGGTGCTGTCAAGCCCTGCTACAATCGGAATCTGTTTTTCGGCAACCCGGCAGATTGCGTCTGCAACTGCTGCCCGCTTTTCCGGCTTACCGCAGACTGTCGTAATTCCAACAAGTTCACATTGTGGTTCTTTAAGCAAATAAGCAAGACAAATTGCATCGTCAATATCTCCACCGATATCTGTATCAAGTATAACTTTTTCCATTCTTAAAAT
>CALWSG010000004.1 GCA_944384155.1 uncultured Lachnospiraceae bacterium | reverse complement strand
TAAGCTCTATTTATATGAACAAAACGGTAGATATATCTGCATCGGGTGAGACTGAAAGCACATCTGACAGTGACAGTGATAGTGATACGGATACAGAGAGCGAAACTAAAGAGAATGAAGAAAACTCGGAGGAAGCAAATAATCAGGTTACAATAAATAAGCCGGAGGGGGCAAGTGTATACTTAGACGGAATCTTTAAGGGAACAGTGCCTCTTACCATAACAAAGGAGTCAGGAAGCCATACCTTAATATTAAGAAAGACAGGTTATGAATCCGTTGTATATAATGTGGAATTTTCAGATGATGAAAACAATGTAAGCTTAAGCTTTCCGGAGCTTGAGGAAAGTCAGCAGTAATCAGCTTTAATAAATAAACCAGACAGATGCCTATACTTAATAGGGCTGATTGGTTGTAAATAAATTAATTTAGGAGGTAGAAATATGAGTTACATGGAATTGTATAAGGAGTGGCTTGAAAATCCGTATTTTGACAATAAGACAAAGGAAGAGCTTAGGGCAATAGGCGGAAACGAAAAAGAAATAGAGGACAGATTTTACACAGAGCTTGAGTTCGGTACGGCAGGTCTTAGGGGAGTAATCGGAGCAGGTGTGAACAGAATGAATATTTACACTGTAAGAAAGGCAACACAGGGACTTGCAAATTACATTATAAAGCAGGGAAAACAGGCACAGGGTGTAGCAATAGCCTACGATTCAAGAAGAATGTCACCGGAATTTGCAGACGAGGCGGCATTATGCCTTGGAGCAAACGGAATTAAGGCATATGTATTTGAATCATTAAGACCTACGCCGGAATTATCCTTTGCAGTGAGAGAATTGAAATGCATAGCCGGAATTAATATAACGGCAAGCCATAATCCTCCTGAATACAACGGATACAAGGTATACTGGGAGGACGGAGCACAGATTACACCGCCTCATGACAGTGGTATAATGGCGGAGGTTAAGGCTGTTACAGACTTTGCAAGCGTTAAGACAATGGACAAGGATGAAGCTGTAAAAGCAGGCTTGTATCAGGTTATAGGTGCACAGATCGATGATAAGTATATAGGAGAGCTTAAAAAGCAGGTAAAGAATCCTGATGTAATAAAGGAAATGCAGAAGGACATAAAAATAGTATATACACCTCTTCATGGTACCGGCAATATTCCTGCAAGAAGAATACTTAAGGAGCTTGGCTTTGAAAATGTATATGTTGTGCCTGAGCAGGAGCTTCCTGACGGAGAATTTCCTACTGTAAGCTATCCGAATCCGGAGTCAGCAGAGGCGTTTGAGCTTGCGCTTAAGCTGGCAAAGGAAAAGGATGCAGACCTTGTGCTTGCAACCGACCCTGATGCGGACAGGCTTGGCGTATATGTAAAAGATACCAAGTCAGGAGAATATATAACTCTTACGGGAAATATGTCAGGCTGTCTTTTGGCAGAATATGAAATCAGCCAGATTAAAGAAAAAACAGGAATTCCTGATGACGGCGCTTTAATTAAGACTATTGTTACAACAAACATGGCAGATGCCATAGCAAAATATTATAACATTAAGCTTATAGAGGTGCTGACAGGCTTTAAATATATTGGTCAGCAGATACTGGGCTTTGAGAATAATGGAAAGGGCACATACCTGTTTGGCTTTGAGGAAAGCTACGGCTGTCTTATAGGAACACACGCAAGAGATAAGGATGCCATAGTGGCAACAATGGCATTGTGCGAGGCTGCTGCGTATTATAAAAAACAGGGAAAGACCCTTTGGGATGCCATGATAGATATGTATGAAAGATACGGTTATTATAAAGATGATGTAAAATCAATTACCATGAAGGGTATAGAGGGACTACAAAAAATACAGGATATATTAAACGGACTGAGGGAGAACACTCCAAAGACTGTAGGAAAATATCAGGTGCTTTCAGCGAGAGATTACAAGGCAGACACAATAAAAGATATGGCAACAGGTGAGGTAAAGCCTACGGGGCTTCCTGCTTCAAATGTGCTTTATTATGACCTGTCAGATGATGCATGGCTGTGCGTAAGACCTTCAGGCACGGAGCCAAAGGTTAAGTTTTATTATGGCGTAAAGGGAACAAGCCTTGAAGACGCACAGAAAAAATCAGCAGAGCTTGGGGAGCAGGTATTGTCAATGATAAACGGATAATGGGCTATGAA
Organism: uncultured Lachnospiraceae bacterium; assembly: GCA_944384155.1. GTDB lineage: Bacteria > Bacillota > Clostridia > Lachnospirales > Lachnospiraceae > CAG-303. The sequence continues at coordinate 86,725 of CALWSG010000004.1, read as the reverse complement.
TAAGTCTCCCAATTACGGAAAGGAGAAATATATGGCAAGGGATAATGAAACCATATACAGGTGGAAGGACAGGAAACGGATAATCTTTGGGCTTCCATGGACGTTTACAAGATATAGGGTCACAGATGAAAAGCTTATTATAAAGACAGGAATTTTAAATACAAATGAGGAAGAAATACGTCTTTACAGAATAATGGATATGACTCTTAAGAGAAGTATTGGTCAAAGACTGTGGGGGCTTGGAACAATTCATGTATGCTCGGCAGATAAATCCACACCGGAATTTGATATTAAAAGAATAAAAGATTCTGAAAATGTAAAAAATATGCTTTCAGATATGGTAGAGGCAGAGCGTGCCAGAAAGCGTGTATCAGGCCGCGAATTTATGAGCGGAGAAGAATTTGATGATGCATTCTGAAAATATTAAGAGCTTCGCAAATGCTTAAATTTTAATCAACAGTAAAAGGAGAACCGGAAGATGAGATATATGGAAGTTGTGAGAACAAGAGCTCACGGCAAAATAAATTTAGGATTGGATGTATTAAGAAAGAGAGAAGACGGATACCATGAAGTCAGAACGATTATGCAGCGGGTAGGACTGTATGATGGTATAGAAATTCAATGTCTGGGAAATTTGGGAGCTATGCGTCATATAGGTATAGAAACTAATCTTAAATATCTTCCGGCAAATGAAAATAATCTTGCCTACAGGGCAGCGGAGCTGCTTATGGATGAGTTTGGCATTACGGAAAGTATACACATAAAAATACGCAAGATGATACCGGTAGCGGCGGGCATGGGAGGCGGCAGTGCAGATGCTGCAGCAGTGCTTAAGGGAATAAACAGAATGTTTGATCTTCATCTGACAGAGGCGGAGCTAATGGAACGAAGCATTAAGCTTGGGGCAGATGTGCCTTACTGTGTCATGGGAGGAACGGCACTGGCAGAGGGAATAGGTGAGATACTTACGCCTATTCCGCCAATGCCGGAGTGTATTATAGTACTTGCAAAACCATCAATAAGTGTATCAACAAGAATTGTATACGGAAATCTTAATGTGGATGAGATAAAAAATCATCCTGATATAGATGGCATGATAGATTCCATATACAGAAATGATTTGAGAGGTATGGCAGGAAGGCTTGGCAACGTGCTGGAGGAGGTTACTGTTGCAGAGTATCCTGTGATAGGAGAAATAAAGCAGATTATGCTCAACATGGGAGCATTAAATGCAGTAATGAGCGGAAGCGGTCCTACAGTATTCGGCGTATTTGATGATGTATACATTGCAAAAAATGCATATATGGCATTGAAGTCAAACAGAGAATGCAGGCAGGTATATATAACAGACGGAGGAAACGGGGATGAAAGATATTAGCTTAAGCGGTGATGAATTTCTTCCTCTGCGTGATGTTGTTTTTAATACTCTGAGAAATGCAATACTTACAGGTGAGCTGGAGCCGGGAGAAAGGCTTATGGAAATAAAGCTGGCAGAAAAGCTTGGAGTAAGCAGAACGCCTATAAGGGAGGCAATAAGAAAGCTTGAGCTTGAAGGTCTTGTCGTAATGACTCCAAGAAAAAGTGCGGAGGTAGCAAGAATAACAAGGAAGGATCTGACAGATGTACTGGAGGTAAGGAGAGTTCTTGAGTGCCTTGCTATTGAATTGTCATGTCAGAAAATAACCGGAGATATAATCAGTCAATTGGAGGAAAACCTTGTCAGGTTCAAGGGGGCAATAAGGAAAAATGATATAAAGGAAATTGCCATAACTGATGTGGATTTTCATGAGATAATATATAAATCCACAGGAAATAAGAGACTGATACAGATACTTAATAATCTCAGGGAGCAGATGTACCGCTATAGGTTTGAGTATATAAAGGATAAGGAAACCAGGGAAAATCTTGCCAATGAGCATAGGAGCATTATAGACGCCCTTGCAGTGGGAAATATAGAAGAGGGCAGGCGTGCAATACTGAAACATATAGATAAGCAGGAGATAACTATTTTAGAGAATATTAAGTAATATTGGTAAAGTTATGCAAAATAGTGACGATATATACAATGAGTAACAAAATAACCACGGATGGTAACTATGCGTTGTCATAGACACGCATGTACTTCGGCAATTCAGTCACAGGGATGGTGACGGAACGGAGGAAAAGAATGAGTGTAAACGGAATTTCAGGTTCAAACGGAACATATGGAATGACAGCCTATGAACAGGGAAAGACATACGGCAAAAAGGAAGGGGAAAGCACCTTAGCAAAAGCACAGAGTAATGAAGGCGTAGTATATGAACCTTCATCAGACAGCGACAGAATGGCTGTTGTAGCAAAGCTAAAGGCAGATAACCAGTCAAGAGTTGACAGCTTTAAGAGTATGGTAGCAGACATGCTTGTAAAGCAGGGCTTTGCAGTTAAGAACTCTGATGATATTTGGAAGATATTAGCCAAGGGTAATTTTACCGTTGATGCAAAGACGGCACAGGAAGCACAGCAGGCAATATCAGAGGACGGATATTGGGGAGTAAACAACACTGCCGGCAGAATGTTTGAATTTGCAAAGGCATATGCAGGGGATGATGAAGAAAAGATGAAGGAAATGATGAATGCCTTTGAGAAAGGCTTTAAGCAGGCTGAAAACATGTGGGGAGGAAAGCTTCCTGAAATCAGCTATCAGACGTATGACAAGATGTATGAACTTTACAATCAGTATAAGGGCGAATCGGCAGAGTAATATAAAACATACAATTTATTAATTCTATAACATAAGAAAGGGCGGCTCCCGGGGTGACAGGGTGGCTGCCCTTTCTTATGGTGATAAGTTATACGATAAGAAGCATTTCTCCAGGAGTTATTGCTTCTGTTTTTAGCTCGTTGACTTCCATGATTCTTTCTTTTGTGCTGTGAAAGCTTTTTGCTATATCCCAGAGGGTGTCATCTGCTTTTGTAAGGTAAGCTGTCATTCCGGGACGTGACTGAAGTTCGTCAGAGTCAAATTCCTCAGTATTGATATCTGTAATAATGCTGTCGGAGTTTTTTCCAAGAACAAGACAATCAAGAATAACAGATGCCTTAACCTCTATCTCATTGGAGCCGGTCATAACAACATTTAGCTGTTCTACCGACGGCCGAATAAAGCTGAGAGCTTCGTCATTAATTCCTGAGGCTTCTACATTGTGGGTAAAGGGTATAATTTCATCGGCTATGGCAAGAGGATTCTTATCATCAGAGGAAATATACATAAGCTTAGCAGACACTATTCCCTCAACCGTAAGCCCTCCTTCGTTTATGGAAATATCGTCAATTCTTGCATTGCCTGATGAGCTTAAAAGCTGTAATATCTGTCCCTTTGATGAGTCAAGCTTAAGCTTGTCGGCAATCCTGCACTTAGACAGGTTTTTAGTTATTATACTGTTATAATTTACTGTATTATATGTAGGAATAACCCTGCAGTCAGGGGAGTAGGCATCTATGAGAAAATCCACAGGCTCTTCCCTGTATATTTTCATATTCAGGTCTAACACTATATCAGGCTCCAGTGTTCTTGGCTCTCCGTCATAGTCGTTTTTAAGGGAAATGTTTGTGCTGCCAATGGTAACCTCAATGTCCCCTATCATATCCTCAGTGCAGCCGGGAACATCAATAGTATTGCCAAAGGAAAAACCTGTGTCAAGCCATTGAACAGGAGCATTTTCGTCTTCACTCTCATAGAGAACAAAAAGTGATATTTCACCGCTTATGCTTAATTTTCCGTCGAGAAGCTTTGTGGAAACAGATTTAAGGCAGGTTGTATCCCATATTATTTCCCCTATGTTTGGTTTTCCGGAAGGAATATCTATACTTTCCTTAATGCGTAATATATCTTTTTTGCACACGGCAAGCTGTGTAACATCAGAGGTTTTTTGAAGACATAGTATTCCTGTTTCATTTTCCGGCATATATGCCGTTTCAATATCGTAAATATCTTCGCAGGAAACGGACAGAGTAATTATTGCCTTGACGCTTATTTTTCTTGTATTTATAATATCAATGCTTAAATCATCTATATCCCATTTGACCGTAACCCCGTCATGGTCATCCATATTGTCACAGTTTACATTTTCAGTAAAAGGAATGGAGCCTGACATGTGATGTATTTTCCCCTTATCATCGGAGCTGCCGTACAAAAATTTAAATTTCAGTTCTCCGGAGACAACAACCTTGCTGTCCTGTATTTTAGTTCCCGATGATGTGATAACACCATCTTTTGTAATAATTTTATATATATCATCATTTACATCGGGAACATTAAAATCGTCATCCAGTGTAAGCTGGGTAACAATGTGTGATTTTAAGCGGTTCATATGAACATTTTTTCTTATTAATTCCATAAGATAGTACCCCTTGCTATTTATTATTTATAAAGTATATGCCTTATACCTATTTAAATATCACTGTTTTATCTGAATACTGCAATTTTAAAACTACATAAGGATATGTTTCAGTTTCCACGACTATCTCCTTTTTGGAAGGACCTTTAAGCATGGATGAAACAAAAATGGCGTTTTTCGCTTCATATAAATCCTCTATTGTTATGCTGTAGTTAGTAGTGGGCTGGGCACCATAGCCGATAATTATGTATAGAAAGCTTCCGTCGGTATATGTTTTTCTGAAATTTTCCGACTTGCTTTTTTCGATTATCTGTAATACAGGTTCGGGAATATCTTCTTCAGCCAGAACGGCATAATCAAGATCGTTTATCTTAGTATCGTCATACTTCTCTATGCCGCAGCCATATAATAAAAAAGCAGCACAGAGTGTAAAAAAGACTGAAAAGAGCTTATGCTTCATATCTGAAACTCCACAAGAAATGTTTATTACATTATATGAAAAAAATATAATACTTATACCCATAGGGAAAAATAGGACTGCCGCTTTAAAACATAAATAAGGCGGCAGTCAGGCATAATTTTAGATTTATTTAAATATTGCAGAAGAAATAAGCTGGTCCACAAGGGATAAATGGGAATCATAAGCTTCAGGCCCGCATGTAAAGGTAAAGGAGCATATAGTATTTTCCACATTCAGTGCCACAAGATAATTTTTCATAACTGTATCACCTGCGGCACTATCATATTTTACCTTCCACGCATCATAGCCGTTAATAACCGTGCTTTCAGCAGAATTTACCGTATATGCATCGGACTTCATCTGTTCCGTTATCAAATCTTTAAATGTGGAGAAATCTTTGCCTGTGTCAGATAAATCCTCAACAGATATAGTTAAATGTTCATTAAAAGAATCTGAATCAGCTCCATCCTCAGGGTGGTAAAAATAATAGCATGTAATGCCGGAGGATTCTGATACGGCTTCGCTTGCATCGTTGTCGTATATCCAATCGGAGCCTAATGTTATTGTAAAGATATCCGTATCAAAAGTGTTTGTGTCCTCCAAGCTGCGTGTGTCAGCTTCAAAGGAAGTGTCTGAAGTATCTTCTTTGATATTTTCCTCTGCATCTTTATCACTGCAGGCGGACATTAAAATACATATAATTATAAGTGCTGCTGTATTAAAAAATTTATTGTTTGCTGAAAACATGGATACCTCTCTAAAATCATAGTGTTTACTGTAATTAAATACATAGTAGCATAAAGTTATATGCTTTTTCAACACCAAATTTTTCCAAACTGTCAAGGACATTTTAAATAAAAATATTAAGATAAAAAGAGTAAATCATCAATTAGATGGAAATAATGTGATTTGTAAGAAAAGATTAATGCATCATAGGAGTCGGGAAACATATGGATATAGATAATATTTCAGATAAAATAAAAATGCCCCTGTCCAAAAGCTTAGAGGAAAATCTTAAGATTATGGAGACTATGTTTACAGACTGTGACGATATTAAGAAGCGGACAATGAAGCTTGGAAATAAGGCAGAGGTAGAGGCGTGTATTTTTTATGTGGAAGTAGTTGTCAATAATCTTACTATAGAGGAGTCCGTTATAGGCAAGCTTATAAGCAGGCTTATGGGAATGGATAAGGATGAGATATATAAGTTTTTAAGTGACAATGCTCTTGGAATTACAGATGTAAAGGAGCTTGAAAGCGTAGAGGATGCCGTTATGGGTGTAATGATAGGTGACGGCGTAATATTTGTGGACGGATACGATAAGGCAATAAAGATAAAAAGCAAGGGTTATCCCATGATGGGGATAGGACAGTCAACCACTGAAAAAGTCATAAGAGGGTCAAGGGAAGGATTTGCAGACGCCCTTAAGGCAAATACTGCACTTGTAAGAAAGCGGGTGAGAAATAATTCCTTTAAGGTAAAGGAAAAAATAATGGGAACAAAAAGCAATACTACAGTTGCAATAGTGTATGTGGAAGGAATTGCAAGGCAGTCTGTTATAGATGAAATACTGCGGAGGCTGGATAACATAAATATAGATGGTATTACGGATACGGGAATTATAGAGCAGCTTACTGAGGAGGATGAACATTCTCCCTTTCCGCAGTTTCAGACAACGGAAAGACCTGATAAGGCAGCTATGGCAGTCCTTGATGGAAGGGTAGTATTGTTTGTGGATAATACGCCTGTGGGACTTATACTGCCTACAACCTACAACAGCTTTTTTCAAACCGTAGACGATTACTATAACAGACATATAGTTTCAACAATGGCAAGAATAATAAGATATGCGGCATCAATTCTGGCAATGTGCCTGCCCGCGCTTTATCTTGCGGCAGTAAATTTTCATCCGGAAATACTTCCTACACCTCTTGCCATAACATTTGCAGAAGCCAGAAGCAGCGTGCCGTTTCCTGCTGTGGTGGAGGTTCTTATAATGGAGCTGTCCTTTGAATTGTTAAGGGAAGCGGGAGTAAGAATTCCGGGACCAATGGGAAGTACTATAGGTATAGTGGGAGGTCTTATTATAGGTCAGGCAGCGGTGACGGCCGGAATAGTAAGTCCTATTATAGTTATAGTTGTGGCACTTACGGCACTGTCATCCTTTGCGGTAACAAATGAGGAGCTTTCATCTGCCTACAGAATACTCAAGTATTTTCTTATAGCTATGGCTTATGTGTTTGGATTTTTTGGAGTTATAGCAGGAATGCTTATTATATTAAGGCATCTTGCTGCTCTTAAAAGCTTTGGATTTCCTTATCTTATGCCGTATGTGGCGGATGAGGTAAATGATGATGCAGATAAGGCGGACAGTATTTATAAGTCATCGGAAAAAAATCTTAAGGAAAGGTCTATATTTACCAAACCGGGGAAAAGGAGAAAAAAATAATGTTTGCGGCAAACAAAAAAGTGTCTGTGCGACAGCTTAAAAGGATAATAATAACTGAAAATATAGGTATGGTATGTCTTTTTTCAGGGCATTTGGCAGGAATGACGGGAAATGTGACATATGTGTGGCTGCTTGTGGCAGGAATGTTTCTGTCAATGGCGTATATGTGGATTGCATTAAAAATATCCGGCAGATTTGGGGAAAAGCTTGTGAGAAGTAAAATATATAATATTTTATGCAGTGCAAGATTTTTTGTTATGGCAGTAGGCGGCATATATATTTTTTATAAAATGGTGTCGGAGCTTCTGTTAAAAAATACATCAACTATTTTAATTGTTGTGGCAATAGGTGTGCTGTGTGTATTTATGGCAAAGTGTGATTATGAGTCAAGGGGAAGGATGCACGAGATTATAGGAATCATAACATTGATTCCTATACTTATTATACTTGTAACATCAACCTTTAAGATTGACTTTGCCTACGGAGAAAAGCAGCTTATGGAGGGCTTTCGGCTGCCGGATAGAGATGTTGTTATTATGCTTGCAGTCATGTTTCTGATGGTAACTTATTTTGAAAAGCTTATAATTGTAGGAGGCCATTACTATAATACTTATGGCAACAGAATAAGTCTTCTAAAGGCACCTTTAGTATTATGGGGTGCGGCTATATGGGTTTTTCTGGTGTGCACCTGTATATTTGGAGAAAATGCAACACTGTTAAAGCTTATGGATATAGGAGGCATACCGGGAGGCTTTTTAAACAGGCAGGAATCTATTATGGCAATCTTTCTGGTAATAAGTCTTACCTCATATGTAAGCGGAATGTTTTATTATATAAGGCAGAATGTAAAAAATATATTTATAAGATATGTAAAAAGACCATATATAGTTACAAGACGTATAGTATCGGCGGTACTCATAATCTTAATAATAGCAGGGGCATTTATTATATCAATGAAAATAGGTGAAAATGAAGGCAGCCTGATAGGTGGACGTGATATAGAGGAATGGGATTTTGTTATGGCTATGGTAATAGAAGGAAAGGATAATGAGCTTGCGGTAACACTGGAAATAGCAGGCTACGGTGACAATGGAAATAAGTATGTGACATACAAAGGAGAAGACAGTGAAAGCATTATTGAGGCCATGGAAAAAAAGCACATAGAAACGGGAGGAAATAATCTTGATTTCTCCCATGTAAAGGGTGTAATATACAGTAATCTTACATGGCAGGAGAAGGAGGATATAACGGAGATGCTGGAGAATGACCAAAGATTTTCAGGAAATGTTATGGTATATTATATGGAGCCTGAGGACAGTGCGGTTATAGAAGAAGGAGTTGCCGTAAGTAATTTTTCTTTGGGAAAAACTATTGAGAGACTGGGAGAAAATGTGGAAAAATACAAAAACTCCTGCCTTTACAAGGCAGGAATTTCCATAAGATATATTCAGGCGGTAGACGAGGATATATTTAAGAACGGAGATGCATCTACCGGAACAGACTCTTCAGAAAAGTAAGAAATCTAAAGCTGTATTCCGTGTCCGAAGCTTCGGTTATTGCATTGTACTCCTGCTCATCAAGAATGTTTTGCAGAAGAAGCTTGGAGCTGTCGGGAACTATGCCGTATGACACGTCAACAAAGCAAAGGGGAGGATATAATATGCACCACCAGTTTTTGCCGGAGGCTTCTCCTATTTCTATTCTGAATGCCTCGTAGTCACCGGCAGGCAGAGTTATGTCACCATATGATTTTATTGGAAAGTAGCAGGTGGTTATGGAGGCTGTGACATTATAATCATATCCGTTTTCCCTTACCACATTATTTGCCACGGCAAGAATATTATCCTTGTGGCTGTTTATAACAGACTTTGTCTCGTCAAGAGACATGGTTTCTGTAAGGTAAGGAGCGATATAATCCACCACTGCGTCCTTAACCTTTAGCTTAAGAGCCTGGTCTTCGTCCAGATTACTGTTTGCTATAACATGAAATCTCAGTATTTTTTCAGCAATATCCTTTTGCAGTTCTTCATCATCGGTTACACCGTTAAAAAGAAATGTTCCTAACAGCCCTATAACGGCAGAGATAAGTAATAATTTTAATTTGCTCATAATATGTAATGTTCCTTTCGGATAACTTCCCGGGTGTAATTACAGTATCTCCCCGTATTACTTTTTTATACATATCTATTGAAAAAAATTTGTATTCAGAGTAGAATTAGAATAAGTCTGAAAAAATAGGAGATATTTATGTTTGAAACAAAAGCATCAGCACCTATAGGAGTGTTTGATTCAGGGGTAGGAGGACTTACTGTTGCAAGGGAAATAATAAGGCAGATTCCCAATGAGAGAATAGTTTATTTTGGAGATACTGCAAGAGTTCCTTACGGAAGCAAGTCAAAGGATACAGTAAAAAGGTATTCAAGGCAGATAGTCAGGTTTCTTTTGACGAAAGATGTAAAGGCAATAGTTGTTGCCTGTAATACTGCCAGTGCTTTTGCCTTGGAAGACCTTATAAGTGAGTTTGATATTCCCATAATAGGAGTGATAAAGCCGGGTGCCAAGGCAGCGGTGGAGAACACTAAGACAAAGAGGATAGGAGTAATAGGAACGGAAGGTACAATAAGAAGCGCAATATATACAGAGGTGATACATGAGTATGACAGGGAAGCAATAGTGCTTGGCAAGCCATGTCCTCTGTTTGTGCCTTTGGTTGAGGAGGGCTGGCTTCATGACAGGGTAACTGACGAGGTTGCATGCAGATACTTAAATGAGTTTAAGGACAGGGATATAGATACCCTTATTATGGGCTGTACCCATTATCCTTTACTTCGCAGTACAATAATGAAAACAATGGGAGAAAATGTATTCCTGGTGAATCCTGCATACGAGACGGCAAACAGCCTTAAAAGGCTGCTGGACGAAAATAATATATCGTCACCTGAGGATTTGATACCAAAGAGTGAAATGTATGATTTTTATGTCAGTGATGCACCTAGAAAGTTTGTTGATTTTGCTAACTCCATTATGCCTGTGGAGGTGGAAACGGCAACTCAGGTAAACATAGAAGAATACTAATATTTATAAAAGGCATATAACATGGAGGAGAAAATGGAAAAGGAAGTTCTAGTATCTGTTAATGGGATGCAGTTTGTAAAAGATGACGACAATTCTATTGAATTTATCAGTCCCGGCACATATTATTACAAAAATGATAAGCATTACATAATGTATGAGGATTCTTATGCTGATGGCAGTGAAACCGTTACTAATGTGCTTAAAATCAGCAATGATAAGGCTGAGCCAAGAGTGGAGCTTATAAAAAAGGGAGGAATAGGAGCTCATCTTATATTCGAGAGAAACAAAAATAATATATCCTGCTATGAAACATCATACGGAAGCTTTGTTATGGGTTTTCAGTCTAAAAACATAATTATAAATCATTATCAGGACGAAATAAACGTAAAGATAGAATATTCCCTTGAGATGAATTATGAACATGTTTCCGATAATAAAATAGAAATGAAGATAAGGTCAAAATCCTGTATGGAATCCTTAAGTGAAGGGTAAAACATACAGTAGACAGATACGGAAAAGAGGAAAAGAGAACATGATAAGAATATTACTCATAGGATTGTTTTTGATTATATACTTTATAGTAAGCCTTTTGATATTTGCATTTCTTGCGGTAGTGGGAATTTTTAACAGGAATCTTAAGGATAGAATGAGCTTTGCCATAGTTATATGGGGCTTTAAGACAATACTTTTTATATCAGGAGCAGATGTTACCGTCAAGGGAAGGGAGAGAATACCTAGGGATACGGCAGTTTTATATGTGGCAAATCACAGAAGCTATTTTGATATAGTTATAGGATATATGAATGTAATACCTTTATGTGGCTTTGTATCTAAGAAGGAGATAAAGAAAATCCCTATATTGGCAGGCTGGATGAAGAGAATGCATTGTCTGTTCATTGACAGAGACAATATAAAGGAGGGAATGAAAACCATACTGCAGGGAATAGACCTGTTAAAAAATGGTGTATCTGTGTTTATATTTCCGGAAGGCACCAGAGGAGAAACTGATGATGGCATGAAGGAGTTCCATGAGGGAAGCTTTAAGATGGCAGAGAAAGCCAAGGTACCTATAGTTCCTGTGGCATTTAATAATACGAGTGCAATATTTGAAGACCAGTTTCCGAGAGTAAAAAGGGCAAAGGCTGTTATAGAGTTTGGAGAGCCTATATATATTGACACTCTGGAAAAGGAGCAGAAAAAACATTTGGGAGCATATGCACATGACAAGGTAAAGGCTATGGTTGAAAATAATAAAAATTTATTGTAAATTACATGATATAATGATAAAATAAATAATTATCAATTTACTTATGGAGGTAACTGTTTTGAAAATACTGTTAATAATATTGGCCATACTGGCGGTTATATTAATTATATTATTTATACTTGGAAAAAGGCTGCAAAAAAAGCAGGAGGCACAGCAGGCTTCCATAGATGCGGCAGCACAGTCCATGAATTTCTTTATTATAGATAAGAAAATGATGAAGATAACGGAGGCAGGTCTTCCCAAGGTAGTGGTAGACCAGACGCCTAAATATATGAGACGTGCAAAGCTTCCTATACTTAAGGTAAAAGTAGGACCAAGGGTAATGTCTCTTATCTGTGATCAAAAAGTGTTTCATACACTGGCACCTAAGCAGGAGGTTAAGGCTACAGTAAGCGGTATATATGTTACTGCTGCAAAGAGAATAAGAGGTCCTATTGTGGAGACTGATCCAAAGAAGCGTAAGGCTCAGGAAAAACTTGAGAAAAAAGAAGCAAAGAGGAAGGCAAAGGAAGCTAAAAAAATGGGGAAATAGAAAGGACGCTTATTGCAGTAAGGGTGCAATAGGCGTTTTTTGCTTATTATGCTTCATTGAGAGGTCCAAAAGACCAATCATGGATATTTTAATTAAGAAAGGTTTGGTAAGCTATGTTGAAAAATATCAGTAAGGAAAAGTGGTTGCTGCTGTGGGTTATAATAGGCTTTTTTATAGTAATGTTTGACCAGAATATTTCACTTGGAGGCTTTAATCCATATCCGGCATATAAAACGGACACGGCATATAATCTTGAGTTTCAGGTATATTCTTTAAATTATAATTATGGTGCAGGCTGTGATATGGACGAGTTTTATACGGGAGATGTTTACTATCAGCTCACACTTGATATTGTTCCTGATGTTTTGGGATTTATTATACTGGCAATATTTTTAAAGAAGATGGATAAATTCAGCAGACTATTTTCAGTGGCATCAATGATGGCATGGTTTTCAGTAGGATTATATACGTTTATTCATGTAATGCCGTTTTTCTTTAATGGAATGGTATTATCATATATGAGCTTTTGGCTTGCCATAGCAATGTATGGTGCGGAGGTTATAGTGGGATATGTGTTTGTATGTGCCGTATGTGATACATTGTCAGGATATGAGCATCGCTCATCAAGAAAGGCAATAGCCATATCATGGTTTGGAATGGTAGTGTTAAATGCAGTTGTCTGTGTAATACGATGGATAGCTACTATAAATCCGGCACTTTTAGTAGTATATGAGGTGCTTCAGCTTGCAGTAAGCCTGCTGTTTTATTATTTTGTAATAAGGGACAGTGATTTTATAGTTAAGGAAAAAACATTGGAGGATTAAGCCGTTTAAGGTTTGAATAAGGGATATGCAGAAAAACAGTGTAAGAAAAAAATATGCAGTATACATTATGCTTATAGGTCTTGCCATAGTAGCATTGGAATGGAAGATAGATACAGGTGTAAGTTACGGATTTGTTATGGGAGAAAATGAGGGAGTATCAATGTATGTCATAACTCAGTTTGTAACGTCTTATGTCGGAGGTCATCTGTCCATAGATATATTTTTTAATCCGTTAGGTTACGTACTTATAGCTGCCGGATTTATTTGCCTAGGGAAAAGCAGTATAAGCACAAGAGGAATTATAATGTCTGTTATAGGAATAATTGCCAATCTTGTGGAAATGTTTATCCCTATGATGCTTGATGTTGAAGATTTGTGTGTACCTGTTATAGTGCTTCATCTTTTGCAGGTTGTGGCAGTAATTTCGGTAATGTATGCCCTGACAGGTATATGTACAAAAAAAATAGATAACTATAAGTATATGCAGGTAGGAAAAGACTTAAGATTTGGTGCGGAGCTTTATGGCATTTGCCTTATAATAGGAAAGATACTTTATTTGTTTACGAGAGCAGACTGGTATTTTTCCCATATATTGTATGTAGTTGTTACAATCGCCGGTTTATGTGCAGTATTATATTATATTGTCAAGATGTGTATTTACTTAGGACAGGTTGAAATGTTTGCGGACAGGGAGGAAATAGAGGAAAATGAAAGAAAATAGTCTGACTCTGCTCACTGATTTATATGAGCTTACAATGATGCAGGGATATTTTAAAAGTAATTCAAATGAAGTGGTTGTATTTGATGTGTTTTACAGAAAAAATCCGTGTGGAAGCGGATATGCTATAGCCTGCGGACTGGAGCAGGTTATTGAGTATATAAAAAATCTTAAATTTTCCTATGAGGAGATAGATTATTTAAGAGGACTTGGGATTTTTGAGGAGGATTTTTTAAACTACTTAAGTGCATTTCACTTTTCCGGGGATATATATGCTATGCCGGAGGGAACAGTGGTATTTCCAAAGGAGCCTCTTATTAAGGTGGTTGCTCCTATTATGGAGGCACAGCTGGTGGAAACGGCACTGTTAAATATAGTAAACCATCAGAGTCTTATAGCAACAAAGGCATCAAGGGTAGTATATGCGGCAAAGGGTGATGGCGTAATGGAGTTTGGCTTGAGAAGGGCACAGGGACCTGATGCAGGTGTATATGGTGCAAGGGCAGCCGTGATAGGAGGCTGTGTGGGAACTTCCTGCGTGCTTACGGGAAAGATGTGGAATGTGCCGCTAAAGGGAACACACGCTCATAGCTGGGTAATGAGCTTTAAGGATGAATATACGGCATTTAAGACATATGCAGACCTTTATCCCGATGCCTGTCTTTTACTTGTGGACACATATGATACACTTCGCTCAGGTGTGCCAAATGCCATAAGAGTGTTTGATGAACTTAAGGCCGCAGGGAAGAAACCGGCATTTTACGGCATAAGGCTTGACAGCGGTGACCTTGCATATCTGTCTAAAAAAGCAAGAAAAATGTTAGATGATGCAGGTTATTTTGACGCTGTTATATCTGCATCAAGTGACCTTGATGAATATCTTATCGACAGCCTAAAGACGCAGGGAGCAAAAATTACCTCATGGGGTGTGGGAACAAATCTTATAACCTCAAGTGACTGCCCTTCCTTTGGAGGAGTTTATAAGATGGCTGCCATAATGGATAACGATACCAAAGAATTTATTCCAAAGATAAAGCTTTCGGAAAACACGGAAAAAATAACGAATCCGGGAAATAAAAAGGTATTTCGTCTGTATGAAAAGGAAACAGGTAAAATAAAGGCAGATCTTATTGCCCTGGAAGATGAAAAAATAGATGAAGGTAAAGACCTGCTTATATTCGACCCTTTGGAAACATGGAAAAAAACAAATCTTAAGGCAGGAACATACGCTGTGAGAGAGCTTATGGTGCCTGTTTTTGAGAAGGGAATATGTGTGTATGAGTCCCCTGATGTGGAAAAGATAAAGGAGTATTGTACAAAAGAGCTTGATACACTGTGGGACGAAACAAGGCGTCTTGTAAATCCTCACAAGGTATATGTAGATTTGTCAGACAGGCTGTATGCCATGAAGAAAAAGCTTCTCGACGAGAGAGGCAAGGGAATTAATTGATTTTAGGCAGCTTTTTTAATGTAAAATGACATACCAGTCCTGTAAAAAGTCCTGTGATGATGCCGCTTATAATTAAATAAGGTATATATACAAGAATACCTGACAGTCTCAGTACGAAAAATGCGGCGAGGATTTGTCCTGTATTATGTGCCACTGCACCGAGTATACTTGTAAGATATATGTATTTCCCACCTAAAAGTTTATTTGATGCAGACATTATAATAAGGCATAGTAAGCCTCCGGATACACTGTATATAAATGAAACGGCCTGTCCGGCGAGAAGAGTGGCAAGAATAATTCTCAATGAAAGGACAATGAGGGCATCTTTAGAGGAAAACCTCACAAGTACTAAAAGAGTAATTATATTGGCAAGTCCAAGCTTTACACCGGGAATGGGAGCAAGGGCAGGCAGGGCTGCCTCTATCATAAATATGGACAGGGAAATGGCAGTATAGAGAGAAAGAATTGTAAGCTTTTTAGTATGTGAATCTGACATTATAATCCTCCATTTCTAAGATAAGTAATTTATTTATGGTCTATATTAATATGATATGCCGTCTATATTGTCAGAACCCGTTTCATCTGTCAGATTAATTACAATGTGATTTGGCAGACAGACTATAGGTATAAGGCTGTCTGATATAAATCCCATATCCTGACACAGACCGTCAGGACAGCTTGATTCTGTTATACCGATAGAGCCGTTTCTGACTTCTATTACATTATAGCAGCCATTGTCACCTGTTACCGTAAAAGAGTAGGATTCCTGTACCTTTGTTAAATCTATGGTTTTAACTAATCTGTTATTTTGATATATGGCAGCATATATGTCATTGCCTGCATTTTTCTTTATAAGGTATATGGCACAGACAGAAACTGCAAAAAGTAAAATTATTAAAGCGGTTATAATAATAGCATTTCTTTTATTCTTCATAAAAACCTCAATTCCGGAGCGTAAGCATTCTGGCTTTACATTCACAAACCGGCCTAATCTGTATTAATATTGGCAGTAAAGTTGTATTTGCTTATTCCCGAAGAAGTGTATATAGAGCCGGAGCTGTCTATAAAGACGGCTTCGTAATCTTCCAGACTTTCTATAAGTAACATACCCCGGTCAGTGCCAAGGACAAAGCAGGCAGTTGACAGTGCATCACATACGGCGGAGGAGGGGCCTATAATGGTAGTTGCTGAAATGCCGCTTTTAGATGGATAACCTGTGTAAGGGTCTAATATATGGTGATATTTTACGCCGTTTTCCACAAAGTAACGCTCATAATCTCCTGAAGTAACCACAGACATATGGCTTACCTTAAGTGAGCCTATAATAGAATCAGGAGAAGCGGGGTTGGTTATTCCTATGGTCCAGTCCTCCTTTGTGTAGCGTTCTCCTATGGTAACAATATTTCCTCCAAGGCTTAGCAAACCGCAGGTGATTCCTTTATTTTCTGCCATGTCCTTGAGACGGTCGCCTATATAGCCCTTTGCAATCCCTCCTAAATCTACGGAAATACTATTATCTTCGTAGGATATGGTTTTGCTTTCCGTATCAAGGCTGATTTTTTTCCAGCCCTCCTGATTAAGGTATGAGGAAATTTCATCAGAGGAGGGAACATAAGGCTGGTCGCTTCCTATGTTCCATAAGCTTATAAGCCTGCCTATGGATATGTCAAAGGCACCCTCTGATAAGCTGCAATAATTAAGGGCAATATCAAAAAGATTAAAAAGCTCCTCTGACACCTGTACAGGACTAATAAAGGCAGATGAATTAAGAAGAGAAAGCTCACTGTCATTTAACCTTGCGGAAAATATATGTTCAAGTCTGTCTGCCTCATTAAACAAATCGTTAGTTATATCTGTAAGCTGCTTTTCCGTCAGAGGATTTTCTTCTGTGGAAAAAAGCGTGATTGTCACAACGGTTCCAAGAGCTTCTCTTGTTTCGGTATGTGAGAAATAAGAAGCTTTGCTGTTATGTCCGGTCTGTATTCCGTAAATAATAAAGCAGGCTAAAAAAAGTAAAAATATAAATATAAACAAAAAAATATATTTTTTTTGTTTTTGTCTGAAAATGTTCATTAAGTACCTCTCTTTGAAGCTTTAAATTTATATTATTAAAGTGTTAGTAATAAAATAAGTATAAGCTGTTTGGGCGGTAAGGTCAATAGCACAGTAAACATACAGTATTTAAGTTATATGAATAATGCATAAAAATGACAAAGAACATTATAAAATACTAGAAAAAATGCACATGATATGGTATACTACCGGTAAACATAAGGAGCCGGACAAAGCATATGGCAGGTCAGGAAGAACCGTGTATTGGGAAGTGAGTTGCGGTTTAATAAAATATACGAAAGAAAGGAATGATACAAATATGTATATAGGAGATTTTGTTGACCTTAAAAGGCTTAATGATATAATGGAGCAGTGGTCGTTAGCCACAGGCATGGCGACAATAGCAATGGATGCGGATGGAAAATACATATCCGGAGAAATAGGCTTTACGGATTTTTGCATGAAACATACAAGGGGAAGCGATGAAGGACGCAGAAGGTGTGAAAAATGTGATAAAGAAGAGAAGGGAGTATACTACTGTCATGCAGGTCTTATGGATTTCAGTATAGATATTGAGGTAAATGGAGAGTATGTGGGTAAGATTATAGGCGGACAGGTGCTTCCAAATGAGCCGGATGAGGAGAAGTTCAGAAGTATAGCACAGGAGCTGGGAGTTGAGCCGGAGGTTTATATTGAGGCAGTGAAAAAGATACCTGTAAGAAGTGAGGAAAGCATAAGAGCATCAGCGGAGCTGCTTGGTGTTATGATTAATACTATAGTCAACTTTGAGTACCAGAATTATAAAGACAAGAGTATGCAGGAAACTTTAAATAAAAACCTTGACAAAACAATAGAGCTGGTAACGGTAATTAATAATAAGTCCAAGGAGCTTGATAAGATAGAGTCAAAGCAGAGGATACTTGCACTGAATGCATCCATAGAGGCAGCAAGGGCAGGAGAAGCGGGAAAAGGCTTTGCTGTTGTAGCACAGGAGGTAGGAAAGCTTGCAGGAACATCAGGTGATATAAATGCTTCCATAAAGAGTACGCTTAGTGAGATTGAAGAAGCAGTGGGAGAGCTTGAAGCAGCAAGAAAACAATAGATGTAGAATAGAGAGAAGATTAAGGCAGATTTAAGTAAATAAACTTAGGTCTGCCTTATGTTGTGTGCCAAGGATGGCACTAATCTAGCTGGTGTAAGTCCGGTCACGGGTTTTTACCGCCAAGTGTAGCGAACCACAAGTCGGTATCAGTAATGGTATAGATGAAAGAAGTGGTGTAGCAAAGTTCTTGAGCCTACCCACATATTAAAGAGATTCTTGATTTAAGATTTTCTTTAAAATCTTTTGCCAATAATTGCAAGCAAATTTACAATTGTCAAATATTTATCAAGTCTTTCATTTACATACTCCGCAACAAGCAATACCATATCATCGACTTTTCCGTCACGATAATATGTGTCGAAAGCGTCATAGTAGCGTTTACGGTCAGCAAACTTAACATTGATTGCAGGATAGCCGTTACGGATAAGCTCAAGATTTAGAATCAAACGACCTGTTCTGCCGTTGCCGTCGATAAACGGGTGTATTCCCTCAAATTCAAGATGAAAACGGGCAATGCGTTCAATGGGATGCATTGTCTTTTTTCGTTTTTCGTTTTCGGCAAGTAACTCCGTAAATTTCGGCTCAATGAGATATGGTTGTACCGGCTCGGTATATGCACCCGCAATTGTAACAGGAATGCGGCGGTAAACACCTTTATCTTCAGGTCTGTTTATTAGTACCAACGAATGAATTGCCTTGATTTCCGTGTCTCTCAATCTTGTTTTATTTTGTGCAATATCTTCGATATAAAGGAATGCGTCACGGTGACCAACAGCTTCAAGGTGGTCTTTCAATGGTTTGCGGTCTATGGTCATTCCTTCAAGCACCATAGCGGTTTCTTTCAAAGTAAGCGTATTGCCCTCGATAGCATTTGAATTATAGGTGAAGTCAACCATAAATTCGTCACGCAAACGCTGTGTTTCGCCTGCGGTAAGCGGACGCATACCGTCAAGTTTAACTTTTTTAATATCTATTTCAGTTAGTATATCTGCAAATCTGCCGCGTTTTCTTTTGTTAGGCAGTTTTCGTTTATCCAACGGTTTTTCTGTTTCTGCGGGTATCATATATAATTTGCCTTTGCGGATAACTCCGTCAATTTCACCATTGGAACAAAGCAAACGAACACGGCGGGTAGAGATACCCCATTTTTCTGCCGCCTGTGTAACTGTTAAATATTCCATTTTTCATACCTCCTGATTTGAGGGCTGTTTGCATAGATTTAGTATATCACATAATCGGAATAATTACAATGCATACCGAAGGTATTTCAATATAGTTTTGCCGATAGTAAAATATTCATCAAATAGAAGATGATGAAAAAGTATATGTACTTTACCAATTTAGTGAATTTCTTGACATAACAACAATTAACACTCTAAGTGAACTTTACGAAAAGATAAAATCAGGAAACAATCACTACAAATTAACCATTGACAGAACCATCCAAAATAATTATAATCTAAAGCATATAAAAACATTGAAAAAACTATGACGAAGACAGTAGTCTGCCTGCAAAAGTCACAGAGAGCCTGATTAGGTGGGAACAGGTACCGGTAGCTTGCAGATGAATATCACTTCCGAGTTGCAATCCGAAGTATTATTTAGTAGGGGAAGCCGTTTTCTCAGCGTTAATGGGACACATATTAAATACATCAGACTTTTATATACAGATGTATGCGTATGGCGTAACAGGTGGTTAAGCAAGATATTAAAGCTCTTGTCCTATTACGGACAAGAGCTTTTTTGGCTTTGCTAAGGATATTTGCACTACAGTCAGGAGAGAAAAATATTTGATTATGTATTTAAGAAAGGGAGAAAAAATGTACGAAAAGGTTTCAACTGATTTGAATTTCGTGGAGAGAGAAAAAAAGACAGAGAAGTTTTGGAAGGACAATGATATTTTTAAAAAAAGCATGGAAAACCGCAAGGAAGGTAAAACATATACTTTCTATGACGGACCGCCGACAGCTAACGGAAAACCACATATTGGCCATGTTTTAACAAGAGTTATAAAGGACATGATACCAAGGTATCGTACAATGAAAGGATATATGGTGCCTAGAAAGGCAGGCTGGGATACACATGGTCTTCCTGTTGAGATAGAGGTAGAAAAGCTGTTGGGACTTGACGGAAAAGACCAGATTGAAAATTATGGTCTTGAGCCATTTATCAAAAAGTGTAAGGAAAGTGTTTGGAAATATAAAGGTATGTGGGAGGATTTTTCAGGAACGGTAGGCTTTTGGGCTGACATGGAGAATCCTTACGTGACATATGATGATAATTTTATAGAGTCAGAGTGGTGGGCACTTCGCCAGATATGGGATAAGGGACTTCTGTATAAGGGCTTTAAAATAGTGCCATACTGTCCGAGATGCGGTACACCTTTGTCAAGCCAGGAGGTTGCACAGGGTTATAAGGACGTAAAGGAACGCTCTGCAGTTGTAAGGTTTAAGGTAAAAGGTGAGGATGCATATATTCTCGCATGGACTACAACACCTTGGACCCTTCCTTCGAATGTTGCACTTTGCGTACACCCTGAGTACACATATACAAAGGTGAAGGCAGCAGACGGATATACGTATTATATGGCAGAGGCACTTCTTGATACTGTACTGGGAAAGCTGGCAGTGGCGGCAGACGAAGAAAAGGGCATTGCTGCAAAGCCTGCGTATGAAATAATAGAAAAAATGCAGGGAAAAGACCTTGAGTATAAAGAGTATGAGCCTTTATTTGATTTTGCAGAGGAAATATGCAGGAAACAAAATAAAAAGGCGTACTACGTAACCTGTGACACATATGTTACCCTTACAGACGGAACAGGTGTTGTACACATTGCACCTGCCTTTGGTGAAGACGATGCACAGGTTGGAAGAAAGTATGACTTGCCTTTCGTTCAGCTTGTTGACGGAAAAGGTGAGATGACAAAAGAAACTTCATACGCAGGTGTGTTTTGCAAGGATGCAGATAAGCTTATACTTGTTGATCTTGACAAGAAGGGTCTGCTGTTTGATGCACCAAAGTTTGAACACAGCTATCCTCATTGCTGGAGATGTGATACTCCTCTTATTTACTATGCAAGAGAGTCATGGTTTATAAAGGTGACAGCCGTAAAAGATGATTTAATAAGAAATAATAATACGGTAAACTGGATTCCTGAGTCCATAGGCAAGGGACGTTTTGGAGACTGGCTTGAAAATGTTCAGGACTGGGGAATATCACGTAACCGTTATTGGGGAACACCGTTGAATGTATGGGAGTGTGAGTGCGGATACCAGCATGCAGTGGGAAGCAGGGCAGAGCTTGCACTGATGAGCGGGAACCCTGAAGATGAAAAGGTAGAGCTTCACAGACCTTATATAGATGAGGTTATGTTAAAGTGTCCAAAGTGCGGCGGTTCAATGAAGAGAGTTCCGGAGGTTATTGACTGCTGGTTTGATTCGGGAGCAATGCCTTTTGCACAGCACCATTATCCTTTTGAAAACAAAGAGCTTTTTGAACAGCAGTTTCCTGCTGACTTTATATCAGAGGCAGTTGACCAGACAAGAGGCTGGTTCTATTCCCTTATGGCAGAATCCACTCTTTTGTTTAATAAGGCGCCATATAAAAATGTTATAGTTCTTGGCCATGTTCAGGATGAAAACGGACAGAAGATGAGTAAATCTAAGGGAAATGCAGTTGACCCTTTTGAAGCACTGGAAAAGTTCGGTGCAGATGCTATACGCTGGTATTTTTATATTAATAGTGCACCGTGGCTTCCGAACCGTTTCCACGACAAAACGGTGGTAGAGGGGCAGAGAAAGTTTATGGGCACGCTTTGGAATACTTACGCTTTCTATATTCTTTACGCAGATATAGATGAGTTTGATCCGACCCAATATTCCCTTGAATATGATAAGCTGCCGATTATGGATAAGTGGCTGTTGTCTAAGTTAAATACAGTTGTGGGAGAGGTTGATACAAATCTTGAAAATTACAGAATACCGGAGGCAGCAAGAGCACTTCAGGAGTTTGTTGATGATATGAGCAACTGGTACGTAAGACGCTCAAGAGAAAGATTTTGGGCTAAGGGTATGGAACAGGATAAGATAAATGCGTATATGACATTGTACACAGCTCTTGAAACCATATGTAAGGCAGCGGCACCTATGATACCGTTTATGACTGAAGATATATACCAGAATCTTGTGAGAAGTGTAGATAAGAATGCACCGGAAAGCATACATTTATGTGATTATCCTAAGGTAAATGAAAGCTTTATTGATAAGGAACTGGAAACAGAGATGGAAAAGGTATTGTCTATTGTAGTTATGGGACGTGCCTGCAGAAATGCCTCTAACATTAAGAACCGCCAGCCTATAGGGCAGATGTATGTTAAGGCTTCATATGATATGACACAGTTTTACAAGGAGATTATAGAGGATGAGCTTAATGTAAAGAATGTTACATTTACAGAGGATGTAAGGGAATTTACGTCATACAGCTTTAAGCCTCAGCTTAAAACCGTGGGACCTAAGTACGGAAAGCATCTTGGAGCAATCAGAAGCTTCCTTTCTTCTCTTGACGGAAATAAGGCTATGGACACATTAAATGAAACAGGAGCATTGACCTTGGAGGATAACGGGGAAAACATCACCCTTACAAAAGAGGATTTGCTTATAGAGGCTGCACAGGTAGACGGATATGTGTCTGAAAGTGATAATAAACTTACTGTGGTTCTTGATACTAATCTTACAGAGGAGCTTATAGAGGAGGGCTTTGTGAGAGAGGTGATAAGCAAGATTCAGACAATGCGTAAGGAAGCCGGATTCCAGGTTATGGATAAGATAATTGTTTATGTATCAGGAAACGAAAAAATTGCCCGTATTTTACAAAATAATAAGACAGAATTTACAGGGGAAGTATTGGCAAATGACGTTATTTTTGATACAATGAATGGGTATAGTAAAGAATGGAATGTAAATGGTGAGAGCGTTACATTAGGAGTACAGAAGAAGTAAACAGACATAATTATTCAGGGCTTTGCTTTACGGTAAAGCCCTTTTGCAAAGCGGAAGGAGGAAGAAAATGTCGGAAAGCTACAAGTTTTCAAAGGAAGAATTTAAAAAGCAGGTTAAGGACTATGTAAAGATTATGTCCAGAAAGCCTATGGAGGAGGCGTCACAGCTTGAAATTTACAACGGAGTGGCATATGGCTTAAAGGATTATATTATAGACCAGTGGATTGCAACTCATAAAGAATATGAGGAAAAGGATGCAAAGACAGTATATTATTTATCCATGGAGTTTCTGACAGGCAGAGCATTGGGAAATATTATTATAAATTTGTCTGCAAGAGACGAAATCAAGGAAGCTATAGAGGAAATGGGGCTTGATTTAAATGTGATTGAAGACCAGGAGCCGGATGCGGCACTTGGTAACGGAGGACTTGGAAGGCTTGCTGCATGCTTCCTTGATTCCCTCGCAACACTTGGGTATCCTGCATACGGCTGTGGTATTCGTTACAAGTATGGTATGTTTAAGCAGAAAATAGTTGACGGCTATCAGGTTGAGGTTCCGGACGAGTGGCTTAAGGATGGAAACCCGTTTGAGGTGAGACGTGAGGAATATGCCTGCGAAGTAAAGTTTGGCGGATATACACGCTGGGAAAAGGACGAGAACGGAAATAAATATGTTGTTCAGGACGGATACCGTTCAGTTCGTGCCGTTCCATATGATTTGCCTATAGTAGGTTACGGTAATAATGTTGTCAATACACTTCGCATATGGGATGCAGAGCCTATTCAGAGATTTGTTCTTGATTCATTTAATAAGGGTGACTACATTAAGGCGACGGAGGAGGAGTCACTGGCAAAGAATATAGTTGAGGTTCTTTATCCGTGTGACGATCATTATGCAGGCAAGGAGCTTAGACTTAAGCAGCAGTATTTCTTTGTGTCTGCAAGCGTGCAGACAGCAGTAAAAAAGTATATGGATAGCCATGATGATATAAGGAAGCTCTATGAAAAGGTTGTATTCCAGTTAAATGACACACATCCTACCATATGTGTGGCAGAGCTTATGCGAATTCTTATGGACGATTATGAGCTGGGATGGGATGAAGCATGGGAGGTCACAACAAAATCATGTGCCTATACTAATCATACAATAATGGCAGAAGCACTGGAAAAGTGGCCTATAGAGCTTTTCAGCAAGCTTCTCCCAAGATGCTATCAGATTATAGAGGAGATTAACAGAAGATTTGTAAATGATATTCAGGCTAAATATCCGGGCAATCAGGAAAAGATAAAGAAGATGGCAATTATATATGACGGACAGGTTAAGATGGCACATCTTGCAATATGTGCAGGCTTTTCCGTAAACGGTGTTGCAAGGCTTCACACAGAGATATTAAAGAATCAGGAGCTTAAGGATTTCTACGAAATGATGCCTGAGAAGTTTAACAATAAAACAAACGGTATTACCCAGAGAAGATTTTTAAAGCATGGAAATCCTCTTTTGGCAGACTGGGTTACAAACAAAATCGGACCGGAATGGGCTACAGAACTGTCAGTAATTAAAAAGCTGGAAGTGTATGCAGACGACATAAAAAGCCAGCAGGAATTTATGAATATTAAATATCAGAACAAGGTAAGGCTTGCCAAGTATATAAAGGAGCATAACGGCATTGACGTTGATCCCCGTTCAATATTTGACGTTCAGGTAAAGAGACTTCATGAGTATAAGAGACAGCTTTTAAATATTCTTCATGTAATGTATTTGTATAACCAGTTAAAAGCCAATCCTAACATGGATTTCTACCCTAGAACCTTTATATTTGGTGCTAAGGCAGCGGCAGGCTACAGGAGAGCAAAGCTGACAATTAAGCTTATTAACAGTGTGGCAGATGTTATCAATAACGATAAGTCTATTAACGGAAAGCTAAAGGTTGTATTTATAGAAAATTATCGTGTATCAAATGCTGAAATTATTTTTGCGGCAGCAGATGTAAGCGAACAGATTTCTACTGCCAGCAAGGAAGCTTCGGGAACAGGAAATATGAAGTTTATGCTTAATGGAGCACTTACCATAGGAACCATGGACGGTGCAAATGTTGAAATTGTTGAGGAGGTAGGAGAGGAAAATGCCTTTATCTTCGGAATGAGCTCAGATGAGGTTATTAACTACGAACAGAACGGTGGTTATAATCCTATGGATATATTCAACAGTGATGCTGATGTACGTCAGGTGATGATGCAGCTTATTAACGGAACATACTCTCCTGATGATCCTGAAAGATTTAGGGAAATATATGATTCTCTTCTTACCACAAAGTACGGCAAGGCAGACACATACTTTATACTTAAGGATTTCCGCTCATATGCAGAGGCTCATAAAAAAGTCGGAAATGCTTACAAAAATGAAAGCGGGTGGGCAAAATCTGCAATTCTTAATGTTGCAAACGTAGGAAAGTTTTCATCAGACAGAACGATAGAGGAATATGTAAGAGATATATGGCATTTGGAAAAAGTAAAGGTAGAAATGTAATATAGTGACAGAGGTAAATTATTCAAAAAGAAAACACCGCATAAAATCAGCGGTGTTTTCTTTTTAGTTTGGCTACTATTATGCCTAATACAACAGCAGCTATAATAAGTAAGCATATAATAATGGTAGTTTTAAATCTTGCCCCATTTTTTTCAAGCTCTTCCTGCTCTTTTTGTTCTATAGAGGATAATCTTTCACTTTCCATTATACTTTCCTCCTCGGCTTTTTTTAGACTTTCTCTTTCTGCAGCTTCAAGGCTTTCTCTCTCTGCTATGGATATACTTTCTGCTTCGGCAGCCTGCTCCTTATATGTTTTAATGTTTTCCAGCATATCATTTCCTGTATCATATCCTACTGTAGTTCTGTATAAGCCAAAGTCTGCACAGCTATATTCATAGTCGTCAGATACATAAAACCAGCACCATTGCTGGGAGACATGCTGCTTATAGGCGTCAGCAGCTATTTGGAGTGCCGTTCTTCCCCCCATGGAATCTATTGGAAGCCTTAAATCAAGCCTGATTTTATTTTCACCGTAAAGGTGAAGGTATGTTTTTGGGGTATTCCATACTCCGTATGCTGCTGCGGAATCAGGATATTGTGATGAATCCGATGCTGCTTCTACCGCAGTCACCACTGCACTTGATGTAAGCATATGGAAGCCGTGTCCGTATTCACCATTTTGGTCATGTGTAACTATAATCTGAGGCTCAAACCGTCTAATCTGACATGTTACAAAGCTTACCATATCATCAAAATTATACTGTGTCTTAGCTGTCTCCATATCCTTGGAATATACGTCAGGGAAGGTGCCGGAAACCGGATAAATGTTCAGGCCTGCGGCCCACAGTCCGTCCAGCTTTTCGTGCTCCCTTATTTTGGCAGATGACCAGAATTCCGACATATAAATTACCTGAATATCGGCATCACCCGCAACTCCGTATGTGGGAATGATTCCTCCAAAAAAAAGAATGTCATCATCTGCATGTGAAGCTACTATTAAAATATCTGCCTTGTCGCACGGAGGATTCCATATCTGAACATCATCAGGCAGTTCGCCTTCGCTAAATATTCTTATATCACTTATACGCATATTGTCTTGGGGAATATTGATAACAGCCGTTAAAGCAGGTGTGTCAAGTGAAACATATTCATGTAAAAAGCCGTATTGTCCGCAAGAAATGTCACCGCTTTCAACGGTGAGAGTCCATGGTGCGGCAGGTGAGTCCCATATTATATATATGCCGGAAATGGTATTGCCGTCAGAGGATTTAATTGTAATTGAATCACCTGTATTAAAGGTAAGAAAAGTACTGTGACTGCCGTCATTAAGTGAAGCAGTGCTTCCGCCGTTTGTTGTGGAAATATCAGGAGTAAGCTCTGCACCCATTATATCGGGTGAAAAGCATATAGCTAATGCAACACATAAAAAAAACAATTCCATAAAATTTAAAATTAAGCTTTTTTTCAAGGAAAGATTCCCCCATTCTTTGTATATTTTATTGTTTGATTATGTTAGATTAACATATTAAGATAAATTTTTCAATCGCCGGGATAATATATAAACATATAGTCTTGACAAAAGCATATATTGGGTATAAAATTAGGAATGATTATTATTATGAAAGGAAAGAGTGCCTATGAAAACGCTGAAGCACAGCCGGCACAGAGAGGCTATAGTAAGATTTTTAATGACAAGGAAGGATCATCCTACTGCAGAGGTAATATACAATAATATTAAACAGGAGTATCCCAAAATAAGCCTTGGAACTGTTTACAGAAACCTTTCTCTTTTGGCGGAAATAGGAGAAATACAAAAAATAACCTGTGGAGATTCATCGGATCATTTTGATGCAAATATCAATCCTCATCCTCATTTCGTCTGCAAAGAGTGCTTTAGGATTATTGATTTGGAGATGGATAATCTTAATTTTTTAAATACTTTGGCAGAAAAAAGCTTTGATGGTGATGTGGAAAAGCATCAGCTTATTTTTTACGGAAAATGTCCGGACTGCAAAGAGAAAGCACTGCAAAATCAACAATAAAATAAAAATAAGAATTATTACTATTTTTAGTTGACAAATAGGAACAAACATGATATATTACTATCGTAATCATTACTGATTTAAATAAAACACTAAATAATTCAAATAACTTATAAGAAAAGGAGAGAATATTATGGCAAAATATGTATGTAAAGTATGTGGATATGTATATGAGGGAGACAGCGCACCGGAGGTATGTCCTGTATGTAAGGCACCTGCAGATAAGTTTGAACTCATGGGAGAGGAAAGAACATGGGCAGCAGAACATATAGTTGGGGTAGCAGCAGATGTAAGCGAGGACATTAAGGCTGACCTTAGAGCAAACTTTGAGGGAGAGTGTACAGAAGTAGGTATGTACCTTGCTATGGCAAGAGTTGCTCACAGAGAGGGATATCCTGAAATCGGATTATACTATGAAAAGGCAGCATGGGAGGAAGCAGAGCATGCAGCTAAGTTTGCGGAATTGTTAGGAGAGGTTGTAACAGACAGCACAAAGAAGAACCTTCAGTTAAGAGTAGATGCTGAGAATGGTGCTACGGCTGGAAAGGTAGACCTTGCAGTAAGAGCAAAGCAGGCAAATCTTGATGCTATCCATGACACAGTACATGAAATGGCAAGAGATGAAGCACGACACGGCAAGGCATTTGAAGGTCTTTTAAACAGATATTTTGGCTAATATTGAGCTTTGAAGGAGGCTGCTAAAATGGATTTAAATGAAACAGTATGTCATTGCATGGGTATTACGGCAGGAGAGATTAAAGCTGCTGTTGAGGCCGGTGCCACAACCGTAGAAGCCGTGCAGGAAGCTACTTCAGCGGGAACTGTGTGCGGAGGATGTGTTGACACTATTGCAGAGTTGATTGAGGAATATAAATAAGAATATTTTATAATATGGCTGCCGCTTTAGCGATTAAAAATCGTTAAAGCGGCAGCCTGTTTTTCATCTTTATTCTTTAAAATCCAAATAGTCAAGAGGGTCAACTGTTGTATCACCAAGTGTCAGCTTAAGATATAAATTTGGTCCTTCCACTGAATAATATTTAGTAGGGTCAGCCACATAGCACAGTAAATCACCTTCGCTTACAACATCACCTTCGGAAACCTGTATATCCTTTATCTGCCCATACTGGAGAGTATAGTCGCTTCCAAGGTCCAGAGATATGGAATTACCGATTTCTTCATTATATCCAATATCGCATACAGTACCTGAAGCGGCTGCATAAACAGGGGTGCCAACCTCACTTCGTATGGATATTGCATTGCTTGTCTTATATTTGTCAAGAGTGGCAAAATAAACTGTAGCATCAGGACTGTAATCTATTATAATATCGTTGGTTTCCACAGGCCATACAAGAGTGCTGTCGGCAGAAAAGGAGAAGCCTGAAACTCCGGCACCGGCTTCATTTACATTATCCTCACCTGACTGTTGGTTTTCTGAGGTTTCAGATTCCCCAGAAGTGGTGGTTTCGTCTTCAGAGCCATTATTGGTTAAGTCAGAGTCTGTACCATATTCTTTTGTGGATTTTGTGGCACCGTTGTTGGCGGCAATATCATTGGTGCTCAAGGTTGAATCCTTATCATTATTTTCGTTTAAGTCGGCAATTTGACTTGTTTCAGGCTGTGTTTCGCTGTTGTTTAGCATAACGCCTCCGGCAATGGCGGCAACAGCAAGAACAGTAACTCCTGCCATTGTAAGAAAGGTTTTGTCCCGGAAAATATTTTTTCTATAACGCATAATTATAACCTCCAATCACTATTGTTACTAATAGTGTTGCCTTAAGGTATGTTATTATGCACTAAAAAAATTTTTATTTTATTTCTGTATTAGTATAAAAATAATGAAGAATTTCTATGTATGATGAACCGCCTGCGGCAAGACTTGCTGCATAATTAAGGCTGACTCCCATTCCGTGGCCTGTGCCGTATGTGGTAATTCGCACGCCGCCGTCATATTCCTCTATCATAAATGACGGAGAATTAATCTGCATTGCTTCATAAAATTTTGTTCCGTCTATTGATATGCCTCCTATAGACATATTTAATACATATCCGGCAGAATCTCTTGATATTATCTGTAACGTTTCAAGAGGAGAAGCATTATCTATAGATATATTTTCATCAATAGCACGTACCTTAACGGCAAATTCCTCATTGCTGTAATAGTAAGCCTTGAAGTAGTCAGGTGACGAGGTATCATCGGGACAGCTTACGGAGCACAAATAGGCAAAGTCCTCTCCCATAACCTCTGTTCCCGCACGGGTTTTTCCTGCACTGACGCTGTGATAATAGGGAGCTATAAGTTCACCATTTAAGGTAATGGTAACAAGAGATGTGTCCGAAACTATTTTCATAAGCTTATTATAATTATCGGGGAAATTATCACCCCACAATTTTTCCATCTCGTCATATGTCACATAGGGAATATTTAGTTTTTCCGAAGGTATGCTTGTTTCGTTTCCCATAGCTGACAAAATATAGGTTCTCATAATGACGGCAAAGCTTTTTAAAAGCTCCTCGTCATTGTCGATGGAAAGCTGTCCCATTACGGCACATGGAATAAAATCTTCAACATCCAGATTTTCTGTAATCCCTCCGGTTGTTACTACTACATATTTTCCGCTTGTGCCTGCGGAATAAATTCTTTGAGGCATTTTGCCGTTCATAAGCATGGTTGTAATGGAGGGAAAAGCAATGACGGCAAAGATAAAAGCACATATTTTAAGCAGCTGTTTTCGTATGTTTTTTTTTCGCATAAACGGTACTCCCTTCAAAAGCCTGCTTTAATATATGAGGGGATTGTTAAATCTATGCAAATTAAAAAAATAATAGTAAAGTATGGATAGACATTTATTGGAAAAGATAGTATTATAGCAGTTGAAAAAAGCAAATATATTATTGAAAGGCAAGGGCAAATTCAATGAGGAAAACAAAGATAATCTGTACATTGGGACCATCTACGGATGTTGACGGAGTTATGGAGGAGCTTGTAAAAAACGGGATGGATGTGGCACGTTTTAATTTTTCGCATGCCAGCCATGATGAACAGCTTGGAAGAATACAGAAGCTTAGAGAATTGAGAAAGAAGTACAACAAGCATGTAGCTGCACTTCTTGATACAAAGGGACCGGAAATAAGATTAAAGGAATTTAAAAACGGAGAGATTACCATAAATGAGGGAGATACATTTACCCTTACAACAGAGGATATAGAGGGAGATGAGACAAAGGTTTCAATTACCTATAAGGATTTGCCGAAGGATTTATCTGTTGGCGACAGGGTTTTAATAGATGACGGGCTTATAGAGCTTAAGGTAAACAAGCTTACAGATACAGATATTATATGTACAGTTGTAAACGGGGGAGTTATGTCAAATAAAAAGGGCGTAAATGTTCCGGGTGTAAAGCTGTCAATGCCTTATTTAAGTGAACAGGATAAAAAGGATATACTTTTCGGAATAGAGAACGGATATGATTTTATTGCAGCTTCTTTTGTCAGCAGTGCTTCGGATGTTCTTCAGATAAGAAGACTGTTAGAGGAGAATAACTGTTATACCATCAATATTATCGCAAAGATAGAAAATATGGAGGGTGTTAAAAATATAGATGAAATCATACAGGTGTCAGACGGCATTATGGTGGCAAGAGGAGATATGGGTGTTGAAATACCTGCGGAGGATGTTCCTGTATATCAGAAAATGATTATTAAGAAGGTATATAATGCAGGAAAGCAGGTTATTACTGCAACACAGATGCTTGAATCTATGGTAAAGAATCCAAGACCTACAAGGGCAGAGACTGCCGATGTGGCAAATGCAATATATGACGGTACAAGTGCGATTATGCTGTCGGGAGAAACTGCTGCAGGACATTATCCTATAGAGGCTCTTAAGACAATGGTAAAGATTGCTGTGAGAACAGAGGAAGACATAGATTATATAAAGAGATTTTTCTATCTCCAAAGAAAAGCAAATCCTAATATTACAGATGCAATTTCCCATGCAACTGTTACAACGGCACATGATTTAAATGCAAAATGTATTATAACAGTGACAAAGTCAGGTACAACTGCAAGGCTTTTGTCAAGGTATCGTCCGGGCTGTGATGTTATTGCCTGCACTACACATGAGAATGTGGCAAGACAGATGAATCTTTCATGGGGTGTTACACCTATTATTGTTGACGAGAAAAAAGAACCCTTTGATTTGATACATCACGCAGTAGAGAAGCTGGAGGAGGCAAAGCTTGTTGAAATAGATGATATTGTTGTGTTTACTGCCGGAGTTCCTTTGGGCATGGCAGGAACCACTAATATGATAAAGGTTCATGTTGTAGGAAGAGAAGCATAATGCACCCGGCTAAAAGGAAGGTAAAGCTATGAGGTTAAAGTACGATAGAGAGCAGATATTAAAGGTTATAGATGCAGTGGTAAAAAAGACCATGACTATGGATATGCCATGGGAATGGCCTTGCGGGGTGGCTTATTACGGAGTGTGCAGGGCATATGAGGAAACAGAGAACAAAGAATACCTTGACGGACTGATAAAGTGGGTAGATGAATATATTGACCTTGGACTTCCTCCATGGACAGTAAATACCTGTGCTATGGGACATTCTATGCTAAGTCTGTATGAGGCAACCGGTGACGAAAAATATATGGACATTGCTAAAAGCAAAATAAATTACCTTAGGAATGATGCCTTAAGGTTTGGAGATAAGGTGCTGCAGCATACGGTTTCAGTTAATAATGATTTTCCGGAGCAGGCATGGTGTGACACACTTTTTATGGCAGCATATTTTATGCTTAGAATGGGAAGAAAGCTTAATGATGAAGAACTGATTCAGGATGCCTTAAATCAGTATTACTGGCATATTCAGTACCTTCAGGATAAATCAACAGGATTTTTTTATCACGGATATAATAATATTACAAAAGACCATATGTCGGGATTTTTCTGGGGCAGGGCAAACGGTTGGGCAGCCTATACTATGGCAATGGCAAAGCAGTATATCAATTATTTGTATCCTATGTTTATGGAGATAGACTGCTCATTAAGAGATCAGCTTGCAGGGCTTAAGCTTGTCCAGAGTGAAAAGGGACTGTGGCATACTATAGTTGATGACAGAGAATCATATGAGGAGGTATCTGCTTCCTGCGGTATAGCTGCGGCAATGATTATAAATGATAACCCTCTTCACACAAAGTACGTACAAAAATCACTTGAGGGAATTCTTGATAATATTACTGAAGACGGAAGAGTACTTAATGTATCAGGAGGAACGGCAGTGATGAGGGACAGAGACGGCTATAGAAATGTTCCAAAGACATGGATACAGGGCTGGGGGCAGGGTCTTGTGCTTGCCTTTCTTGTAAATGTGTTAAAATGCAAGGAGGATAAATAAAAATCCTGCTATGTGAAAAATTTGTGAAAATTGTAATTTTTCCTTTAAAAAATTATTGTTATATGTTATAAGTTTATAGTGGTATTACATTTAAATACCTGATTTTAAGTAATATAGGCGGGAGCAGGAGAATATGGCATATAAATTACAGATATTCTGTTTGATGATTCTCATATATATTGTAGTCAGCTTTTGTTGGAACAATTATAAGAAAACAAAATCCAGGCATACAATTATATTTCAGTGGATGCTGATAACCGGGATTGTATATTTGTTTCTTGATATGATTACTGTATATACCGTAAATCATCTTACAACAGTGAATCCCATACTTAACAGGTTTTTGCACAGGCTGTTTTTGTTAAGTATTTTCACTTTCCTTTTTTTGGTTTTTGTATATTTATGTGCGTTATGTGAACTTGACTTTAGCAGCAAAAGAATGAAGGCATGCATATTTATGCCATTTTTTCTCAGTGTTATTATTGCAACAATCAATATTGGCAGTCTTGAGTACATTATTGGAAAATCCACAAACTATTCAATGGGTGTTTCCGCTTATATATGCTATGCTATAGGTTTTGCATATATGCTGTTAGGAATGGGGATTTTTTATAAGAGGAGAAATTATATTGCAAGCAATAAGGTAAAGCTTTTGCTTCTTGCCTTTATTGTGGTAATAGGCACCATTGTTGTGCAAATGATATTTCCTGAAACTTTAATTTCCAGTATAGCTGCCACAGCCATGCTGTTAGTAATATTTATGAATGTGGAAAACAGTGTGGTAGCGGAATTAGACAATATACATGAGGAGATGATATACTCTTTTGCCGATATAGTAGAGAGCAGAGACGGCAGTACGGGAGAACATATTAAGCGGACGACAGTTTACGTCAGGCTCATAGCAGAACAACTCCGAAAAAAAGACAGGTATGCCAATATATTGACAAAGGATTATATAGATTGCCTGACGGTGTCTGCTTCAATGCATGATATAGGAAAGATTGCTATACCTGATGCAATTTTGCAGAAGCCGGGAAGACTGACAGATGAAGAGTTTGATGTAATGAAGCAGCATACCGTAAAAGGAGCAGAGTTAATACAGAATGCATTTTACAGTTCAAATCAAATGTATTGCAAAATGCTGTATGATATTGCCATGTTTCATCATGAAAAGTGGAGCGGTAAGGGGTATCCCCAGGGCTTGCAGAAAAATGAAATACCGCTATGTGCAAGGATTATGTCTGTGGCAGATGTATTTGATGCCGTATCTCAAGACAGGTGCTATAGGAAGGCAATGTCGTTAGACGAAGCCTTTGGCATTATAGAAAAAGGAATTGGTACAGATTTTGATCCGGAGATTGCGGAGGCTTTTATAAGTGTACGAAAACAAGTTGAAACGGAGTATCAGAAATTTGTGACAAGGGAGATGAAAGCTGAATCAAGTCCCATGACTTTGTAGCTGAAAATAGCTTATATTTATGTTGGTTATAACGTTTGGCAAACGTTTAATATTTATAAAGATAGAGAGGAAAATTATAATGAAAAAAAGATTATTGGCATTAGCTGTGGGAATGTGTATGGTTACATCACTGGCAGCCTGCGGCAGTGATTCTGAGAATGAAAAATCTCAGGGAAGCATTGTATTAGGACAGTATAAGGGAATAAAGGTAGCTGAATCCGTTGCAACAGTAACAGATGAGGAGCTTCAGGATTATATTGATTATATTTTGGAGAGCAACCAGACAACGGAGAATGTAGAAGAAGGGACAACCAAGGAAGACGATAAGATTTTGGCGGTTTATACGGCAACTATGGATGGAGAAACTGTATCAGAGCTGTCAAGCAGCTCCTCAGGAACTAATATTACATTATCAGAGGACAGTTTTGCCATTGACGGTTTTGTAGACCAGCTTATAGGAAAAAATGTTGGGGAAAGTGTTGAGTTTGATATTACAATACAAGACGATTTTACGAATGAAACATACAGAGGAGCAGCAGTCCATTATGTTGTGGATATTCAGGCTATAGTTGTGACAATAACTCCGGAGCTTACAGATGAGTGGGTGACAGAAACATACGGATATTTAAATCTTAGTACTGTAGATGAGTTTAAGGCATATTACAAGGAGAACCTGTTCTTAAATACAGTGTACAATGATATTATAGATGAAGTAATGGAAAATCAGATGGTTGAAAGCTATGACAGCGATGAGCTTGCAGAGATGACAGAATTATATAAGCAGGAAATGGAAAATCAGCTTTCTTATTACGGAATAGCACTTGACGCATATCTTCAGGCTATGGGTCAGTCAGAGGACAGCTTTAATGAGGAAATGGAAACTCAGGCAAAGGATTATCTTAAGCAGAAGATGTTTGTATATAAGGTGGCAGAGGAGGAAGGTCTTACTGTGAGTGACGAAGAATATTCAGCAAAGATGGTTGAGTATGCAAAGTCGATGGGACTGGAATCAGAGTCAGAGCTTGTTTCTTACTATGACGGTGTTATGGATACTGATGATTATAAGTATACCATGCTTGGAGAAAAGGTTCAGAAGCTTATATGTGAGAATATAGAGGTAGTACCGGACAGTGAGCTTGAGACAACAGGTGAGGAAACAACCACAGGTGCAGAGGAAAGTGAAACCACAACGGGAACAGAGGAAGAAACAGAAACAACAGCAGCTTAATATAAATAAAACAAAAATCCGCTTTTCAGGGAGATTATCTTTGAAAAGCGGATTTTGTTTTTTGGATATTAAAGTACCTTAGATAAAAAGTCTTTAAGACGCCTGTTTTTTGGATTTCCAAATATCTCGGCAGGAGTGCCGCACTCGGCAATTCTTCCCTCATCAATAAATATTACACGGCTGGCGACTTCTCTTGCAAAGCCCATTTCATGTGTTACGCATATCATTGTAATGCCGCTTCCTGCAAGATTCTTCATAACATCTAAAACCTCCCCCACCATTTCGGGATCAAGTGCCGATGTAGGCTCGTCAAAAAGTATTGCCTCAGGCTCCATGGCAAGAGCACGGCATATGGCAACGCGCTGCTTCTGACCGCCTGAAAGCTGGCCCGGATATGCATTTATCTTTTCGGTAAGCCCTACCCTGGCAAGAAGCTCCCTTGCCTTTTCTTCGGCCTCAGTCTTAGTTTTGTTTTTAAGCTTTATAGGTGCTATGGTAAGGTTTTCCAGTATACTCATATGAGGAAATAAATTAAAATTTTGAAAAACCATCATCATTTTCTGACGCTGTTTGTTAATATCTGTTTTTTTGTCATTGATGTTTATGCCGTCTATAAGAATTTCCCCTCCTGTAGGCTCCTCGAGATGGTTTATGCATCTTAAAAAGGTTGACTTGCCGCAGCCGGAGGGACCTATTATTGCGATAACCTCGCCTCTTTTTATATCAATATCAATGCCCTTTAATACATCAGTGTCTTTGAAGGACTTATGAAGATTCCTTATGCTTATCATAATATCATTTTCCATCTTTGTTCAGTCTCCTTTCAAGCTTGCCTACCAGTGTGGACAGTATCATAACAATAGCAAGATAGATAAGTGCTACTGCTATAAGAGGAAGAAATGCATCATATGTGCGGCTTCTGATATAGTCACCTGCTCTTGTCATATCCATAATTCCTATGTATCCTGAAATAGATGTTTCTTTAATGAGAACAATAAGCTCATTTCCTACGGCAGGAAGCACATTTTTAAATGCCTGAGGCAGAATAAAGTAACGCATTGTCTGTATATAACTGAAACCAAGACTTCTGCCGGCCTCAAACTGTCCGTTATCTATTGACATAATTCCTGAGCGTACAATTTCTGTCATATATGCCGACGAGTTAAGTCCGAAAGCAATAATTGCAACAGGTACTTTATCTATATTGCTTGATGCGAATATAACGTAGTAAATTATTAAAAGCTGTATCATTACAGGAGTACCGCGTATAATGGTGACAAATATTCTTATCAGGAGATTTAGAAGCTTAAGTTTTCCTGTCTTATCACAGGTGGCACGTATAATGGCAAAAATAACGCCCAGAACAACACCTATAATAACAGAAAAAAAGCTTATAACAAGGGTGGTTCCAAGACCCTTTGCAATGTACTGCCAGCGGTTATCCTTTATAAAGTTGTTTTTAATCTTTTCAATAGAAATAAATGATGAATCATCAGTATTTCCGTTTCTTACAACAATAACCTGTGTGGAGGTGGTGTAGCTGTCAGAAAAGTTAATGCTTAACAGTCTGTCCTCAGTTACCGTAAGTCCCGCCATGCCAAAGTCGGCTTTTCCCGACTGAACGGCAGATATAATGGAGTCAAACTCCATATCCTCTATTTCAAGCTCCATGCCGAGAATATCACTTATGGCAAGAGCAATATCTGCATCAATACCTGTAATTTTACCGCCGTCCATATATTCGTATGGCTCGAATGCAGCGTTTGTCGCCATTACAAGAGTTCCCTTTGACTTGTCCGTACCATCCGGAGTTTTATACTGATAAGAACCCTTTGTATCATCACCTATATAATTGTCAATTATTTTCTCTATTGTGCCGTTTGAGTTAAGCTGGTTTAATGCAGCGTTAATATCATTTAGCAAATCTGTGTTTTCCTTTGCCACGCATATGGCATACTCTTCGTTTGTAAATTCCTGGTCTAAGATAGATAAATCTTTGTTTGCGGAAACAAAGGCCTGAGCAGGAAATTTGTCAATAACAACACAGTCAACCTTACCCTGCTTTAACGCCTGAATTGCATCTGCACCCTTGTTAAACTGCTCTATATCTGCATTAGGGTATTGGTCTGACACATATGTATCTCCAACTGTACCAAGCTGCACGCCAACCTTGGCATCTGCCAAATCATTAACACTTTCAATAGGAGATTTTCCCGCTGAATCCCTTGTGTTACAGGCAGATATGGTCAGAAGCATACAGCCTGCCGTAAGAAACAAAAGGAAAA
Source organism: uncultured Lachnospiraceae bacterium (assembly GCA_944384155.1). Lineage (GTDB taxonomy): Bacteria > Bacillota > Clostridia > Lachnospirales > Lachnospiraceae > CAG-303. The sequence goes on along the minus strand of CALWSG010000004.1, from coordinate 48,482 downwards.
GAGCGGTTATCCTTTTACTCTTTGAATTAATGTAATTCATAATCATTCCCTTTCTTATGTGATGGATTAAGTATCAAAATATTAATACATGAGGTTATTTTACTATATAAAAATAAAAAATAAAACATGATTTTGAAAAAGTAGTTAAAGTACAAAATCATGTAGCTGCTACAGATTGACAAAAGTATATATTATGTATAAAATTACTACAACATTAAAAGAAAATAGACGGCGAAGTGCAGAATATAAATATTATAATCAGGAGGAAGGCAGAATGGGGAAATTTGAGATTAGGGATAATTTTTATCTAAACGGAGAGGAATTTAAAATTATTTCAGGGGCAATACATTACTTTCGAACAGTACCTGAATATTGGAGAGACAGGCTTGAAAAGCTTAAGGCTATGGGCTGCAATACAGTGGAAACGTATATTCCGTGGAATGTTCACGAGCCGGAAAAGGGAGAATTTAATTTTTCGGGAATGGCAGATGTAAAAAGATTCGTTGACACTGCGGCAGAGCTGGGACTTTATGTGATATTGCGTCCATCTCCCTATATATGTGCAGAGTGGGAGTTTGGAGGACTGCCTGCATGGCTTTTGGCAGATGAGGGTATGCGTGTAAGAGTAAATTACAAGCCCTTTATGAAACATGTGGCAGAGTATTATGATGAATTATTTAAAATAATAACGCCTTTGCAGATAAATTACGGAGGTCCGGTTATTTTAATGCAGGTAGAGAATGAATACGGATATTACGGAAGCGATTCCTCATACATGGAAGAAATGAAAAAACTGATGCTTGACAGAGGCGTTGTAGTGCCTATGGTAACATCAGACGGACCAATGGACGAATCACTGTCATGCGGCAGGCTTAAAGGGGTGCTTCCAACAGGGAATTTTGGCTCTAATACAAAGGAGAGATTTCAGGTGTTAAAAAAATACACTGATGGAGGACCTCTTATGTGTACGGAATTTTGGGTAGGCTGGTTTGACCATTGGGGTAACGGCGGACATATGACAGGTAATCTTGAGCAAAGCGTTAAAGATTTAGACCATATGCTAAATATGGGACACGTAAACATTTATATGTTTGAGGGCGGCACAAACTTTGGATTTATGAACGGCTCCAATTATTATGATGAGCTTACGCCTGACGTAACCTCGTATGATTATGACGGTATATTGACGGAGGACGGCAGGATTACGGAAAAATATAAAAGGTATAAGGAGATAATAGGAAAGTATGCACCTATACCTGAGGTTAGGCTGACTGATAACATAATAAGAAAGGCATACGGAAAGCTGAAGGCAGAGAATAAGGTAAGCCTGTTTTCCGTTATTAATGATATAAGTACAGCTGTAACCATGCCGTATACAGTTTCAATGGAGAAGCTGGGACAAAGCTATGGCTATACCTTGTATCGTTCAAGGCTTGAGAGGGAACAGAGCTTTGAGAAAATAAAGCTTTGGAGAGCAAATGACAGGGCAAATATTTTTATTGATGGGAAGCCGGTGAAGATACTGTATGACAGAGAGCTTCTCTCGGAGCATGAAGTTAGTGCGGATATTAAAAAATCACAGGAAGAAAGCCCGGTAATAGATATTCTCATGGAAAATATGGGACGTGTAAATTTTGGTCCCAGAATGGAGGAGCAGAGAAAGGGTATAGATGGCTGTGTTCAGATAAACGGACACATACATCACGGCTGGGATATGTACCCGCTGCCTCTTGATAATACGGATAAAATAGACTTTACAAAGGAGTATAAGGATAATACTCCTGCATTCTACAGATTTACGTTTGAGACAGATGAGCCGGGAGATACATTTCTTGACTTCGAAGGCTGGGGAAAGGGCTGCATATTTGTAAATGGATTTAATATAGGGCGTTTTTGGGAGATTGGGCCTCAGAAAAGGCTGTATATACCGGCACCTCTTTTGAGACAAGGAAAAAATGAAATTATTATATTTGAAACTGATGGAAAGGTAAGGGATACCATAGAGCTTAAATCCGAGCCTGACATAGGATAAAATATATCTGACTTTTTTACACATATTCGCACCTTTTAATCTTTATTTTTCTGCATTGATTATATTAAAATAAAATTAAGATTTTGCTATTACATGTAATTAAATTAATAAATATGCAAAAAATAAAGGAGAAGGATTATTATGAAAAGAAAAAAAATAATGTCGGGTGCGGCATTAGCCTTGGCAGGAGTTTTAGTCTTTCAATCAGTAAATTGGTTCGGTTTTAGTACCCGTGCAGCAGATGACAATTCTGAGAGTACCGATGACAGTACATATATAGGAAACCTGTCATCATATGATTTGTCAGATGTGGACGTAACAGATGAGTATCTTACAAATGCGGAGGATAAGGATATTGAATATTTGCTATCCTTAGACAGTGACAGGCTGCTTGCAGGCTTTAGGGAAACTGCAGGTGTGGATACAAAGGGAGCTGCAAGATATGGCGGCTGGGAAAATTCCTTAATCGGCGGTCATACAATGGGACATTATTTAACGGCGGTTGCACAGGCAGTGGCGTCACTTCCGGATAGTGACGTGAGAAAACAGGAACTTGAACAAAAGCTAAACTACATTATAGACGGATTGGCAGAATGTCAGACGAAGCTTGGCACCGGCTTTATATTTGGAGCAACGGTTATTGACAAAAATAATGTGGAAAAGCAGTTTGACAATGTGGAGCAGGGACTTACAAATATTTCTACACAGGCATGGGTTCCATGGTATACTATGCACAAGATTCTTGCAGGTCTTGTAGACATATATAAATACACGGGAAATCAGACGGCACTTCAGGTTGCCGAAAAACTTGGAGACTGGGTATATGCCAGAGTGTCAGGCTGGAATGAGGCAACAAAAAGCAGAGTGCTTGGAATAGAGTATGGCGGAATGAATGACTGTCTCTATGAGCTATACAGCGTAACGGGAAAAGATAATTATGCAGTTGCGGCTCATGCATTTGATGAGGATTCATTATTTGAGCTTATAAATGCAGGGGGAGCAAATGCTCTTAACAACAGACACGCAAACACAACAATTCCTAAATTTTTAGGTGCACTTAACAGATATATAACAACAAATGGAAAAACGGTAAACGGTGAAACTGTTGATGCATCAAAATACCTTGAGTATGCCGAAAGCTTTTTTGATATGGTGCTTGAAAACCATACATATATCACAGGTGACAACAGTGAGTGGGAGCATTTTGGTGCTGATAATATTCTTGATGCAGAGCGAACAAACTGTAACTGTGAAACATGTAACGCATACAATATGTTAAAGCTTGCAAAAGCACTATACATGATAACCGGAAATTCAAAGTATTCAGATTATTACGAGAATACATTTTATAATACAATACTTTCATCACAAAATCCTGAAACAGGTATGACAACTTATTTTCAGCCTATGGCATCAGGATACTTTAAGGTATACGGAACAGAAACGGAAAGCTTTTGGTGCTGTACAGGAAGCGGTATGGAAAACTTTACAAAGCTTGGAAATGCAATTTACTATTACAATAATGATATGGTAATTGTAAGTCAGTATTTCAGCTCTGTATTAACTGATAGCAGCAAGAATGTAAAGATTACCCAGACAGCAAATATTCCGGAAGGAGATACAGTTAAATTTACCGTAAACACAATAGATGGTTCTGAAGACATAAGCCAAAAGCTGGCATTCAGGCTTCCGGGATGGCTGGCATCAGATGCATCAGTGAAGGTAAATGGAACTGAGGTTTCAGCTTCTGTGGAATCAGGCTATGCAATTATTGAAGGCTTAAAGAATAATGATGAGATAGAAGTGACGCTCCCTATGGAAATCAAGGCGTATAACCTTCCTGACGGAGAGTGTGTATATGGATTTAAGTATGGTCCGGTGGTATTAAGTGCAAAGCTTGGAAATAAAGATATGACTCAGACAACAACCGGTGTGAGCGTTTCCATTCCTGCGTCAAAAATAATAGAGGACAGCTATATCAGTGACGGCTCAGAGACAGTATCTGTAATTAATGGAACTGTACAGGAGTTTATGGAAAATATCAACAGCAGCCTTATAAAGACAGAGGGAGAGCTTCAATGGACTCTTGAAAATACAGATGCAAATCTTATCTTTGTTCCTCACTACAGCCAATACACTGAAAGATATGGCATTTATTTTAACTATGTAAGCAACAGCTCCGCAGTAAATACAGCAAAGTATGTAAGGGATAAGGCACAGAAACGCTTTGAGAATGCATTAATAGATACTGTGCAGCCGGGATACGGACAGTATGAGAATGATGAACTTCATCAGATGCAGGATAACGGGTCGACAGGAGAAACCTCTGGAGGAACAAGCAGGTATGCCAACGCAGGAGGCTCATTTACATATACAATGAAGGTGGAAAAAGGAGAGGACAATGTTCTCCAGACAGACTTTAAAAAGGAAGACAACGGAAAGACAATAAAGATTTCAGTTGGAGATAAGGTTGTATATGAAGAAACCTTATCATATGATGGGGAAGATGATGAGTATACAGTAAGAATAGCAGTACCTTCAGATGTTATTGATAATGGGGTTTATGATAAGGCAGTGGCACAGGGAGAAGAAAATACAGAAGAGACATACAGTGTTGCAGATGTGAAGTTTGAAAGCGGAGATGGAAATCCTTCTGCAAGAATATGCAATTTCCTTTATACTACTAAATCATACAGTACAGATACAAAGCTTGAGCTTACATCATCAGTGGGAAAGATAGAAAAGGATGGAAATACGTATACGGTCAATGTTCCTGAAGATGCAGACTCCGTTGATTTAAATGCAGGTCTTGCAACGGAATACGGATATATAAGAATAGACGGAATCGTTACGTCGGAAACAGCTCCAAAAACAGTGGATTTAACTGAAAATAATTATGTTACGTTACAATATACTGTATATGCGGAGGATCATGAAACAACAGAAGAATATACAGTAAATGTGGTAAAGGAAAATGATCTTTCGAAAAGAGAAAATGTTGACAAATCACTGGCATATTTTGTAAACTGCGGTGATTATGATGTTACAACCTTGTCAGAGGGAGATTTGTTTGGAATTTACAATGGTGTAACGGATATGGCATACGGAAAAGATCCTGTCACGGGATATGAATGGGGCATTGTAGATACTATATCAGAGCCTTTGAAGAACGGAAAAGCAGACAATGCAGCTGCAATGACAAATGCAGTATTTACTGATAATACATGGCCTTTTGAGACGGATGCGTCTGTGACGGATTCAAGTCCAAAGACAGCAACAAACAGGTACACAAAAAATCAGTATGAAACAGGAATGGCAAGAACTCTTAATTATGATTTTGAGCTTCCTAACGGTGAATACGAGATAGCACTTTATTTTACCGACCCGTGGAGCTGCTCAAAGAACCCTATTGTTTCGGCAGAGGGCGTAACTCTTATGGAAAATGTTCCTATCAATCAGGAAATTTCCGTAATCACCAATGTAACAGACGGAAAGCTTTCGTTAAATATTACGGCACCTGACGCTACATTGGCGATAAATCTGGCATATATAAAGATTTATAATCCTGAGGGCGTTGAGGCAGCAGTGGGAACAGACGGCAATGGAGAGGCAGAAGAAGGCAGCAATATTTTGTTATATACAGTTGCAGCGGTTTGCACAGTAGCCGTACTAATCGGCATAGGATTTGCAGTCGTAAAAATTAAGAAAAATAAGAAAAAAAGCTAAGTAAGAAACAAAAAAGAATCTCGATTGCGAGATTCTTTTTTAAGCTTAAGAATATACTTTTTAATGTGGAATATGCTGGTGAAGATATTTTTCTTTTGTGGCAAGACCGCCTCTTATGTGACGTTCGGATTTGTTGGTGTCTAATACTGCTCTTGCCTGATGGGCAAGAGTGGGATTTATCTGAATAAGCCGTTCTGTCACATCCTTATGTACAGTGCTTTTTGATACACCAAATGCTTTTGCAGCCTGCCTTACAGTGGCATTTTGCTCAGTTATATAATGTGCTATTTCTATGGCACGTTCTTCTATATATCCTTTCAAAAGCTTCCCCCTGATAATTGGTTTATACATTGTATGAAATGGGGGAACTATTTATTACATATTGAAAATTGAATTATAATTGCAGAATAACATAAGAGATACCTTATGTTGATAAGGTATCTCTTATATAAAAATGAAAATGATTTACGGGGGTGCATGGCATAAATGCCATGCATGAGTATGAAAAACGATACATTCAATAGATAGGGTATATTGAATGTACATATATAATATATTTATTTAATGTGATGTTTGTGTGAAAGCTCATTGAAAAAGAAGTGAATAATATATACTATATAATATAAACTATAATAATTAATATACCGATAATATCAATGAGTCTGGTGTAACGCTCCCCAATGGAGATTAAAATGTTAAAAGATAAAAATCCATAAATTTCAAAAAAGTTCTTTCATATTTTTAAGATATTGTATATAATGTAAATGACGTGTCAGCAAAAATATTGGCACTGTATTAATTATGCAGTAAGAAAATTGGGTATAATCTCAATATACATTATATAGGATACAGGAGCAGGCAATTTGATAACTTTTAATATTAGTTGGAAAATTGCCCGGATATCGTATAAGCGAAAGGAGAGAAATATGTTAGCAACAGATATTGGAATTGATTTGGGTACAGCAAGTATTCTTGTTTATATAAAAGGAAAGGGTGTTGTTTTAAAGGAGCCTTCAGTTGTAGCATTTGACAGGGACACAAACAGAATCAAGGCTATAGGTGAGGAGGCAAGACTTATGATAGGAAGAACTCCCGGAAATATTGTGGCAGTAAGACCTTTGCGTCAGGGAGTTATTTCCGACTATACAGTGACGGAAAAGATGCTTAAGCATTTTATTCAGAAAGCAATAGGAAGAAGAACCTTTAATAAGCCAAGGATAAGCGTGTGTATTCCAAGTGGTGCGACAGAGGTGGAAAAGAAGGCGGTTCAGGATGCCACGCTTCAGGCAGGAGCAAGAGAGGTGGCGATAATAGAGGAGCCTATAGCTGCTGCGATAGGTGCAGGAATTGATATATCAAAACCATGTGGTAATATGATAGTAGACATAGGAGGAGGAACAACAGACATAGCCGTAATTTCACTTGGAGGAACTGTTGTAAGTACATCTATTAAAATAGCAGGAGATGATTTTGATGAGGCGATTGTGCGATTTATGAGAAAGAAGCATAATCTTCTTATCGGAGAGAGAACTGCTGAAGAAATTAAGATTAAGATAGGTGCAGCATATCCAAGGGCAGAGGTTGCAACTATGGAGGTGAGGGGAAGGAATCTTGTTACAGGACTTCCAAAGACCATAACAGTTACATCAGAGGAGACAGAGGAAGCACTTAGGGAAACCACCTCTCAGATAGTTGAAGCTGTACACAGCGTACTTGAAAAAACACCGCCTGAGTTGGCAGCAGATATTGCAGACAGAGGAATTGTTTTAACAGGAGGCGGCTGTCTGCTTCAGGGGCTTGAGGAGCTTATTGAAAGCAAGACAGGCATAAACACTATGACTGCGGAGGATCCAATGACTGCCGTTGCAATAGGTACAGGTATGTATATTGAGTTTTTAAGTGAGAAGAATGGAGAAAAATAAGGTTATAGTACATCGGTAAAACCGGGAAAGGGCAAAAATGGTAAGAGGACTTTATACAGCCTATACAGGCATGATAAATCAGCAGAAGAGGCTTGACACCATTACAAATAATCTGGCTAATGCATCAACCACAGGATTTAAAAGAGAAGGTGTGACTGCAAGATCATTTGATGAGTGTCTTACAGTTAAGGTAAATGATCTTACAGAAGGTGTTATTACCAGAAACATAGGGCAGATGAGCCTTGGCGTCAAGATAGGGGAAAACTATACGGATTATTCCCAGGGGTCTTTTAAGAACACAGAGGGAACATACGATTTGGCACTGGAGGGCAATGGTTTTTTTGCCATATCCTTTACAAATAAAAGGGGCGAGGAATCTGTGAAATACACGAGAGACGGTGAATTTACCATTGACAACGAAGGTGTGCTAAGGACAAAGGACGGAGATTACGTTCTGAATCAGGGCGGAGGTCAGATAACTATTCCCACTGAGGCTGCAAGCGTAGTGTTCGACGGACAGGGAAATATATATGCAGACGGAGAATATATTGACACCCTTCAGATAACGGATTTTGAAAATTATGATTATATAAGAAAATATGGTGAGAATCTTTATGATATAGAAGAGGGCGCAGTTGAAACTGAAGCTAATGCATCGGTACATCAGGGATATCTTGAAATGTCAAATATTAATGTGGTAGAAGAGATGGTAGAAATGATAACCATAACAAGGGCATATGAGTCTGCACAAAAAGCAATACAGACGGCGGATACCATGATGGACAAGGCAGTAAATCAGGTGGGCAAAGTATAAAAATAATGCTTAAAAAAATAAGCAGGGAGGTACATAGACTATGATGAGAGCATTGTGGACTGCGGCATCGGGAATGACATCGCAGCAGACAAATGTAGATGTAATATCAAATAATTTGGCAAATGTTAATACAATAGGATACAAGACGGAAACGGCACAGTTTAAGACTCTTTTGTACCAGACAACACAGGCTGTTACAACAAGTGCAAACGGAGAAACAAAGCCGGTAGGAGCACAGGTTGGACTGGGAACAAGAAATTCTGCCATAACGGCAAGCTTTGTTCAGGGTGCATTGACACAAACTAATAATACTACAGACTTTGCTATTGACGGAAAAGGCTTTTTTGCTGTTATGGATGATAACGGTGATACTTTATATACAAGAAACGGAGCATTTAACTGGTCTTTAGGCAATAACGGAGGAGTAATGCTGTGCAGCTCTGAGGGGTATCCTGTTCTTGATGTGGACGGAGCACCAATAGAGCTTGGAGAGGAGTATATGACAAGCAAGATAACAATAGATGCAGACGGAAATATATGTTATCCTGATGAAACAAATAATCCTCAGCCAATAGGCATACAGATAGGGCTTGTACAATTTTCAAATCCGGCAGGGCTTGAGAAGTGCTCAGACAGTACATATAAGGAGACTGCTGCTTCAGGAATACCTATTACAGAGGCATATGACGATAATATCCAAAGGAGTACAATAAAGCAAAGCTATTTGGAAGCGTCAAACGTGCAGGTGGTTGATGAGATGGTAAATCTTATTGTGGCACAGAGGGCATACGAGATGAACTCAAAGGCAATTCAGGCGGCAGACGAGATGCTTGGACAGGCAAACCAGCTAAAACGATAGTATGTACATAAATAGAAATGAGGATTACTATGACAGGTGCAATAAACGGACTTGGTGATTATTATTCATCATACAGTAATATAGATGCCACGGCAGATAAGCTTCAAAGTACTATAAACAAAACAGATTATGAAAAAGCATCCACGGATGAACTTATGGAGGCATGCAAGGAGTTTGAAGCATATTTTGTGGAGCAGGTAATTAAATCAATGAAAAAAATGCTTCCTGAGGATGATGAGGATTCTTCGGCAGGAAGCTCCTATTTAGATTATTTCGGAGACACATTAACTCAGGAGATAGCACAGACAGCTACGGAGCAAAGTGATTTTGGCATAGCACAAATGCTTTATGAGCAGATGAAAAGAAATTACGGAATAACAGAAGAGTAGAACAGAAAATACACCGGAGCAATAATGTGATGGATACAGTAAGGGGATACGTTGAAAAAATAGTATACAGAAATGAGGACAACGGCTACACGGTTATGACTGTAGTTCAGGACAAGGAAGAAATAGCCTGCGTAGGAACCTTTAGATATATAAATGAGGGGGAATATGCAGAGCTATCAGGTCATTATACAATTCATCCGTCATACGGTGAACAGCTTGTTGTGGAGAGCTATGAAATTAAGGTGCCGGAGGACGCCGTGGCAATAGGACGATATTTAGGTTCGGGAGCCATAAAAGGTGTCGGTCCGGCACTGGCTGACAGAATAGTAAGAAGATTTGGAGAGGATACATTCAGGGTAATAGAAGAAGAGCCTGAAAGACTGTCTGAGGTAAAGGGAATAAGCAAGAGAATTGCGGCGGAGATAGCCGGTCAGCTTGAAGAAAAAAAGGATATGAGAAAGGCAATGATATTTCTTCAGCAGTACGGGATATCAATGCAGTTGTCTGTGAAAATATATGAAAAATATGGTCAGGATATGTACAATATCATAAGATGCAATCCCTATAAGCTCGCGGATGATATACAGGGCGTAGGCTTTAAAATAGCTGATGAGATAGCCCGAAAAGCAGGAATAAGCAAGGATTCTGATTTTAGGATAAAAAGTGGGATTCTATATGTACTTGCACAGTCATCGGCGGGAGGGCATGTATGTCTCCCAATAGAAAGACTAAAAGAGGAAACTTCAGAGCTTCTTGAAATTATGGGAGCTGATTTTGACAAATATATTACAGACATGATTATAGAAAAAAGAATAGTCTTAAAGGAAATAAAGGGAGTCAGGCATATATATTCATCTAATTATTATCATACGGAGCTGGCGATAGCGGCTAAGATGAATGAGCTTAACATAAAATCCAATGTTCCGGCAGATATGATTTTAAGGAAGATAGAGAGGCTTCAGACCGACTTAGGTGTAAATCTTGACGAAATGCAGATTAAGGCGGTAGCCGAGGCGGCAAACAGCGGAGTGCTTATAGTTACAGGAGGACCGGGAACAGGTAAAACAACTACTATAAACATGATAATAAAGTTTTTTGAGGAGGAGGGAATGGACATTCTCCTTGCAGCACCTACAGGAAGGGCGGCAAAGAGAATGACTGAGGCTACAGGCTGTGAAGCACAGACAATACACAGAATGCTTGAGCTTACGGGAGGTTCTGACAATGATGATGCATCATTGGTAACAGGCTTCGGAAGAAATGAAGAAAATCCTTTGGAGGCAGATGTCGTTATTATAGATGAAATGTCCATGGTGGATATGTTTTTAATGTATGCTTTGTTAAAGGCAGTAGCTGTGGGAACAAGGCTTATTTTGGTGGGGGACATAAATCAGCTTCCATCGGTGGGGCCCGGAAATATTCTTAAGGATTTAATAAACTCAAAATGCTTTAACGTGGTTATGCTTACAAAAATATTCAGGCAGGCAGCCATGAGTGATATTATAGTTAATGCACATAAGATAAATAAGGGGGAAATGATAAGCCTTGACAATAAAAGCAGGGATTTTCTTTTTATAAAGCGTAATGATGCAAACAGTGTTATAAATGCAATGATTACCCTTGTGAGGGAAAAACTTCCGTCTTATGTACATGCCAATGTGTGGGACATACAGATACTTACGCCTATGAGGAAGGGAATGTTAGGAGTGGAGAGGCTTAACGCCATACTTCAGGGGTATTTAAATCCCAAAAGCCCGGACAAGGAGGAAAAGGAATACGGAGACGGAGTGTTCAGGCAGGGGGATAAGGTAATGCAGATAAAAAATAATTATCAGACTGAGTGGGAGATAAGAGGAAAAAACGGGCTGGTAATTGATAGGGGAATGGGAGTATTTAACGGCGATATGGGAACTATTAGAGCCATTAATACATACACTGAAATTTTAGAGGTGGAATTTGAGGAGGGAAGATTTGTTGCTTACAGCTTTAAGCAGCTTGACGAGATAGAACTGGCATATGCCGTTACTATACACAAATCTCAGGGAAGCGAATATCCTGCCGTTGTAATACCCGTGTTTAACGGTCCAAAGCCTCTTATGAACAGAAATATTCTTTACACAGCAGTTACAAGGGCAAAAAAATGTGTTTGTCTTGTGGGGATAGAGCCGGCAGTAGGAGAAATGATAGGAAATGAAAATCAGCAAAAAAGATATTCGGGACTTGCGGAAAGGTTAGTGGAAATTGAACAGAAGTTTTAAGGCTGCAAAAGATGTAGTTATGGATATATTATATCCGCGAAAATGTGTTTTTTGTAACAGGACAATGGAGGTAAGGTCATATAGAAGGCTTAAAATGGGTGAAATATATGACGGACTATGCAGTGATTGCAGAGAAGATTCTGTCTATGTAGATGAACCGTTATGTATGAAGTGCGGCAAGGAAATAGAAAGCAGGGAGGGAGAGTACTGTTATGACTGCCAAAGAAGGAAGCATATATACGACAGGGGAGCAGCGGTATTTAAGTATAGTGATAAGGTGAGAAAGTCCATATATAGATTTAAATACAGCGGACACAAAATATACGGAGATTTTTACGGCAAAGAGATGCATGACAGATACAGAGAGATTATAACTCTGTGGAAACCGGAGGCAATAATACCTGTTCCCATATATAGAGGAAAGTTTAGGAAAAGAGGGTATAATCAGGCAGAACTTATAGGGAAAAGGCTGGCGGAATTAACAGGAATACCTATAGATACATATATTTTAACAAGGTCAAGGAACACAATACCGCAAAAAGAGCTTAATTATATTTTTAGAAAGAAAAATGTAGAAAACGCTTTTAAAGTAACGGGAAGTGTAGTAAAATACAATAAAATAATATTGGTAGACGATATATATACAACAGGATGTACAATAGACGCCTGTGCAAGGGTATTAAAAAATGCGGGTGTAAAGGAAGTGTATTTTATTACCATATGCATAGGTCAGGGTATATAGATGGAAATGAGGAGGAAGGATTTATGGACGTTAGAAATTGTAAAGATTGCGGAAGACTTTTTAACTATGTTTCAGGTCCAAGACTTTGCGGAGCCTGCAGACAGAAACTGGAGGAAAAGTTTGGAGAAGTAAAGGAATATATCAGAGACAATCCGTCAGCCAGCATATCCCAGATTTCCGAGGAAATGAATGTAAGCACACAACAGATACGCCAGTGGATAAGGGAGGAGAGACTTATATTTTCAGAGGATTCTGTTGTAACAATAGACTGTGAAAAGTGTGGTGCACAGATAAGAACAGGGCGGTATTGCGAGAAGTGCAAAAGTCAAATGGCACATAATTTAGATAGCTTATATAAAAAGGAACAGCCTGTAATACAAAAAACCATAAGAGACAGAGACCGAATGAGGTATTTAGATAAGCAGCAGTAATGCAAAATGGAATAATTAAGAATACGTTTCACATAAAAAATCATAAAGTATGGTTTGATGCATACTTTATGATTTTTTATATTGCTCTAAAGAAATATAAAAAAAGTCCGATAAAGTATGTGAGAAATATTGCATCTTTGACGCAGATTTCAAGAAAGTAAAAAAGGAGGCGATAATAATGCGTGTAGATGCTTACAGCCGGATAAACAGTATATATGGTGTAAATGGAAAAACAAAGACAGCTTCTGTATCAAAGTCAGGAGCAAGGGATAAGGTAGAGATATCAGGCTTCGGAAGAGATATGCAGATTGCAAAGCAGGCAGTGTCAGAAAGCAGTGATATCAGAGAGGAAAGAGTGGCAGAGATAAAGGAACAAATTGATAAGGGAACATACGGAGTGTCAGGAGATGCTTTTGCAGAAAAAATTATAGCTAAGTATGAAGGATTTTTAAGGTAGGAGAGAACTTATATGGCAAGCTTAATAGAAGAACTTATTACTGTTTTAGAGGAAGAAAACGAAGAATATAAAAAGCTTATGGTTCTCTCCAAGGAGAAAACCCCTGTTATAGTGAAAGGGAATACGGAAAAGCTGAAAGAAATTACAGGTATGGAGCAGGAACACATTCAGGTTCTTAACAGTTTGGAAAAAAGGAGAATAGAAGTAATAAAGGATATGGCGCTTGTACTTAACAAAAAAGAAGAAGAACTGACGGTAAAAACCATAGTAGGTCTTCTTGAAGGACAGGACAAGGAGAGGAAAAAGCTTGCAGAGGTACATGACAGCCTTAAACAGACATTGGATAATATATCGGTTATAAATGATATGAATAAAAATTTAATCACATCTTCATTGGAGATGGTTGAATTTAACATAAATATGTATAAAAGCATGTATCAGGCACCTGAGACAGGCAATTACGATAAAAATGCGTATAACACTGAAAGTACAATGAGTTACGGAGTGTTTGATGCAAAAAATTAACAGAAAAACAGGAAAGGTGTGAAGATATGCCATTATTTTCAAGTATGTATACGGGAGTATCGGGACTTAAGACAAGTCAGATTGGAATTAATACAACGGCACATAATCTTGCCAATGTATATACTGAGGGATATGTAAGACAGCAGATTTCTTATGCAGATGCAAATTATACAACGGTGGGACGTTCCCAGCTGGGAAATTGGAAGGTAGGTCTTGGGGTTGTTGCAAGTGAGACTAGACACATCAGGGCTATTTTATTGGATAAGGCATACAGAGAGCAGGTGGGAAGAGAAAATTATTATTCTTCCCAGCATGAAGCCACGGAGGAGGTTGAAAATATACTGGGAGAGTTAAACAGCGTTGCGTTTCAGGATTCCTTAAATGATTTGTGGGAAGCATTAAGTGAGATGGCAAAAACTCCGGACAGCAGTGTATCGAGAGAGGGACTTGTAATGAGTACCGATGAATTTCTTACAAGAGTAAATGCTATAGGAAATCAGTTAAGGGAGTATCAGAGCAATTTAAATAAGGAAGTAACGGATACGGTGGCTCAGATAAATGCCCTTGCCGATAAAATATACAGTCTCAATGTTACTATACAGGGAATAGAAGCAGCAGGCACAGAGTCGGCAAACGATTACAGAGACCAGAGAGATTTGGCAATAGATCAGCTTGCGGAGCTTATAAACATTTCATATATAGAGGACGAAAAGGGGTTTGTAACAATAAGGGCAGAGGGACAGGACTTTATCACATACGGAGGCGTATTTTATATGGGAGTAGATACTCTCAATACTGCTGATGATTCTAATTATTATACTCCTGTATGGCCTCACTTAGACAATGCACCTGTGTTTAATCTTGCAACGGAGATTTCATCATCAAAAGGAAATGACATAGGAAAGCTGAAAGGACTGCTGCAGGCGAGAGGAGATTATGTTGCAGATTACACGGATATACCAAAGGTTCCTGAGATGCCCAAGGAGGAGGATTATACAGACGCCGCAGGAAATCTTGATACTGCGGCGTATGAGGCAGCCATAAGAGAATACTGGGATGTTACATACCAGGATTACTTAAAGGAGGCACAGGAGTATAATCTTACTGTTGGGGCTTCTGTAATATTAAAGTCCCAGGCAATGTTTGATCAGCTTATAAACAGTATTGTTACAATGATAAATGATACATTATGTCCAAACAAGGATACAACCATAAGCGGAGGAACAACCTTAACTATTGAGGCAGGAACAAATTATGCCATGCTGGCAGATGAAATTAAAAACCAGCTCGGAGGGGTAAATCTGGATGATAATGGCTGCCTTGTAAATGATGAAACATTTACTCTCACAGGTGATATAACAGTATCAGCATTGGACACGGAGACCTGCGGAAACGGTTATGACGGAGAGCTTGGAGTAGAGCTTATATCCAGAGATGATACACAGAGCAGATACACAGAGCTTACAGCAGCAGACGGCACTGTTTATTATGTGTACAACCCTTATAATACATATGGCACAGAGGGAAAATACAGTGTGGGAAACATAAAGGTAAACCAGACTGTTCTTGACAAGACTTCATCACTTCCTCTTTGGGACAGTGAGGGAGGAGCTAATTATCAGGTGGCAGAGAGCATTATAAAAAAGTGGGACGAGGCATCTGTAAATCTTGATCCAAATAACCTTACTGAAAAGGATTTCAACGATTACTATACTGCCATGGTTGATGTTATAGCAAATGACGGATATGTGTTTAACTCAATAACAACTAACCAGCAGACTGTTGTAAATGACATACAAAGCTCAAGAGAATCAGTGACGGGAGTGTCCTCAGAGGAGGAGCTTACAAACCTTATAAAGTTTCAAAATGCCTACAATGCAAATTCAAGATTTATAAATGTAATAGCAGAAATGATAGATACACTTATAAACAGAGTGGGAGTTCATTAGAACAGCAACAGGTAAAGGGAGGATAAAAAATGCCAAATACATTTTTCGGATTAAATATAGGTACCTTGGGAATACATGCTGCAAATGCAAATCTTAATGTAACTGCAAATAATATAGCGAATGAGTATACTAAAGGATATTCCAGACAGGTGGCAAATCAGCAGGCAACCACGGCTATCAGAGTACATCAGAAGTACGGTATGATAGGAAGCGGTGTTGAAGTAACATCTGTGGAAAGAATAAGAAACGAATACTATGATGTAAAATATCAGGAAAATCAGACGCGACTTGGGGAAAACAGCTCAAGATACTATTATATGCTTAAGCTTGAAGATTTATTTAACGAGTCAAAGGTAGACGGCTTTACGGAGGAATTTGATAATCTTTACAATTCCATAGAGGAGTTAAAGAAGGATCCATCAGACCTGACTACAAGAAATTCATATTTAAATTATGCGGAGAGCTTTCTTGAATATCTTCAGGAAATTAAAACGGATTTAAAGCTTGAGCAGGAAGATCTTAACGCAGAGATTAGTAATAATGTAAATAAGATAAATTCTCTGGCTGAGGAGATAGCATCAATAAACAAGCAGATTAATGTGGTAGAGCTTACAGGTGCCAATGCTAATGAGCTTAGGGACAGAAGGTCCGTACTTCTTGACGAGCTGTCGGAAATAGTTGATATATCAACAACTGAAACAAAATATGAAAATGGAAAGTCAGAGTTTACAGTAAAAATCGGGGGCAGCACATTAGTTAATAATTTTGATTACTATACCCTTAAGGTAGAAACAAGAGACGAAAGTGCAAACCCTGAGGATGTTGTTGGGCTTTATGATATATACTGGTCACACGGACAGGAGTTTAATCCTGTCAAGCTTGGAGTAGGAGGAACCCTTAAAGGTCTTTTGGAGGTTCGTGACGGAAATAACGGAACAGTTACGGGAAGCCAGTATTCCTATGCCGTTGAGTATAAGGGAGTTCCCTATTATATTAATCAGGTAAACGAGTTTCTCGACAGCTTTACTGCTGCGTTAAATGAGGTTCATGCTAAGGGTACAAATCTATACGGTGACAGCACTCAGGATATTCCTGTGTTTGTAAAATCAGACCAGGGCAAATATACTATAAATCCGGATATAAAAGATGATCCAAAGCTTCTTGCAACTTCATATGATTATACAGACGGTGTATCACAGTATGATTTGGTGGATGAGCTTTTGGCAACGAAAAATGCAAATGTATATAATGGAGGAACAGCAAGTGAATTTCTTCAGGCATTGGTGACGGATTTGGCTGTGGATACAAGAAAGGCAAAAACCTTTACGGAAAATTATACCAATATGCAGACAACAATCGAGAATCAGAGACAGTCCATTATGGGTGTGGATAAGGATGAGGAGGCAATGAATCTTGTTAAGTTTCAGGAGGCATATAATCTTAATTCAAAGGTAATATCCGTAATGGCTGAAATATATGATAAACTGATACAGGAAACAGGCGTATAGGCTGAAAGCCGGAGTGGAGGCAGACATGAGAATAACAAATACAATAATGATGAATAATAATCTTGCCAATATTAATAAAAATAAAATACAGATGGATAATATTATGACTCAGATAAATACCACCAAGAAGATACAAAGACCATCTGAGGATCCGATAACGGCAATAAGGGCATTAAGGCTTAGAAGCACATATAATGAAATTCAACAGTATAAGGACAGAAATGTAGAGGATGCAGAGTCATGGATGGATGTTACAAAGGACGCCCTTGACGGTGTGAATACCACACTTGAAAATATTATATACTATTGCAATCAGGGTGTGAATGAATACCAGACTATAGATGAGTATAATTCCATAATAGAGACATTAAAGCAGTACAGGGAAGCCATATATCAAAGCGGAAATGCAGATTACGGTGACAGAACCATATTTACAGGCTATAAGACCGACAGCACTCTTACATATACCTCAGATAATAGCAATGTATCATATGAAATAACGGAGAATTTTAAGTTCAGTGATATAGAAACATTAAACAGAACGGTGGGAGTAAAGGAAGCGGATATTGAAAATTATCAGGGAACAAGTTATGTAACAGGTGATATTACAAATGAGGCACTGCACATAGCAAGGCTATCGTACAAGAATATTGATAATGGAAATCTCACCATTACAATAAACGGAAATCCTGTAAATGTGGAGGAGAGAAGTCTTGAAACATTTACACAAAATGGAGAGTCTGTATATGAGACCAGGGCACCTTATGAGATAGAGGACGATACCGTATATTATATACCGGAAACAGGAGAGCTGATATTTGGTGATGATGTATATAACAGTCTTGTGGATGGGGCATTTTCCGTTACTTATAACAAGACAGGATTTGAAATGGGAGATTTAATGCCGGAGCATTATTTTGACTGCATAAAGACAGAAACCGTGGGGGGAACTCAAAAGGTAACTGAATATACGGCAAAGGATCAGAAAATTAATTACACGGTGAGCTTTAATCAGACACTTACCGTCAACGTGCAGGGAAAAGATGTTCTTACCCATAATATGGGAAGAGATATAGATGAAATGATAGAGAGAACTGAGGATGTGGCAAATGCCATAGACAAAATAACAAGAATAGAGGCTAAAATACGTGAAACTACAGATGAGACAGAGTTAGCTGTGTTGGAGGCAATGTTAGAGGCAGCAGAGCTGGAAAAGTCATATGCACAGGATAATTTAAAGAACAGCTTTGCATCAGGCATCGAAAAGTTTAAAGAGCATCAGCAGAATGTGTCTGTTGAGGTGTCTGACCTTGCAGCAAGAATGCAGAGACTTGAAATGATTTCCGAGAGACTTTCACAGCAGTCGCTTACGGTGGAGGAGCTTAAAAGCAAGAACGAGGATACTGATCTTGCGCAGGCAGCAGTGGAATATAATGCCATAAGCGATGTGTATGATGCAGCATTATCTACGGTGGCAAAGGTAGTACAAAAATCACTGCTTGACTTTTTATAATGGCTGTTTTGTGCTGGTTTCTAAAATGGGGCAGTGGTAAAAAGAGAGAAGGAAGGAACTTATAAATGATACATACAAGAATATTTGGAGATATAGAAGTTGACGCAAATAAGATTATTACCTTTGATGGAGGCATTATAGGGTTTCCTGAGCTAAAGAGGTTTATGCTTATACATGACAGGGAGAATGAAAAAAAACATATATCATGGCTTCAGTCAATAGATGAGCCGGATTTTGCCATGCCTGTTATAGACCCCCTTAAGCTGGTGGAGGATTACAATCCCATTGTTGAGGATGAACTTCTGTCAGGTTTAGGTAAGCTTCTGCCTGAGGAAATGCTTGGGCTGGTAACAATGACCATACCAAAGGATATAACAAAAATGACAGTCAATCTTAAAGCACCCATTATTATAAATGCAGCAAGTCTTAAGGCGGGGCAGATTATAGTAGATGATGAAAAGTATGTAGTAAGATACCCTATTTATGATATACTTAAAAGTAAGAAGGAGGGTTAATCATGCTGGCATTATCAAGAAAAAAGGACGAATCCATAATAATAAATAATAACGTAGAGATTACGGTTTTGGAGATAAAGGGAGAGCAGGTAAAAATAGGAATATCTGCGCCAAAATCAGTTCCGGTATACAGAAAAGAAGTATATATACAGATACAGGAATCAAACAGAGAAGCGGCTGACAATGCTGCTCTTGATGCACTGAAAAGTCTGTAGCATGAATTGCAGGCAGAAATAGTGGTATAAATATAAAGTTATGAAAAAAAGTGCCGAAATAAAATAGAGAAACATTTTACACGGAGGTAAAAGATGTTGGCATTGTGCCTTATATAGGCAGATGCCAGACTGCTCCGTTTGCTTAAGCCGTATGGATGCGGCAGAAATGGAGGAAAAAATGGCAATACAGACAGTATCAGGAATGGGAATGTCATCATATCAGCAGGGAGGTACTGTGAATCAGGCAAGAGCGGTGGAAACATCACAGCCGCCAGTGAAGCAGGCAGACAGCGTATCAGTGCAGAGCCGGCAGTACAGCGGCAATGAAAATGGTGCACTTGGTGATGAAAGTATTGAAAAATCAAATGAAAAAGTGAAAAAAGCCGTAAGTGATTTGAATAAAAAAATGTCAAACACATACTGTCAGTTTGGAGTGCATGAGGGAACAGGCAGAGTAACCATAAAAATAATTGACAAAGAAACCAAGGATGTAGTAAGAGAATACCCGGCAGAGGAAACATTGGAAATGATAGAGAAGGTGTGGGAATTAGCAGGCATTCTGGTAGATGAAAAGCTGTAAGAAAGGGAGGTAGGATTTATGCCAATAAGATTATCAGGATTAATATCGGGATTGGATACGGATGCCCTTGTTCAAGAGCTTGTGTCTGCATACAGTGTAAAAAAAGATAATTACGTAAAAGCACAGACAAAGCTGGAGTGGCAGATGGATGCGTGGAAGTCTCTGAATACAAAGATATATAGTTTTTATTCAAGCAGCTTAAGCAATATGAGATTTTCAACGGCATATGCTAAAAAAGCTGTAAAAGTGTCAGATGATACAAAGGCAACGGTGTCAGGAAGCAGCTCCGCAGTAAACGGAGATCAGACTCTTGCCATTAACAAGCTTGCAAAGACCGGATATCTTACAGGTGCAAAGCTTAACGGAGTAACCGCGAAAACAAAGCTGTCTGAGTTAAATTCAGCATTAGGCAGTGGAGTTATAAATGTAAAGGTAGACGGCAGTGAAACTAACATCAGCATAGATGGCAATATGACAGTTGCCGAGGTTGTTGTAAAGCTAAAGGAAGCGGGATTAAACGCAAGCTTTGATGAAACAAATCAGAGAATGTTTGTAAGCTCTAAGACAAGCGGCAAGGATTATGATTTTTCCCTGACGGGAGACAGTCAGGGCGTTGAGGCATTAAAGTCTCTCGGAATATTTGCCATGTCAGAGACAGATAAGGCACAGTATCAGGTTATGGCAGATTATACAGATGATGAGTTGACAAATTTTGCGTTAAACGAATATTTTAAAAATCAGATAGCAGAAGCCAATAAAACATATACAGAAAAAAATGCGGAGCTTACGGAAGCTAATACAGAAAATAAGAGCAGGCTTACATATGCAAATCTTTCAGCAGAAAATAGGGCTGAAAAATACAAGGAAGTCAAAACACAGATACAGGAGCTTGAAAAGGCAAAGACAGAAAAGCCTGACGAATGGACTGAAGAGCAGCAGGCAAAGCTGGACAGCTACAATAAGACTTTGGCTATGTATGACGAAGTCAATGATGAAATAGGCGTGACAATGACAGAGGGTACCGATGGAGATGGAAATCTTACGGTGACAGCATCAGAGGCAGATGAGGCAAAGCTAGAGTCATATGTGGAAGGGCTTAATACTGCCATAGAGGATAACAATAAGCTCATATCCGATAATAATAAGGCAGTAGAGGAAAATAGTAAGCTTACTGAAAAGACATATACAGCAGACGAAATAATATCATTGGAGTTTACAAGATACGGAGAGGCAGACAAATCCACAATAGCCGGTTATGCAGCCGATGGTAATTATGATGTTATATATGCAAAATATGAGGGCATAAGGACAAATGCGGAAAATATTTTAAGTACTCCTGATGGAAGTCTCGGAACAAGCGATGCCGTGCGTATAAGCGGAGAGGATTCGGAGATAGTGTTAAATGGGGCGGTATTTACCTCCAACACAAACAATTTTGCCATAAACGGTCTTACAATTACGGCGACAGGTGTTACGGCACCGGGCGAGGAAATTACCGTTACCACATCTACAGATATTGACGGCATATATGACAGTATAAAGAGCTTCTTAAAATCCTATAACGAGCTTATAAAGGAGATGGATACACTTTTCAATGCAGATTCTGCCAAGGGATATGAGCCTCTTACAGATGAAGAGAAGGATGCCATGACAGACACAGAGGTAGAAAAATGGGAAAAGAAAATTAAGGATTCACTCTTAAGGAGAGACTCTACTTTAGATGGAGTAATTAATGCCATGAAGACAGCCATGTCCTCCTCCTTTACCATAAATGGTGAAAGCTATTCACTGTCAAGCTTTGGCATATCAACCCTTGGATACTTCGCTGCCGGGGAGAATGAAAAGGGTGTGTATCATATAGATGGAGACAGTGAGGATTCGTCAACCTCAGGAAATGAGGATAAGCTTAAGGCAATGATAGCAAGTGATCCTGAAACGGTAACAAGCTTTTTTACTCAGCTTTCAAATAATCTTTACAGCACTCTCACGAAAAAAATGGCAGCATCTTCTGTAAGCAGTGCATATACAGTTTACAATGATAAATCAATGCAGAGTAAGTATGATGATTATGATGACCTGATAGATAAGTGGGAAGAAAAGATAACCAATATGGAGGAAAAGTATTATAACCAGTTTTCAGCAATGGAAAAAGCATTGGCAGAACTTCAGTCAAGCACATCGGCATTGTCATCACTTATGGGTTCATAAAGTATATGATAACTCTTGCGTTATGATAAAATTTGCATTAGAATATAAAAATAATGGGCAGTTGCAGGCTGTCAATAATGTACGAAAAGCTATCAGCTATACAGCTGCCTGTAAAACAAAGATGAAAGGGGCATAAAACAATGGCATTGCCAAACGGATATAATCAGTATGCCAACAGTAAGCTTATGACTGCTTCACCGGCACAGCTTACATTGATGCTTTATGACGGGGCTATAAAATTCTGCAATCTTGCCATAATGGGTATAGAGCAGAATAATATACCGAAGGCACATACTAATATACGGAAGGTAGAGAGAATAATAGAAGAATTTCGTGCCAGTCTTGACTTTAAATATGAGGTGGCACAGGATTTTGAAAATGTATATAAGTATATATATGACAGGCTGGTGGAGGCTAATGTAAAGAAGGACAAAGATATTTTGGAAGAAGTTCTTAAGCATCTCAGAACTATGAGGGATACATGGGAAGAGGTAATGAAACGTGCAAAATAAAATGACAGAGCACACATACATAAATATAATGAAAGCGAGCCTTGATAAAAAGCTTAGGATTCTTGATGATATCATAGAGGCAAACAGAGAGCAGGAGATGATTCTCCGTGCAGAAGAAACAGACTACGAAAAGCTTGATAAGACTATAGAAAAAAAAGGTGCCTGTATAGATGAAATAAAAGGTCTTGACAAAGGCTTTCAGACATTATATGACAGGGTAAAGCAGGAATTAAGCGGCAATAAAGAGCTTTTTGAAGATGATATAAGGGAAATGCAGGATAAAATACGTCTTATCACCGAGAAAACCATGGATATTCAGGCACAGGAGGCAAGAAATAAGGAAGCATTTCAGGGGAAGGTTCATTATTCCAAGAAGGAGATAAAAACAGCCAAGACAGCTAACAAGGTAGCGGCAAGCTATTATCAGAACATGAACAAACTTAATGTTGTGGATTCCCAGTTTCTTGACACTAAAAAATAGTTGAAAAAAAGTTAAAAAAAATATATAATAGGTCTAAGGAAAAACAGATAGACTCCGATATATAAAATGTAACAATACAAATGTACATATTAATACATTGGTAATTACCTTATAAAGCATAAGGTTAATTATATATCGTGGCAATAGCTCACAAAATAAAAAAATAAAGGAAGCATGGAAGCTTCTGAAAATTCAAGGAGGAATTTATTATGGTAGTACAGCACAATCTAACAGCGATGAACGCTAACAGACAGTTAGGTATCACAACAGGTAATCAGGCAAAGGCAACAGAGAAGTTATCTTCAGGTTACAGAATTAACCGTGCAGGTGACGATGCTGCAGGTCTTACAATTTCAGAGAAGATGAGAAGCCAGATTAGAGGTCTTGACAAGGCTTCAACAAACGCACAGGATGGTATATCAGCTATCCAGACAGCAGAAGGTGCATTAAATGAAGCACATTCAATCTTACAGAGAATGAACGAGCTTGCAACACAGGCTGCTAACGATACTAACACATCTTCTGACAGAACAGCTATCAAGCAGGAAATAAATGCACTTACATCTGAGCTTAACAGAATAGCATCTACAACTCAGTTTAATACAATGAATTTGCTTGATGGTTCTTTTGCGGGTAAGAGTCTTCAGGTTGGTGCATTAGAGGGACAGACAATTACTATTTCTATAGGTTCAATGAATGCGGCTACACTGGGTGTTGAGACATTAGAAGTAGATTCAAATGCAAATGCAGGAGCAGCTATGACTTCTATTCAAGCGGCTATTTCTAAAGTATCTGCACAGCGTTCAGCTCTCGGAGCTATTCAGAACAGATTGGAGCATACAATAGCTAACCTTGATACAACATCTGAGAATACATCAGCAGCAGAGTCTCGTATCCGTGATACAGATATGGCTGATATGATGGTTGAGTACAGCAAGAACAGTATCCTTGCACAGGCAGGACAGTCTATGCTGGCTCAGGCTAACACATCTACACAGGGCGTTTTATCACTGTTACAGTAATGGATTGACTATCATGAATAAGCTACTCCTATGGGGTAGCTTATTTTTTTAGAAAGGTATAAATTGGGAAAATGACTGTACGAGAAGTAATAGAAAAAATAGATTATATGACGTACAATATGTTTAGAGAAGATTTTAATATATATAATGAACTTAAAGAAATACTAAAGTATATACAAAAGTATTATGAGGAATTTATAGAGTTGATTCCACGTCTGAATAAAATAGGTATGTCAATAGATATGATGTCTGTGGTGGGTCAGATAAAAACATTGTCTGATGCATTGGAAAAAAGGGACGGCGTGATTGTGTTTGACACATTGAAGTATGAGGTTAAGGACACTTTAGGGCTATACGGCGAGATAAAAGAAATTATGGAGCAGGAATAATAATGGATTTTGAAAATCATAAAGAAGAATATATGGATATTAAAGCTGCAGAGGAGGATATAGAGGTTTTTGTAGCTAGAAATCTTGAAAATAAAAATATAGTATGTGTAATAAAGGATAATGAGGAATATTATCTAAACAGCAGATATTCTGATACGGAGCTTATAGAAAGCTGGTGCAGTCAGCATGATATAAGGAATTACAGAACTATTGCTTTGGTGTTTGGCATGGGCAATGGTGAGTATATAAGGACTTTAAGAAAGAAAAATAGGGATATGTTTATAATAGTATTTGAACCTTCATATTCCATAGCAGTAATTAACAGAGACAGTGTAGGAATAGAAGATTTTAATAGGGATGACAAAATTGTTATAGCCGTGGGAAAAGAAGGATATGATATTATTTATGCCGTATTATTAAGTTCTGTAGATTATGAGGACGTAGATTATGTAAAGCTGTTTATATCTCCTAATTATGACAGGTTATTCAGGGATGAATTGTCAGAGATAAAAAGTATATATAAAGAACGTATTTCAGCGGTGGTGATGAATAGGAATACAATGATAAAAATGGGAAAGGAAATTACGGATAATATAGCCGGAAATATGATAGATTGTATCAAACAGTATGCTCTTTCGGGTTTGGTAGATAAATTCAAAGATATTGATATTGATGGTGTTCCTGCAATTATAGTTGCAGCAGGTCCGTCTTTGGATAAAAATATCTGGGGATTAAAAAAAGCTAAGGGAAAAGCATTTATAATAGCTGTTGACACGGCATTGAATTCATTGGAAAAAGTTGGTATTATGCCAGATATTTCTATAACTGTTGATCCCCATAAGCCAGTAAAGCTTTTTGAGAGAATGTATCAGGTGCCTCTTGTATTTTCTTTGTCATCCAATAAGGATATAAAAGTAACCCATAAGGGGATGAGAATATATCAAAAAGACCGCAATGAGTCAATAATAGAGAGATATACTAATCAGTTCAATAAGAGTAATATAGTGCTGGAATCGGGAGGCTCCGTTGCACATGATGCTTTTTCTTTGGCAAAGATATTGGGATTTAAAACAATTATTTTTGTAGGGCTTGATTTGGCATATCCAAGTGATAAAAAGCATGCAAAGGAGGCATATGGCAGTAATAAAGGAAAGAATGTGAGCAAAGACAAAAAAGAATATTTTTATGTTGATGATATATATGGAGAAAAAGTTAAGACGGAATATAATATGAATCATTACAGACTATGGTTTGAACGTGCGGCTATAATTTATGGAGACATCAAGTTTATAGACGCAACTGAGGGAGGGGCAAAAAAAAGAGGAATGGAAGTGCTTACATTAAATGAAGCCATAGAGAGAGAATGCCAAAGAAAAGCATTAATAGATTTTAAGAAGATTATAGAGTCTACGGAAAAGTATTTTACAGATGAACAGGTAGAGTACATATTAGAGGATTTAAAGGAATTTCCTGAATATATGAAGAATGTTAGAAGAAGGATAAGCGAAGGAATAAAGGTATATAATACGCTTGATGAATTGAACAGAAAGCAGAAATATGTAGGAAAGGAATTTGAGAGGACAATACAAAGGATTACAGAAATTAATGCTTGGCTTGGAGAAGATAGTGAGATAAAATATCTTAATATGTATGCGGCAGATAAGGATTATCAGGTACGAGAAGAGGTATTTGATGAAAAGGAAAATCTATATGAGGAAATAAAACATATTGCTCATAATGGTAGGGATATGTTAAGTGCCTTATATGAGGCAACATATAAAGCAGAAGATGATGTAAGAAAAGTGCTAGAGGAAAGTTAAAAGAGGTAAAAACAATGCTTAATGATAAAGTTATATTAATTACAGGAGGTACAGGCTCCTTTGGAAAGTGCTTTGTAAAGTATATATTGGAAAATTACGATCCCAAAAAGGTGATTATATACTCTAGAGATGAATTTAAGCAGTTTCATATGGCAAATCAGTTTAAGGAATATAAAGATAAGTTAAGGTTTTTTATAGGTGATGTGAGAGACAGGGAGAGACTGTATAGAGCTTTTGAGGGGGTTGATTATGTGGTACATGCGGCGGCAATGAAGCAGGTACCGGCATGCGAATATAATCCAATAGAGGCAGTAAAAACAAATATAAATGGTGCAATGAATATTATAGATGCTGCACTTGATAAAAATGTAAAGAGAGTTGTGGCACTGTCTACAGATAAGGCGGTAAATCCTATTAATTTGTACGGGGGTACTAAGCTTGTATCAGACAAGCTATTTATATCAGCAAATGCATACGCAGGGTCAAAGGATGTGTGCTTTTCCATAGTAAGATATGGTAATGTGGCAGGAAGCAGAGGTTCTGTAATACCGTTTTTTAGGGAGATAGTAAGTAAAGGAGAAAGTAAGCTTCCTATTACAGATTATCGTATGACCAGATTCTGGATAAGCCTTGAGGAGGGAGTTAAGCTTGTAATCAAGGCACTTTCGGAGGCAAAGGGTGGAGAAACATTTATATCAAAAATTCCGTCATTTAAGATAACGGATTTGGCCCAAGCAATACTTCCCGGATGTGAAATGCCTGAGGTGGGAATACGAGAGGGTGAAAAACTCCATGAGATAATGATTACGAGAGAAGATTCCCTTAATACGTATGAGTATGATAAGCATTTTATTGTATATCCTAATATGAAATGGTGGAATTCCTCTAAGATACAACAGGGAGGAAGAAAGGTGGAACAGGGATTTCAGTATAGTTCTGATAGCAATAATGAGTGGTTGTCAGTGAATGAACTAAAGGAAAAGCTAATTAATATGTAACGGGAGGCACTGGGGTATGAAAAAGATAGCTATAATACCGGCAAGAGGTGGAAGTAAAAGAATACCAAAAAAAAATATAAAAGAATTTTGTGGAAAACCTATTATTGCTTATGGGATATCAGAGGCATTGAAATCAGAGGCTTTTGATGAGGTTATGGTTTCTACAGACAGTGAAGAAATAGCCTGTATAGCAGAAAAATATGGTGCAAATGTCCCTTTTCTTAGAAGCATCAACACATCAGGAGATTTTTCAACAACTGCCGAGGTGATATTTGAAGTTTTAGATAGATATAGAGAAATTAATATGGAATTTGAGTATGGAATGTGTATATATCCGACGGCACCATTTGTAACAGCAGAAAAAATCAGAGAGGCTATGGAACTTATTCAAAATACAAATGCAAAGATTGTTTTACCTGTGGTGGCATTTTCTTATCCTCCTCAAAGAGGATATGTAATGAAAAATAACGAGTTAAAAATGCAATATCCTGAAAATTTTAGGGTGAGGTCGCAGGATTTGGAGAAAATATATCATGATGCAGGGCAGTTTTTTGCAATAAATATAAGTAAATATAGAGAGGTAAACGGTATAGTTGTGAATGGTATTATTCCATATGTATTAAGTGAATATGAAGTTCAGGATATAGATAATGAAACTGATTGGCAGATAGCACAGATAAAGTATAATTATTTGCTCAATAAAAATGGAAGATAACAATAAAAGAGGACGAGAAAATCAGGTAGATGATTTTCTCGTCCTCTTAAATTTATTTAAATATATCTAATGATGACAAAACAGTATTTAAGGTATTAATGGCAAAATCAATATCACTATGAGATATTAAATAGTCAGGCAAAAATCTTAAAATTTTTCCTCCACAAGTACCTTGTATAATAACACCATTTTCCATCATACGTTCATATAATTTATGATATAAATTGCGATAATCATGAATGCCACTAAAAAACAGGTCTGCACCAAGCATGAGCCCTAGTCCGCGGGGATTTTTAATGTGCGGATTGATAGCACATAATTTTTGTAAAGTATTGAGAAAATACTGACCGTTTTCTTTTACTTTTTTAAGGAGATTGTATTTTTCAATATACTTTATTCCTGCGTTTACAATAGAGGCAGCAAAAGCATCATTCTGATGTGAGCTATAGTGAGTCATGGTGAAAACTTTATCTGTTATAAGTTTGTCCCTGAAAAGAACCATGGAAACCGGATAACCAAGACCGATTCCCTTGGCAAGACAAACAATATCAGGAATAATGTTATATTGTTGGTATGCAAACCATGTGCCTAATCTTCCAAAACCTGTTTGGCTTTCATCAAATATTAAAAGCAGATTATATTTATTGCAAATGAGGCGTATTGATTGAAAATAATTAGATGAAGGAAACAGCATCCCCCCTACTGAAACTACAGGCTCCATAATAACGGCAGAAACCTTGTGGTGTATATTATGCACTAGATTGGCAAATTCATTTATATACTCTTCTTCCGTCTTAGTGAAGTGAATATAATCGGGTACAGGAACCGTGTATATGTCAGAAATATGAGGATTTGCAAATTTACCGCCGAATGTAACACTCTGCGTACCAAGAGTTAATCCGTGATATCCTTTGTCAAAGCAGATAATACCACTTTTCTTGTTAATGAATTTACTGTATCTCAGAGCAAATTCAACACTTTCTGCTCCGGTACTTAAAAAAATGCTGTATGCAGACATCTCTCCGCTTATTGTATGTATTTTATCAGCACATTTTATAACCTCTTCTGCCAGTATATTAGACGCAGTATGTGAAAGAGTATTCATTGACTCGTTAATATTAGATAAAATTTCACTGTTACAATGTCCTAATATTGTACAGAATTGACCTGAATTTAAATCAAGATATTTTTTTTCGTTAGTATCATATAAATAGCTTCCTTTGCCATGTTTCATTACGGCAGGTTCAAAATTTATAATGGGTAATAAAAAGTTTTGAGTCATAATTTTTCCTTTCATATTTTAAGTAAAAAAGCTTTTTAACAGGTTACGTTTTTGAATTAAATCCCTAAAGGAGTTGCCTTTTATAATATAAAAGCCACGTTTCATAAGAGCATGTCCATTTTCCGCAGTTTTTATATAGCCGGACTTCATTAGACATTGATACTCTATAATAGATTCTTTAAGCTTTACAGGGAACTCCTCCTTTGTAGGAATGTGATTAATAAAGCAATTTTCAAAATCAAAATATCCTATAAGCATATTAGAAATATGTTTAGGGCATATATATGAATTTTTGTTTTCCATGCAGTCAATATAGGCATCAATCATAGAAACCCCCGTTGCTAATGGAGTAAAAAGATTATGAAGATTATGTCCTGAAGGTCTTGGAGATATTTCTATTATATCCATTCCGGAACCATTCCATATAAAATCGCAGTGAAACAGGCAATTATCCATTCCTATAATAAGAGCAATATTCTGAAGATGTTTTGCGGCATAATCGTAAAGTTTTGAATATTGGTCTGTTGGAAGTGAAAAATAGCCTACGCACTGGCGAAAAGGAGGCTGTGTTAATATCTTTTTCCTCAGTAAGGTAATATGGAGTTTACCATTAAAAACGGCACCATCAACACCGTATTCATCTCCTTCAAAAACAGATTCAATAATATAATCCTCTGAGGATGGGAAAATACTATTTTGTAAATCATTCCACTGGCTTATGCTATTAACTATATATACATTTCTGCTTCCGGAACCATAACGTGGTTTAAGAATAAATGGAAGCTTATATGAATTAATACCTATATCAGACTTATCACAGCCTGCTTCAATAAGGTGACAAACTCCAAAGCGCAAACTGTTTTTTGATAAAACAGAATGAAAAAGATATTTGTCTGTACATATATTAGCAGCACATTGAGATATGCCCTTAAGACCAAAATGATCATTTATGGCACCTGAAGATATAAGATATCGTCCTATAGGAACAGGAAGAATAAAATCAGGTTTAAAATTTATTTTATTTATTATATTTTGTGGGTTTTTGATATCGGTTACATATGCATTATCAGCATATGTAAGTCCCGGTGCATCCGGGTTTCCATCAAATGCAGTTACTGTATAACCACGTTTTTGTGCGATAGAAATGGCATAAAGAGATTCTGAACTGGCACCGATTATTAATGCCTGATGATTCATTGTATTCTCCTTTCAAAAATTTTTTTCTTTTTATTATTATACTGTTGTTGTATAAGAATAACAAGAAAAAATTATATATAAATACATATGCTTAATTAATGACATTGATATGCCGATATAAATAATATGCTATTAAATTAATTTAAGGAGAAAATGTTAATGAATATATATGATAAAATAAAAGAGGGGGTATATGTGATAGCCGAGATGTCGGCTAATCATGGGGGGAGTTTAAAAACAGCACTTAAAATTGTGGAGGAAGCAAAAAAGGCAGGGGCGGACTGTCTTAAAATACAGACGTATAAGGCAGATACATTGACGATTAATTGTGATAAGGATCCATTTATTATAAAAAATGGTTTATGGAAGGGTTACAATTACTATCAGCTATATAGTGAAGGCAGTACGCCATGGGAATGGCAGAAACAAATTAAGGACAGGTGTGAGGAGTTGGGATTAGATTTTTTGTCTACTCCTTTTGATAATACTGCGGTTGATTTTTTGGAGGAATTAGGCGTAGAGGCATATAAAATATCATCTTATGAACTTATAGATATTCCACTTATAAGGTATACGGCATCAAAGGGAAAGACTATGATTATATCATGCGGTATGGGAAGTTGTGATGAAATAGAAGAGGCAGTTCAGACCTGTAAAAATGTGGGAAATGATAAGATAATACTATTAAAATGTTGCAGTCAATATCCTGCCCAGTATGATAGTATGAATTTGTCTGTAATAACAGATATGATTGAACGTTTTAAATTGCCTGTAGGCTTATCAGATCATTCCTTGGGGGCACTTGCTCCTATAGTGGCGGTTTCGTTGGGAGCAAAAATAATAGAAAAGCATATATGCCTCAAGGAGAATGTGAGTGTTGATTCAGGATTTTCTATGGGGGCAGATGAGTTTGCAAAGATGGTAAAAGCTGTGAGAGATGCGGTAGTTATAAAAGGCAAGCCTACATATGAAAGAACAGAGGCGGAGAAGGAAGGATTGGCCAGCAGGCGTTCATTATATGCTGTTAAGGAAATAAAAGAAGGAGAAAAATTTACGAAAGAAAATATAAAAAGCATACGCCCTGCTGGGGGTATAAAGCCGAAGTATTATGATAAGATAATAGGCAAATCAGCAAAAAAGCAGTATGCATTTGGTGAGCCAATTGAGGAAAATGAAATATTTTAAGTACATAAGAAAGGAGAAACATCAGGTGAATATAGCTGTGATTTTTGCGGGTGGGTCAGGTGTTAGAATGAATGCAAAGGATATACCGAAGCAGTTTTTGATGGTACATGGAAAGCCTATAATAGTTCATACAATAGAAGTGTTTGAAAGGCATCCGGAGGTGGATGGAATTATTGTTTCGTGCATTGAGAACAGAATATCATATATGGAAGAAATGCAGTACAGATATAGATTGGATAAGATCAAACGAATTGTGCCAGGAGGAAAAACAGGACAATTATCTATATACAATGGATTAAAAGCAGCGAGGGATGAATTCGGATTGGAGGATAATATTGTTCTTATACATGATGGTGTGAGACCGTTGATTGATGAAAAGATTATAAGTGACAACATATTATCCGTGAAGAAAAATAATTCAGCAATTACGTGTGCTGCAGCAAAGGAAACGTTTGTGATTGTAGATGAGAATGAAAGTATTGTAAGGATTCCTGAGAGAAGAAATTCAAAAATAGCTAAAGCACCTCAAAGCTTTTGGCTTAAAGACATTTTGGGATTTCAAGAACGAGCAATAAGTGAAGGATATACAGATATGATAGATTCATGTACATTGGCAAGTTACTATGGATTTAAGGTATCTGTGGTTGAAGGTTCATATGAGAATATAAAAATTACTACTCCTGAGGATTTTTATATGTTTCGTGCTCTATATGATGCAAGGGAAAACAGACAACTTAATAATTAATATTATATTGAGGAATAGGCAAAGAATGGATAAAACAGAAATATTTATTAAAGATATGGAATGCATAGAAAAATCAGTAGGAGATTGTACAAAAGTATATGGAAAATCGGTTATGATAACCGGAGCAACAGGTATGCTTGCTCATTATTGCGTATGTTTTTTTATGTATTTAAATAAAAAGTATAATGCAGATATAAAGGTTATTGCACTTGTGAAAAACAATAAAAAAGCAGAAGAGATGTTTAGAAGCTATTTGGATAGTGAAATGTTTGAGATTCTCGTTCAGGATATTTCAAAATCTATTGATTACGGGGAAAAAGTAGACTTTATTATCCATGCAGCAGGTTATTCCAGCCCTTATCATATTAAGAATAATCCTGTAGGAATTATAGAGGCAAATATAGTAGGAACAATTAATATACTGAATTTTGCAATGAAAGGAAATATAAGTAATATATTGTATACATCAACGAGAGAGATATATGGAGAATTGAAAGAAAAAGAAACAATAAATGAAGGAGATATGGGGGTTTTAGATCCGCTAGATATGAGGTCATGTTATCCGGAAAGTAAAAGAATGGGAGAACAGATATTTGAAAGCTTTTACAGGCAGTATAACATTCCTTTTAAGGTTGTCAGGATAGCTCATGTTTATGGTCCCGGAATGGCAATATGCGATGGAAGGGTTATGTCCGATTTTATAGGTGATGTGGTAAACGGAAGGAATATTGTGTTAAAAAGTGACGGGCTGGCAGATAGGGCATTCTGCTATTTGACAGATGCAGTGGCAGCTATGATTATAGTACTTTTAAAAGGAAACAACGGAGAGGCATATAATATATCTAATGAGGAGGAGCCTGTTATTATAAGAGAACTGGCAGGAAAACTGGCAAAAATGTTGCCGAATATATCATTGGAATATATTGAAAATAAAGATAAAAGTGGATATTGTGCATATAAGCGTACAGGTTTAGGTACGGATAAATTAAGAAAATTAGGTTGGAAACCTATGATTTCTTTGGATGATGGTTTAGTCAGAACAGTCAGCAGTTTTCAAATGGGAGGAAAATAATGGATTGCATACTACACAGAGAAGCACTGGAAACATTATACAGAAATTTAGACATATTTATTGGTGAATATGATAGAAAAAAAATACTTGTAATGTTTGGAACAAATAAGATAGCAGGGATGATTATTTATTATTTGAAAAAACATAATATAAAAATTAGTGGTATTATAGATAATGATGTACAGCGGCAAGGACAGGAGTTTTATGGAATAAAGATATATTCACCTAAAGAATATATATGTGATAAATATAAAGATGTATGTGTAATGATAGCATCATCATATCAGGACGAAATGATCAAACAGCTGGAAGGATTTGGGTGTATATACAGCAAAAATATTGTTAAAATAATAGATTTGCCTATGCTTATGAATGAATATGATTTTGAAAATAATCAAAAATATAGATTGATGTCAGAAGATGATATAAAGCAAACTCAATTGGGTATATTGAAGTATTTAAAAAAGATATGCACTGAAAACAATTTAAGATATTTTTTGTGTGGAGGTACATTGTTAGGTGCAGTAAGGCATAATGGATTTATTCCTTGGGATGATGATATAGATGTTGTTATGGAATTAAATGATTTGATTAAGTTAAGCAAAATATTAGAGAAGGACAAGCGGTATCGCCTTATAAGTATGTTTGATGATAGTGGTTATTTTGATGAGTGTTCATTAATGGTGGATTTAAACACAGTGTCTTATATTAACAGATTTCCCATGCAAGTTGAAGCGGGAGTAAGTATAGACATATTTATTTTAAGCGGGTTGCCGGAGGGCAAAAAAGCCATAGAGGCAATGAATAAAGCAAAAAGTATTGAACTGGAGTGTTATAATACTTTGTATTCAAAGGAAATACATAAACAGACTGTAAGTAAATTAATTGATTATTTAAATAAATATACGTTTGACGAAAGTGTTAATGTAGCACATGTTTTGGGGAGATTTATGTACAGGGAGATTACAAAGCAGGAGTATTTTTCGGAAGCTGTTCAATTAACATTTGAAGATGAAAAATTTTCATGTCCATGTGGATACAAAGATTATTTAAGAGATATATATGGAAATTATATGGAGCTTCCGCCTGTTGAGGAAAGAAAAAAGCATCATTATTTTAAAGCGTACTATAAAGAATAAAATGGAGGGCATTATGAAATACGGAATAATAACATATGATAAAAGACCTATGGAACTTGATGCCAAAGATGTTAAAAATATAGGAGATATAATTCAGACTTATGCAGCAAGAAAGCTGATAAGAAATATTGCAAGAGAAGATGATGTAGTTGAGATAAGCTATTATGATTTGCCATATTATGCAGGGGATGAATATGTTGTGTTATTGTGTAACGGGTATAATTCCTTTCTTCCGCAGGTACATAGTAAGACAAGACCTGATTTTCCTTATGCAGAAAAGATTATTCCGGTTTTTATAAGCTTTCATTGTCATACGGCTATTCCTGCAAATGCTGTAGAATATCTTAAAAAATATGAACCAATAGGCTGTAGAGATGAAGAAAGTATGAAGAATCTTAGGAAACATAATATAGAAGCCTATTGTTCAGGCTGTATAACATCATTGTTAGACAAGAGAGATAAAAGTATAAAGGGTGATACTGTATATTTTATAGATACACCTGCGGAATTGGACAAATATATTCCAAAAGAAAAAAGTGACAAAGTTGTTAAAATGTCACAGATATATAAATTGCCAAGAACTAATGGTAAAAATATTATGACGGAAAATGAATACAGGGAAATTGAAAAATATACATTAGAGAGGATAAATATGCTGAGAAATAAAGCAGCGTTAGTGGTTACATCAAGGCTGCACATTGCTTCGCCATGTATGGCTATGGGAATACCTGTAATATGTGCCGGAATAAATTTTGACCGTCGGTTTTCATGGATTGATAAGTATATAAGATTATATACGCCTGAAAGTTTTGAGAAAATAGATTGGAATGTAGAAGCTATTGATTATGAAAAGGAAAAGGCTTTTATTAAAGCTTCAGTATTGAAGCATATAAAAAAGATTTATGATGATAAAAGAAGCATTTATGAATTAAGTGAATTTTATGAAAGCAGAGAGAGATTTGATTATAATTTTGCATTTATAAGACAACTTGAAAAATTACCCTTTGATGAGAAAACAAGTGTAAAATATGGAATTTGGGGAATTGTGTCAGCATCGGTAGAACTAAAAAGTGTGATTGATAAATATTACCCAAGATGGAAATTGTGCCATGCAATAGATATGAAATGCGAAGGAAAATTTGAAGGTTATAATATTGAAAAGCCTGATGTGGCATACAATGCCGGCAATGATATTGTGTGGTTTGTAGTGCCGCCCTCTGCACATAATGCGGTGGGAAAAGAATTAAGAAGGTTAAATAAGCCTTATATATTGATTAGTCATAATAAATGTTTTTATGAACTTGACAGATACCTGAATAACTAGATAAATATAATTGGAGGTTGTTATAATTATGAAGATAGGAGTATTGTCGTATGAACATCAAAAGCTGGCATTAGACGGTAGAGATTGGCAGAATATAGGTGATTATATTCAATCTTATGCCATGTATCAGATTTTGGAGGAAATGAATCTGACAGATAGAATAGATACAGTAAGTAAATTTGAACTTGATAAATATGATGGTGATTACATATTACTGATGATGAATTCCTTTAACAATTTGACTAACCAAGTCTATTTGCAGCAATGTGTATACCCTGTTTCTGAAAAAATTATTCCTTTTTATATAAGCTACAATTTACATTCCTCTCTTACGGAGAGAGTTATTGAATTGTTTAAAGAAAACGAACCTATAGGATGCAGAGATGAATTTACACTAAAAAATATGAGAAAACATAATATTAAGTCCTATCTTTCAGGCTGTGTAACTGCATTGATGCCGCGGTGTGCAAAGGTTCCTTCTGATGGAAAAATTTTATTTATTGATACACCACAATCGTTGGAGCCATATGTTCCTGAAAGCATTAGAGATAGAATAGAGTATGTTTCACATCTGATTCCTATAACGAGAACAACAGGTGATAATATTTTGTCGGAAGAAGAAAGCAAAAAAATATGGGAATATACGAAAGAAAGATTGGAATATTATAAGAACGAAGTATCTTTGATTGTTACATCAAGACTACATGCCTCTGTTCCGTGTATGGCAATGGGATTACCTGTCATAGTAGCTCATGATAATACAGCAGGAATTTTTGCATGGGTAGATAAATTTCTGCCTTTATATTCGAGAGATACATTTAAAGATATCGATTGGAATCCTAAGCCTGTAGAATATGAGAAGGAAAAGGAATATGTTAAGAATATAATAAAAAATGAAATAAGAAAAAAGTATAATGAAGTAAAAGATATATATGATTTAAGCAG
The DNA here is from genome assembly GCA_944384155.1 of uncultured Lachnospiraceae bacterium. Classification (GTDB taxonomy): domain Bacteria; phylum Bacillota; class Clostridia; order Lachnospirales; family Lachnospiraceae; genus CAG-303. The sequence goes on along the minus strand of CALWSG010000004.1, from coordinate 11,013 downwards.
CTTTTATGAGAACAGAGAAAAATATGTTTATCATGAAACTTTGAAAAAGTATATAGAAAGTGTTCCTATAAATCATAAAAAGCCTATAAAATATGCTATATGGGGAACGGTGAACAAGGCAACTATAATAAAAAATGCTATAGATATTTATTTTCCTCATTGGACACTTACAAATGCTATAGATTTGAAATGCGAGGGAGAATTTGAAGGAATAAAAATAGAGAAACCTGATGTAATTGAAACACTCAGTGATGATATAATATACATAGTTGTTCCGGATTCGGCACACAAGCCGGTGTCTAATCTTTTAAAGGCTAAAGGGAAAAAGTATATATTACTGAATTATACCATATGTCAATGGTCAGATAATATTAATTCTTAGAAAACAAGTATAAAGTAATATAAATCAGGAGGAAATTATGTATATACCATACGGAAAGCAGTCAATCAGTGAAGAGGATATTCAGGCAGTTGTTGATGTATTAAGGTCGGATTATATTACTACCGGTCCTAAGGTGGAGGAATTTGAAAAAAAGGTGGCAGATTATGTTGGAGCAAAATATGCAGTGGCAATAGCTAACGGTACGGCAGCTCTTCATGGTGCCTGCTTTGCAGTGGGAATAAAGGAGGGAGATGAGGTAATAACAACACCAATTACCTTTGCAGCCTCAGCAAACTGTGCCTTATATTGTGGAGCAAAGCCTGTGTTTGCAGATATTAACCCTGATACATATAATATAGATGTATGTGATTTAGAAAGAAAAATAACAGATAAAACAAAGGCGATAGTGGCAGTTGATTACACGGGACAGCCATGTGAGCTTGATGAAATAAGAAAGGTAGCAGAAAAATATAATCTTACGGTTATAGAGGACGGAGCACATGCATTGGGAGCAGATTATAGGGGTAAAAAAGTTGGAAGTATATCTCATATGACAACCTTTAGTTTTCATCCTGTAAAACATATTACTACAGGAGAGGGAGGCATGATAACAACAGATGATGAGAGCTTGTATAAACGTCTTTTGCTTTTCAGAAGTCATGGAATTACAAGAGATAATGCTATGATGACAAGGAATGAGGGTGACTGGTATTATCAGCAGCTTGCTCTTGGATATAATTATAGAATTACAGATATACAGTGTGCCCTTGGGATATCACAGATGAACAGACTGGATGCTTTTATTGAAAGAAGGCGTAAACTGGTTTCAAGGTATAATAGTGCATTTAAAAATGTTAAGGGAGTAAAAATACCATATATGCAGGAGGGCTGCAACAGCAGCTGGCATTTATATGTTATTCAGGTTGAGGACAGAAAAGATGTATTTTGTAAGCTTCGCAGTGCAGGTATAGGAGTAAATGTTCATTATATTCCTGTATATAAGCATCCATACTATGAGAAAAATGGCTATGATAAGGTTGTTTGTACAAATGCGGAGGAATTTTATAAGCATATTATCAGTTTACCTTTATATCCTGATTTGACAGAGGAGATGCAGGATTATGTTATAGATAAGGTTATACAGTTTGCAGGCAGGTAATTGTGTATGATGTATATAAGAGCAGATGCTAACAAAGAAATTGCAACAGGTCATGTGATGAGATGTATGGCTATCGCAGATAAGCTAAAAAAAAAGAATTGTGATACTGTATTTATAACGGCTGATCAATGTGCTAAGGAGTTTATTAATAGCAGGGGATATGATACAATCTGTCTTAATACGATATGGAATAATATGGATACAGAAACGGACAAAATGTTGAAGCTTATAAAGGACAGAAATATTAAAACCTTGCTGATTGATTCGTATTTTGTAACAAGGGATTATATGTCAAGGGTGGGAAGCACAGCAAAGGTATTTTACATTGATGATTTAAATATGTTTGAATATCCTGTCCACACCATAATAAATTACAATATATATGCGGATAAATTTGATTATGAAATCAGATATAGAAAGGCAGGAATTAATACCAGATTTCTCTTGGGCTGTAAATATATGCCTCTTAGAGCAGAATTCGAAAATATTGTTTATAATGTACGGGATAAGGTATCAGATATATTGATTACCACGGGAGGAACGGATAGTATTAACATTGCAGGCAGACTTGCAGAAAAGCTCGCACAAACACACTGCCTTCAAGGAATTAATGTACATATAGCTGTAGGAGCATATAATAAAAACAGAGAATTTTTTGAAGTCTTAAGAAAAAAAAATAAAAATATAATGCCCCACTATAATGTGAGGGAAATGGCAAAGCTTATGACAGAGTGCGATATAGCAGTATCGGCAGGAGGAACAACACTGTATGAGCTTTGTGCCTGTAGTGTCCCGACTGTTGCAATGGTTATGGCAGATAATCAGATAGAGAATGTTAATGGCTTTAAAAAGAAAGGGCTGGTTATTTACGGCGGAGATATAAGGTATGGAGCAGAAAATATACTTTGTGAAATAACATCTCTTATCAAAAAGCTTATAAATAATTTTGAACTTAGAAAAGAGCTGTCACAAAGGATGCGGGATATGGGCATACAAAATGGGGCAGATATGATAGGGGAGGAGCTGCTGTCAAGTATGCGGTTTTCTTAATTTGAATGGTCAATATACATTGTGTCATTCACATTTCTCATCCCCTTAATGTAAGCACCCTTTGAAACATTTATGAATGAGATATCCCTTACATTTTCTATTCTTTTTTCAATCCACATACGGTATATGTTAAGTACATTTGTAGTGTATACAGTGTTTTGGTCTACCCCCTTCACTGCAATAAGCCTGTTGTTAGAATCAATAGAAGCAGAGGTAAAGGAATGATGTTTTCCGTCGGTGTATGCAAGGTCCAACCCAAATGTAATAATGGTGCGGCAGCCAAAGCGTATAAGTATATCTATGGCGGTGGTTGAAACTGAGCCTCCTGTCTCAAAAAGGGTAAGACTGTTTTGTAACGCATATTTTTCGGCATCATTATAGCCCTTTTGAAAACATATATATCTTGTTCCGGCAAAGGCATGTACGGCCATTGATGAGGCTGTACACATATATATGAGGGAGGCTTTTGTCCAAGGAATATCCTTTATGTGATTAATCATAGTGTCTTGTCCATCTATCATAATGACAAAATCAGGAATAATATTGTTTGCTATAAGATTTCTGTAAACGGTGCTTGCACATATAATAATTTTATCCTTAATATTATCAGAGTTTTGAAGATAATTTAAGGAGTATTCAAGGGAAGGTCCGCCGGCAATATATATGGCGGTTTTTCCCTGCAGTAAAGATTTTATATTATCTATGGGCTGGTCGTTAAGCTTCATATTATAATAAAAGTTCCAGTCGAGATATTTTTTTTGGCACATCATGGAGCTTGTATTAATAAAATAATTTTTAAGCAAATCCTTAAGCCTTCCGGCTTCAAGGGCAGCAAGGGACGGATAGTGAATAAGGAGAATATGGTCGTTGTTTACAGACAATGCTTTATCAAGGCTGCCGGTATCACACCATATAAGCTTGAATCTTTTATTTAACAATATTTTACTTAGGTCACAGTAAAGAAATGCAAGAGTTAAAACATCAATATTATTCTCAATAACACTGATTTCAAAACGTCTGTCATATTCAAGCATACTTAATACATGGTAGCCAAATCCAAAGCCAAATATAACATATTTGTGAGAATTAGCTTTAGAATAGTATGAGGCAAGCTTATTTCCCTCGGAAACAGGGTCGTAATTTGAATGATAATAAAAGGAGGTACTTTCATTGTTGTATTTTAGGGTATACACACCTGTGTTTGCAGCTTCAACGGAATATATGTTATAATTATGAAAGTTTTTGGCATTTTGGCTTATAAGTTCAGCAAGCTTATTGTCATTTAAAAGCTTTAGGTTACTTTCAAGATAGTTTTCAAATATGGAATTGCTGTCATTAATAATAGTAATCTGTAAAAGCTCCTCTATACAAGGAAGCATCTGAACCTCCAATAAGTCAGCCATAAGAATATAATCTTCATTTTCCTGTGTATTCAATATATCCTTGAGATATTGGGAAATATTTATAATATATTGGTCAGGTATAATTTTATCATAGGACATAAGTAAAGCATTAATTTTGCCTATAACTCTTTTAAAACAGATTTGTCCGTGAAAAAAATCCTGTATCCGTAAAAAGTCAACGGTATCTTTTATATCATATATAATTAATGAAAGCTCTTTTGTAAATTTCATATAAAAATCTCCATTCATTATCGTTTATTCTGCCGCCTGGCAGTTATATTAATTGTACAGTTTATATACAATATTGACAATAGAAATTAATATATTAAGTTATTTATTTATAACATGACAGACAGAAATAAAATGATGTATAAGTCAAAAATATAGTGGAAGATTACCATAATGTAGTGTATAATGACGGCGTAGGAAAAATCTCGCAAATGGGAATGATTACAGTAAAGATTACTCTTAAGAGGAATGGAGATTTTATGAAAATTTTAAAAACAATACCTAAGGAAGATGGATTTCATATGCCTGGGGAGTATGAGCCTCATGAGGGCTGCATTATTATATGGCCGGAGAGAGCAGATTCATGGCAGTACGGTGCAGTGGCAGCGAGAAAAGCATTTGTAAAGGTTGCATCGGCAATAGCCATGTCGGAGAAGGTTACAGTGTGTGCCAGTGAAGCACAGTATGATACGGCAAGGGAGATGCTGCCGGAGCATATAAGGGTAGTGGAAATGTCGTCAAATGACTCATGGGCAAGAGACTATATGCCTACCTTTGTGATAAACAGCAAAGGACAGAGACGGGGAATAGACTGGGGCTTTAATGCGTGGGGAGGTCTTGAAGACGGACTTTATTTTCCCTGGGATAAGGATAATAAAATGGCAAGAAAATTTTGCGACATGATGGATACGGATATATATGATGCAAGGGATTTTATTTTAGAGGGAGGCTCCATCCATACTGACGGAGAGGGAACCGTACTGGTCACAGAAAACTGCCTGTTAAGCAGGGGAAGAAATCCACATATGACAAAAGAAGAAATAGAGAATAAGCTGAAAAGCTATCTTGGAGCAGATAAGGTTATATGGCTTAAATACGGTATATATAATGATGAGACAAATGAGCATGTGGACAATATATGTGCCTATGTAAAGCCCGGACATGTGGTACTGGCATGGACAGATAATGAGGATGATCCCCAATATGCCATGTCAAAGAGCTGTCTTGATATATTGGAGGGAGAGACTGATGCAAGGGGCAGAAAAATAACGGTTCACAAGCTGCCGCTGCCGTCACCTGTATATATTACTGAAGAGGAGCGGGATGGACTGCTTCACATGGATATGGAGCCTACAAGGCAGGAAAATGAAAGGCTTGCTGCTTCATATGTTAATTTTTACATTTCAAACGGTGCAGTGGTAATGCCCGGCTTTGGAGATGAAAATGATGAAAAAGCAAAGAAAATATTAGAGGAATTATTTCCGGACAGACAGGTGATACAGATATATGCAAGGGATATACTTATAGGCGGAGGAAATATACACTGTATAACCCAGCAAATACCTAAGGCGGTAAAGTAAGGGTAAATATTAGTTTAGCAACCAAATAAAAGAAGATGGAAAAACAGAGAGTGGCACACTCTTGGAAATGGAGGGATAAAGTGAGAAAGGTTAAGGCGGCAGCAGTGCAGATGAAATGCTGTTATGAGGAGAATGTAATAGGAGAAATTCTTAAGGATAAGGCTTCCATTAAAAAAATTAAAATGCAGAATATAGAAAATGCCGAAAAATATGTAAGGCAGGCGGCGTCAGAGGGGGCAAATATAGTACTCCTTCCCGAGCTGTTTGAATTGCCATATTTCTGTCAGGAAAAAAATTATGATTACTATAATCTCGCCGAATCTCTTGAAGAGAGCAGTGCAGTGAATAGTTTAAGGAGCGTGGCAAGGGAGCTGAATGTGGTGCTTCCTGTAAGCTTTTATGAGAGAGAGGTAAATAATTTTTATAATTCCGTTGCAATTATTGATGCTGACGGAGAAATACTGGGAGTGTACAGAAAAACTCATATTCCTGATGACCATTTTTATCAGGAGAAGTTTTATTTTACACCGGGAAATACAGGATTTATGACATGGGAAACTGCATACGGAAGAATAGGAGTGGGAATATGCTGGGATCAGTGGTTTCCTGAGGCTGCAAGAAGCATGGCACTTTTAGGTGCGGAGCTTTTGTTTTACCCAACGGCAATAGGTTCGGAGCCTATACTTCAGTGTGACAGCATGCCTCACTGGAGAAGATGCATGCAGGGACATTCAGCCTCAAATATTATTCCGGTGATAGCGGCAAACAGAGTGGGTCTGGAAAAGTCGGAGCCTTCAGAGGCAAATTCACAACAGAAGTCATCACTTACATTTTATGGCTCTTCATTTATTACAGATGAAACAGGAGGAGTAATAAATGAAGCAGACAGAGAGACGGAGCAGGTAATTGGGGCAGAATTTGATCTTGATGAGATAAGGGAAATGAGACAAAGCTGGGGAGTATTCAGGGACAGAAGACCGGAAACATATATTATATAAAAAGAGTTTTTTTGTAAAAAAGGTATTGATATATATTTGACAAAATAATGGAAAAAAGGTTATACTAAGGTTATAAACAGGTAAGCAAAATTTAAATAAAAGTTTTTGGGAAAAAGGATTTTCCCTATAAGGCAGGCTATAATCAGTACACAGGGAGGTGATTCAGATGATTAGCAGTGCGTATAATTACTATTTGTCAACATATGGCAGGCAGCAGGTATCAAAATATGACAGCCATAAGAGAAGTGAGCTTCGCAGTGTTTATAATAATATGCTAAAGGTAAACAGGAAAACTCCTTTATATAAGATTTTAGACGCTGAGAATGTGCAGAAGTATGCCATTGATTTAAAGGAATCAGCCCGAGCACTCAAAAATGTTGCATCATCTCTTACAGATGAAAATGGAAGCATATCAGGATTTTTGAAAAAGAAGGCAGTATCAAGCAACACTGCTATAGTGGAGGCAGAATATATAGGCGGTGATGATGATGCCAATGCTTTGGAGCAGCTTAATGTTTTGGTGCATTCACTTGCAGCTTCACAGATTAATGAAGGAAAGTATCTGAATCCTTCTCAGAGTGCATTGTCAAAAGGCTCGTACTTTTTTGATATGAATATAGGAGAATACACATACGAGTTTTCTTTTGGAGTCGGTGAAAATGAGGACAATGAAAGTATACAGAATAAGATAATAAGATTATTTAACAGAGCCGGTATAGGGGTGACGGCAAAACGAGTGGCAGATGAAGCGGGAAACGGAGCTGTTGTTCTTGAATCCATGTCTACCGGAAATGGAGGCAGCAGAATATTTACCCTTTTAAATAATGAAAAAAGTGATGGAGATGTTATACAGGCTTTGGGAATAGGGAATGTAAAGCAGGAACCTTCAGATGCGGAATTTTCCATAGACGGAGTAGAACACAGGGCTCCGGAAAATACATTTACGGTGCAGCACCGGTATAAGTTTACTATCCATAATATTAGTCATGGTGATGAAAGTGTAAAGGTAGGCATAAAAGAGGATATTGATTCCATATTGGAGAATGTGGAAGAATTAATTGAAAGCTATAATCATATGGTTGATTTGGCAGTACAGAACTCAGAAAGAGATGCAGCTACAGGTGACGATAAGCTTATGAGGGATTTAAACAGTGTGGCATCATATTACAAAAGCTCTCTTGAGCCGGCAGGCTTTAAGGTATCTGATGACGGTCATGTCACTGTTGATGAGGCGCTGCTTATACAGTCTGCAAGGGAAGGAAGTCTTAATGAAAGCCTTGAAAAGCTTAATTCCTTTAAAAAGGCTGTTGTGGCAAAAGCAGATGATATATCCATAAACCCAATGAAGTATGTAAACAAAAAGCTTATAGCATATCCAAATCCAATTAAAACCTTTAACAGCCCTTATATGTCATCAATATACAGCGGCATGATGTTCAGCGGATATATTTAAAACAGATTATAGATTAACTTCCCAAACTCCTGCATGAAGGCGGTGTGTATCCCAACACACCGCCTTAACACTATAAAAAATATAAATTAGGAGGACTTATGTCTAAGACAGGATATTCACACATTAAAAAATATACAGAGATTTATAATAAATGTATAAGCGACGAAAAAAGAATAAGAGGCATAAACAGAAGAAATATTAATAAGAATGAGGTTATAAGTATAATGGGGGATATGAGAGGAACCCTTGAGAGCATTATAGGATATATGATAAAAGAAACAGGTCTGACAGACGGGCAGATATTAAGGATTATGGAAGACAGAAATATTAAGTCAGAAGGTAAAAAGCCTTCTCTTTATGGCAGGATAGTGGCACTGGAGTATATAGGTGCTTTGTCGTCCGGTATGGCACATATAGTCCACGGCAGAATAAGAAAGCCGGGAAACAATGCAGTGCATTATTATGAAAAGAATCCGGAAAACAATCTTGTCACGGCAGGGCCGGGGGAAACATTAAGATATGCAGAAAAAATGTATCAGAGCATACAACAGCTTACACATTATTTTGCTGAGGATTTTATGGTTAGGGTTAGAAAATATGAAAAGATAGGAAAAAGAAAGGTATGGCTTAGGATTTTTCTTGGTGCGGCAGTTATTGCAGTGCTGGCGGCTATATGGATTTTAACTGTGAAATAAAAAATAATATTGACTTTGGAAGTGCTATATGTTATATTAAATTGGCTATGGAAGAAGTCTTTTTTTTATGCCCTTTTTTAGAAAGGTATATATCCGGGTAAAAAAGGTGCAAAAAGACAGGAAAGCGAAAAATATTAGTGGAGGTGGAAGCTGTGCGTGTAAAAATCACATTGGCATGTACTGAGTGTAAGCAACGTAACTACAATATGACTAAAGACAAGAAAACACATCCGGACAGAATGGAAACAAAGAAATATTGTAGATTCTGCAAGTCACACACATTGCACAAGGAAACAAAATAAGCGGAGGTAAGGCTATGGGAGACACTGTATCAACAGAAAAAGCAAAGAAAACAAGCTGGTTTTCAGGTCTTAAGGGCGAGTTTAAGAAAATTATCTGGCCGGATAAAAAGACCGTTGTCGGCAGAACAACAGCCGTTGTCCTTATTTCTGTCTTTATAGGTGTGGTTATAAAGATTGCGGATTTGTTAATCCAGGCTGCATTTAGTTTATTGTTTTAGAGTAATGTAAGGATTAGGGTGAATGTATGGCAGAAGCAAATTGGTATGTTGTGCATACTTATTCGGGATATGAGAATAAGGTTAAGGCAAACATTGAGAAAACTATTGAAAACAGAAAGCTTCAAGACCAGATATTAGAGGTTGCAGTTCCTATGCAGGACATGCTGGAGATGAAAAATGGTGCCAAAAAGCAGGTGTCAAAGAAAATGTTTCCGGGTTATGTGCTTATTCATATGTATATGAATGATGACACATGGTATGTGGTTCGCAACACAAGAGGTGTTACGGGCTTTGTAGGTCCCGGCTCAAAGCCGGTTCCTCTTACTGAGGAGGAAATGAAACCACTTGGTATAAACATTCCGCAGGTAGTGGTGGACTTTAATGTGGGTGACAGCGTTATGGTAACAGGCGGTGTATGGGAGAATACAGTAGGTGTTATCAAGGCTATCAACGAGCATAAGCAGATGGTTACTATCAGTGTGGATATGTTTGGTCGGGAAACTCCTGTAGAAATAAGTTTTACAGAAGTTAAAAAAGTCGAGTATTAAGCGTTATTGTCGAGGATGTTAAGCTTTGATATGCAGGCTGCAGTTAAGGCTGACAGATTAAACACAAATTTAGGAGGTGCCAAAAATGGCGAAGAAAGTAGAAGGATATATTAAGTTACAAATCGCTGCTGGTAAGGCAACACCAGCACCACCTGTGGGACCTGCTTTAGGTCAGCACGGTGTAAATATTGCACAGTTTACAAAGGAATTTAATGCAAGAACTGCAGATCAGGACGGTATGATTATTCCTGTTGTAATTACAGTATATGCAGACAGAAGCTTCAGCTTTATTACAAAGACTCCGCCTGCTGCTGTATTATTAAAGAAGGCATGCAATATTAAGTCAGGCTCAGGAGTTCCTAACAAGAATAAGGTTGCTACTATATCTAAGGCTGAAATTCAGAAGATAGCTGAGTTAAAAATGCCGGATTTGAATGCTGCATCACTTGAAGCTGCTATGAGCATGATAGCCGGAACAGCAAGAAGTATGGGTATAACAGTAGAGGATTAATTGGAAATTGATGTTTTTGCATCAGGAAACATTAAAAACAGTGGGAGGAGCGAAGAAAGCTTTGCACTCCGATATTACCACAAGGAGGTTCTTTTAAATGAAAAGAGGAAAGAAATATGCAGAGGCTGCAAAATTAATCGACAGGGCAGCTCTCTATGATACAGATAAGGCAATGGAACTTATTAAGAAGATTTCTACTGCTAAATTTGATGAGACAATCGAGGCTCATATCAGAACAGGTTGTGACGGACGTCACGCAGATCAGCAGATCCGTGGTGCGGTTGTACTTCCGCACGGAACAGGTAAGAAAGTCCGCATCCTTGTGTTCGCTAAGGACGCAAAGGCTGAGGAAGCAAAAGCAGCAGGAGCTGATTTCGTAGGAGGAGACGAGCTGATTCCGAAGATCCAGAATGAGGGATGGCTTGACTTTGACGTAGTTGTTGCAACACCGGATATGATGGGCGTTGTAGGACGTCTCGGACGTGTACTCGGACCAAAAGGTCTCATGCCGAACCCGAAAGCCGGAACAGTTACAATGGATGTGACAAAGGCGATAGGCGAGATCAAAGCCGGTAAGATCGAGTACAGACTTGACAAGACAAACATTATCCATGTACCGATCGGTAAAGCTTCCTTTACCGAAGAGCAGTTAGCGGACAACTTCCAGACGCTTATCGATGCAATCAACAAGGCAAGACCGGCAGC
>CALWSG010000003.1 GCA_944384155.1 uncultured Lachnospiraceae bacterium | reverse complement strand
CAGTTTCACAATATCCCTGAGAATGATGAATGGTGGGGAGATGGATTTACTGAATGGGTTAATGTAAAAAAAGCAAAGCCAATATTTGACGGTCATAATCAGCCAAGAGTTCCTTTAAACCACAATTACTATAATTTGCTGGATGATGATGTTAAAATCTGGCAGGCTGACCTTGCAAAAAAGTATGGAGTCTATGGTTTTTGCTACTATCATTATTGGTTTGATGGGAAGCTTTTACTTGAAAAGCCAATGGAGCAGATGTTAGAAAATAAAAAGGTGGATATTCCATTTTGCATTTGCTGGGCAAATGAACCTTGGACTCGTGCGTGGGTAGGAGAGACAAAAACTTTAATTCCACAGAAATATGGTTCTAAGAAAGAGTGGAAAGAACATTTTGATTATCTCTTACCATTTTTCAAAGACCCTAGATATATTTTGGATGAGGGGAAGCCGCTGGTGGTCATCTATAGACCGGAAATAATAGATGTCCTTAATGATATGTTGGATTACTGGAATGAGTTAGCTAAGAACGAGGGCTTTGAAGGTTTGAAATTTGCATATCAGTCTGCGGGAATGGATGAATTACCGAAAAATAAACGAAATGACAGTAGATTTGATTATGATATTGAATTTCAGCCGGCATATGCCTTTACAAAATTGAACAAGAATACACTTCCAGTTCTACGTAAAATCAAAAAAGTCGTGTCAGATTTTGTTGAAAAGAGAACAGGGCTTACACTCCGTTTTATTGGAAGCGGTAAGGTGGCGGCCTTAAATCGAGTAGATTATGACAAAGCGTGGGAAACTATATTAAATACAACACCGGAGAGCAGCATTAATGTTCCAGGTGCATTTGTAGATTGGGACAATACACCAAGACATGGAGAGCGTGGACGTGTTTATATTGGTAAAACACCAGAAAAATTCGAGAAATATTTGTCTGAACAAATAAGACGTGCAAAAAATGTTTACCATAAAGATATGATTTTTATGTATGCTTGGAATGAATGGGCTGAAGGTGGATATCTTGAGCCGGATCAAACAAGTGGATACGCATATCTTGAAGCAATAAAAAAAGCATTGGATGAGAATGGAGAGAATCCATGGCAACACTAAAAAGCACAAAGTATGTACTGAGTGTTACATTTGGAGATTATAAAAATACAATTGGAGGAGTAGCAAAAGTTGTTGCTACTCATCAGGAAATGTTTAATAAAGCAGGCGTTTCTTATATATGTATTTTTCCGTTTAACATCAGTAACCGAAAGCATAAAAAAAATAACAGATACTGGGGAGTTATAGTAGACGGCGAATTAGAACAAGTCTGCTCAACAGAACAAGTTATAAACTTTTTATTTGACTTAGGAAGCAGAGGGATAATGTGTGAATGTATTCATGTTCACCATTTACTGTACGTTAATATTGAGGAATTGTCAGCAATAATTAGAAGCCTAAACGCATATGTGTTTTTTTACATACACGATTATTACACCATATGTATGTCGACGAAACTCATATGTGACGATGGTTGTTTATGTGAAAGAGATTTCCTTGATAATGAAAAATGCCATTCTTGCCGCTACTATTCAGAAAGCATTGTTTTTAGAAGTAAATTCGTGAGCTTTGTTGCAGAATGTAAAAACAGAATTTCATTTGTTGCACCATCAGATGCGTGCAAGAAGTGGTTTTTAAAACAGTATAAAGAATATGAAGATAAGATTATAGTTGTTTATCATCAAACACTAGAGGGAGAGTACAAAATTCCAGAAAGAACTAACAATAGAATAAAAGTTGGTTATGTTGGAGTTCCTATTGCAGCAAAAGGATGGGAACAGTTTAAGAAGTTGTGTTATGCCTATCAGGAAAATCAGAATCTAGAGTTTGTGTATTTTAGCTCATTAATAGACACTTCCGTTGATATTCGCCATGTTCAGGTTAATTTTCAGGAGTCCTTGTCTGCAATGCAGGACGCTTTGAGAAGAGAGCACGTTGATTATGTGATTCTATGGTCTGTGTGGCCGGAAACATATTCGTACACATATTATGAAAGCTACTGCGCGGGATGTTGTATTATCACAAACCCTAGTAGCGGGAATATGGCAGATCAAGTTTGTAAAATGAAAACAGGATTGGTGCTGAGAGAGGAAGAACTTTTTAGTTTTTTTAAAGATATTAATTCAGTTGCGGAATTTAGAGACAAATACATTTTTAACAAGAAAAGTGTTTGCAATCGTTTAATAGAAAATGAAAAAATTATTAGCCTTAGCAATAGAGATGTGTCTGCACCCATTAAGAAATTTAATGTTAGCGTGCAAGATTCAATTGCTGGTTCTTTCTTGAAATTAGGATATAAGCTTAAGCTTAGTATGAAAAAGTAGGAGGAGTAATATGAGATCATTGAAAGTTAAAAAGATTGATATTATTGCCTTTGTACTTCTGTTTTTGATATTTACTTATTCATTTACAAAAGCCGGAATACATGATTACATTTACCCGAATAGTATAGCATGCTATATATCATTTGGAATTATTATTTTATTTTCTATATTGCTTGGGTCGATTTCATCAATTAGAAAATGTACTTTACTTGAAGGCATGATGCTACTTTGCATGATAGTTATTCTTTGCAATAGAAACAATAACTTTATTCATGGAGAATTTGAAGATGGTTTCTCATTTATTGCAATTGCAATTTTTTTCCTTCTTGTAAGAAAGCAGGATTCATGGCATAAATTAATTATGCCTATAATTTGGTTTTGGGTTGCCATTCATACAATCGTTACACTGTTAGAGTATGCAGTACCAGGATTCTATATGTCACAGATATTTCCATTGATGCCTAGTTATGCAGAAATGCACCTCAGATCTGTTTTTAAATTAGGATATATGCCAGGTCTAGCTGTTCATTATAGTACAAATGGAATGTATCTAGCAGTTGGATTAATTATTTCTGGTATATCATTATTGTTTTCAAAAGTACATAAAAGAATTGGAGCTATTGTATTTATTGTTACTGCGGTTGCCCTGCTACTTACAGGAAAAAGAGGATTAATTATATTTCCTGCGGCTGCATTAGTTATGGTGTATTATCTATATAATAGTGATAAGCCACTTAGTAGGTTTGGTAAAATTATTGTATTGGCAATAGCGGTGATAGTTTTATTCACTATTGGTAGTACATTTATTCCTTCTCTTTCGAATTTTATAAATCGCTTTGTTGAGACAAGTGAGGCTGGCGATGTATCATTAGGAAGATTGGAACAGTCGGCGCTAGCTTTAAATGTCTTTTCACATAATTGGTTGTTTGGAACAGGATGGGATTCGTTTAAATATTTATATAAAGCACAATTTGGAACTTTATTAAATGTCCATAATATATACATTCAGCTTCTATCAGAAAATGGCATAATCGGAGCTTTTCCATTTTTTGTTTTTTTTATTGCTGCATTTTTCCGCGCTATAAAAAGTTTGATTTATTTAAGGAAGTATTATACGGGGGAATATTATGCAGGTGAGTTTTATATTGGATTAAGTCTCGCTATGCAATGCTTCTTTTTATTGTATGGAATGACTGGTAATCCTCTTTACGATCAACAAGTATTTTATCCTTATATTGTATCAATAGCAGCAGGCGAATTCTACGTTGATCAAGTATATTACATGATAAGGACTGCGGAGGTGAGTAAATGAATGTAGCAGTATTGACTTTTATTTATGCCGATAATTATGGAGCTTTATTGCAGGCTTATGCTTTGAAGAAGATTGTTGAAAATGCTGGAAATAGTATTGTTTTTTTGGACTATATCCCTGAAAGTGAAAAGAAATTTTATGAAAAAAATTACCATAATATAAGGGGTATTAAAGAGATTGTAAAAAAAACGATTTCGAATATAGAACGTAGAGACTCTGCGGTAATGTTTGATGCGTTCAGAAATAAACACTTTTTAACAGTTCCTTATAGGGAGGGATTAGTCAACAATGATTTGCTTATAGTTGGAAGTGATCAGGTCTGGAACGAAAAAATTGTTAAGGATTTAAAACCATACTTGTTTTCAGATGCATTGAAAGATAAGAAAAAGATATCCTATGCCGCAAGTATTGGAAAATCAGACATTACGGATACGGCAAGACAAGCGTTTAAAGAGTATTTAAAATGGTTTAGTGCCATAAGCCTTAGAGAAAACAGTAGTAAGTTACTATTAGAGTCACTTGGATTATCTTGTAGAACTGTAGTAGATCCTGTTTTCTTGCTCACTAAGAATCAATGGATAACCTTTTGTAAAAAACCTTCGAGTAAGATTCAGCAAAAATATGTATTTG
>CALWSG010000002.1 GCA_944384155.1 uncultured Lachnospiraceae bacterium | reverse complement strand
AATGCGTTTTCTATAATGCCTTTGTCTATTCCCCTCGACATAAGCTTATACTTTATCATTTTAGTGCTCATTGTTTCTTTACGTGCTTTTATAAAGCTTACGGCATAACCGTAATCATCTATATACCTATATTTTTTTAAGAAATCAATTATTTTTTCAATAATCTTTTCAGGATAACCGCCTGCTGCAAGCTTGTCTCTTAACTGTCTTTCCGTTTTATCTGAGCACTGCAGCATATACATGGCTCTCTCCCTGCCTCTTTTGTATACGACTTCCTCCATTACATACTCATACAAATCATCACTTATATGCTTTTCTTCCCCTATGGAATACCTTTTTATCTCTCCGACATACAGAGGAAAGCTGATGCCGTCCTCCATTGTCACCTTAACCTTTTTTCCGGATAATTTTTCTATTGATTTTACAATCATATGTCACCTTATATCTGTCGCTTACATTTATTCCTTTTTAGACTTTACCTTTACCTCTTCTGCCCCTGCATCTGCATCCCGGACTTTATCTTCATCTTCTTTTTTCTCTGCCTCGTCAACGGTTCCGTCTAAATTAAAATGCTTTCTCACCTCTTCGTCAATCTCTTTAAATATATCGGGATTGTCCTTTAAAAACTTCTTTGCATTATCTCTTCCCTGTCCTATTTTATCTCCTTTGTATGCATACCATGCTCCACTCTTATTAATTATCCCTATTTCAGAAGCAAGGTCTAATATGTCTCCCTCTCTTGATATGCCCTCTCCGAACATAATATCAAACTCTGCCTCCTTGAAAGGAGGTGCTATCTTATTTTTTACAACCTTAATCTTTGTTCTGCTTCCCACTATCTCTCCCCCAGACTTTAGGGTTTCTGATTTCCTAACGTCAAGCCTTATAGATGAATAGAATTTAAGTGCTCTTCCTCCTGTTGTTGTTTCGGGGTTTCCAAACATAACTCCTACTTTTTCACGAAGCTGGTTAATAAATATTACCGTACAGTTTGACTTGCTTATTACTGCCGTAAGCTTTCTAAGTGCTTTTGACATAAGCCTTGCCTGAAGACCAATCTGTGCATCTGTCATCTCTCCGTCTATCTCCGCCTTTGGAACGAGTGCTGCCACGGAGTCAACAATTATAATGTCAACAGCACCTGAGCGAACCATCGTCTCTGTAATCTCAAGTGCCTGCTCACCGTAATCAGGCTGTGATATGTAAAGATTATCAATATCCACTCCTATATTCCTTGCATATACAGGATCAAGAGCATGCTCTGCATCTATAAATCCTGCTATGCCGCCTCTTTTTTGAACCTCTGCTACCATATGAAGTGCAACTGTTGTCTTACCGCTTGACTCAGGACCATATATCTCTATAATACGGCCCTTTGGCACTCCTCCAAGCCCAAGTGCAATATCAAGGCTTATGGAACCTGTTGGAGTAGTCTCTATATTAAGATTGGCTCCCTTTTCCCCAAGCTTCATAACAGAGCCTTTTCCGTGCTGCTTCTCAATCTGTGCCACTGCCGCATCAAGTGCCTTCAGCTTATCACTCTTATCCATATATTTTACCTATATCTGCCATATGACAGAACCCTTTCCTTTTTGTCTTCGCATCTATGAACGTGCGTTCGATTCACTATAAATATAGTATTACAAATTCAAAATATTGTCAACGTATTTTTTCATTTTTTAATTTTGTTATATTTTGTACAGTTTAGGGGGATAATAAAGAATATTAATTGTATAAATAAATATACCTTAGTCAAAAATCAAAAAGCAGAACATTACTACAACATTCTGCTTTAATACTATCACCATTATTCTATCATGTCAACCGCCAGCTTAATAGCTGCTTCCACCGCCTGCTTTCTTACTTCCTGTCTTGTTCCTGAAAAAACATTTTTTACGGTTCTTATATTTCCCCTCACATAGCAGCCTATATACACAAGACCTACAGGCTTTTCCTTAGTACCTCCCTCAGGCCCTGCTATGCCTGATGATACAAGTGCCACATCTGCCTTTGCAGCACTTGCACAGCCCTGTGCCATTTCAACTACCGTTTCCTTACTCACTGCACCGTATTTTTCAAGTGTCTCTTTCTTCACTCCCAAATACTTTTCCTTTGCAGCATTTGAGTAAGTAATAAAACCCTCATTATATACTGCTGACGCACCGGGAGCATTTATTACAGCTCCTGCAATCAGCCCCCCTGTACATGATTCTGCCGTTGATATGGTCATTTTTTTTTCAGACAAAAGCTCCACAAGCCGGTATTCCATGTCTCTACTTATCATTTTCCTTCAACACTTCCCTATTTTTTATCATATAATCAACAAGTGAAATAACAGTTAAAATAAGTGAAACATATATCAAAATCTGTCCTATAATATAATATGGCTTATACGGCAAGTCTACAATAAGCCATATTATCATAATCATCTGGCAAACTGTCTTTACCTTGCCCCAATAGCTTGCCGCTATTACAATGCCGTTATCTGCTGCAATAATTCTAAAGCCGCTGATAATAAGCTCCCTGCTTATTATTACTACAACCACCCAGCTTGGTATTATGTCTGTAAGACATATAAGTGCCGAACAAACCAGCAACTTATCTGCAAGAGGATCCATAAACTTTCCGAAATTAGTTACCAGATTGTATTTCCTGGCTATATGCCCGTCCATGGCATCTGTAACACTGGCAATTATAAACAACGCAACTGCAATATACTTATCTGCTTCCTCGATTACATCAAATTCCATAAATAACACAAAAAACGGAATTGTACACACTCTGAATATTGTTAATTTATTAGGTAAATTCATAATAAAATTTCCTTTCTTCCCTGCCTATATTTTTTCTCCGATTAAATCGTAATCCGATGCTGCCGTAATTTTCACCTTTACCATATCTCCTGTCATAAGTTCCTCATCTGAATTGACAAACACATACCCGTCAACTCCCGGTGCATCCATATATGTCCTTCCAACATAGGCATTCTCGTCTGCCACCTTTCCCTCTATCATAGCTATAAGCTCTCTTCCTATGACATTTTCAGATTTCTCGAAGGCTATTTCCTGCTGAAGCTCCATTATCTCATTTTTTCTGTCTTCCTTAGTCTGCTCATCTACCTGATTCGTAAACTCCGCCGCAGGAGTGTTTTCCTCTGGAGAATACGGAAAAACTCCTAATCTGTCAAATTCCATCTCGTCCACAAATTCCAGCAGCTCCCTGTGAGCTTCCCGTGTTTCTCCCGGAAAGCCTGAAATAAGAGTAGTCCTCAATATTATATCAGGTATCTCGCTCCTAAGCTTTTTTACTATGCCCTTTAACTGTTCCTTATTTGTTCTTCTGCCCATTCTTCTTAAAATTTCATCATTGCAGTGCTGTATTGGCATATCAAGATAATGACATACTTTTTTTTCTCTCTTTATTGTGTCAATAAGCTCATCGTATATTTCCTCAGGATAACAGTATAATATTCTTATAAATTTTATACCCTCAATCCTGCAAAGCCTTTCCAAAAGCTTATGAAGGGACTTTTCTCCATACAAATCCCTGCCATAAAGCGTAGTTTCCTGAGCCACTAAAATAAGCTCCTTAACTCCTGCCTCTGCCAGCTTTTCTCCTTGCTCCGCAAGCCTTTCCATAGGAATGCTTCTGTAATGTCCCCTTATCTTTGGAATTATACAGTAAGTACAGTTTTTATCGCAGCCCTCGGCAATTTTTAAATAAGCATAATATCCGCCTGTTGTGATTATTCTGTCTGTATATACTTCCGGAAGTCTGTTTAGGTCTTTAAACTCCGCAGATTTCTTTCCATCCATGGCATCATTTATAATTCTTACAATTTCATCATATGATGATGTTCCAAGAATCCCATCAACCTCCGGTATTTCCTTTATAATTTCCTCTTTATATCTCTGTGCAAGACACCCTGTAACAATCAGTACCTTACAGTTATAATGTTTTTTGCACTCTGCCATCTCACATATTGTATTAATACTCTCCTCTTTTGCATCGTTAATAAAACAGCAGGTATTAACCACTATTATATCGGCATCCTGTTCATCATCTGTAAACTCATATCCCTCTGACCTTAAAATTCCAAGCATTTCCTCTGTATCTACAAGGTTTTTATCGCAACCTAGAGATATAAATAAAATCTTCATGTGTATTTATTATTCCTCTGCACTTTCCATTACTTCTTCAGCCTCTTTTGTGCTGTCCTTTTCCTCTTCATCTCCCACTATTTTTATCTTGCCCTTATACAGCTCCTCAACTGCTATTGACAAAGGCTTCTTACCCTTTCCGTTTATAAGCGGCTGTTCTCCTGCAATAATCTGTCTTGCTCTCTTTGCAGTTGCAAGAACTATGGAATAACGGCTCTGTACAACAGGCTGCTCTCCCTGCTCTACCTCACTGTTTACTACTTCCATTAAATCTGAATAAGATGGGTGTAACATAATATCCTCCGTTCTGCCCTATGGCAATTAAATATTTATTTTATACTTAAAGCATGACTGCCGGACTATTTTAAAGTTTCCAGCTCTCCACGCATTTTATCAATAAGCTCTTTGTTTCTTCCTGCCTTCCAATGCTCTGACTGTATAATTCCGTGTAAATCGTCTACGCATTTTTCCAGATTATCATTTATAAGCACACAGTCATACCTGTCCATATAGGCAGCCTCCTCAGCTGCTCTTTTAAGACGTGCCATAATGGTATTATTATCCTCCGTACCTCTTCCTTCCAGTCTTGCCTTTAACTCCTGTGCACAAGGCGGTGTTAAAAATACAAGCAGTGTCTCCGGAAACTTTTCTTTAACCTGCAATGCTCCCTGAAGCTCTATTTCAAGTATAACGTCTTTTCCGCATTCAAGCTGTTTTTCCACATAATCTCTTGGAGTGCCGTAATAATTACCAACATAATCAGCATACTCTATCAGCCGGTTCTCCTCAATCATTTTTTCAAATTCTTCTTTTGTCTTAAAAAAATACTCCCTGCCGTTCTCCTCTCCCTCTCTTGGCTTTCTTGTGGTAGCCGATATGCTTAATCTGTAATTGTTATATTTTTCGAGAAGCATCTTCATTACAGTGCCTTTTCCTGCACCTGAAAATCCCGAAACCACAACAAGTATTCCTTTCACTTTCATCACCTGTCCTACATATAAATTATTCAATATTCTGTATCTGCTCTCTTATTTTTTCTATCTCTGTCTTAAGACCTATTGCAATATTTGTAACCTCCATATCATTTGCCTTTGACAGTATTGTATTTGCTTCTCTGTTCATTTCCTGTGCAACAAAGTCTAGCTTTCTTCCTATATCTCCCCCATTTTTTAAATCTTCCTTCATATTTTCCACATGACTTTTAAGCCTTACTATTTCTTCATCTACACACATCTTATCTGCAAAAAGTATAACCTCAGAAGCTATGCGGCTGTCATCTATCTGCGTATTGTCAAATATTTCCTGCATTTTATCCTCAAGCTTACGCCTGTACTCCTCAAGCACCTGAGGTGAACGCTCCTCCACCCTTTCTATCTGCCTTGTCATATCTTGAAGCTTTCCCATAAGATCATTTTTTAAATTTTCACCTTCGGCTGCCCTTGCCTCGGCAAATTTCATGCAGGCACCTTCTAAGGTATTTTTTAAAAGATTCCATATTTCTTCTTCATCTATAGCATCATCCTCCATGGACAAAACCTCAGGGCTTTTTGAAACAAGAGATATTGTTATATCATCCTTAAGTCCAAAATCCTCTTTAATTTTTCTATAGTATTTTACATATTCCTCCGCCAAGGCTCCGTTATATTTCAAATTGCAGTCCGCTCCCGATAAATCCTCATACGTAACATATATGTCTATCTTTCCACGCTTTGCATAATTTTTAAGAAAACTCCTCATGTCAGCCTCGAATATACCGAATTTCTTTGGCATTTTTATATTTACGTCAAAATACCTGTGATTTACAGATTTCATCTCTATAGTAAGCTTCCGATTATTTTCAGTCAATTCATAACGCCCAAAACCAGTCATGCTGTATATCATATTTACCTCCGTTTACCATAGCCGCACTTTTATTTTCACGGCTATGTCTGCCATTTAGGCTAAACTTTATTATAAAACATTTAAAAGTTGACGTCAACAGGAAAAAACTAAACCCTTATCCTTCCTTTTGCCTTGACTGAAAGCCAAAAAAACTGTATGATTTTTACATCACAATTCTTTTACTGAAATGAGGGATTATAATGGCATTAGACGGTATTACAGTGGCCGCTTTAACAGATGAACTAAACAGCAAGCTTACTGACGGAAGATTATTTAAAATATCACAGCCTGAAAATGATGAGCTTCAGATAACAATAAAAAAGGCAAAGGAGCAGTATAAGCTGTTAATATCGGCAGGAGCTTCCCTGCCTCTTATGTATATTACCGAGGGTTCAAAGACAAGTCCTCTCACTGCCCCTAATTTTTGCATGGTATTAAGAAAGCATCTTACCAATTCAAAAATTCTTGAAATTACCCAGCCGGGACTTGAAAGAATTATAAATATAAAGCTGGAGCATTACAATGAATTAGGCGACATATGTCATAAGTTTCTTGTTGTGGAGCTTATGGGAAAGCACAGCAACATTATTTTTACCGATGTAAAGCCTGCTTCTCATACACCGGACTGTACTGATTTCATACCCGGAAAAATCATAGACAGTATAAAGCATATTTCAGCCAATATAAGCTCTGTGAGAGAGGTTCTTCCCGGCAGAGATTACTTTATACCGGAAACCACTGAAAAGCTTAACCCCTTAGATACAACACGGGATTTATTTTTTTCCGTAATACATTCAAAACCAATGGCTGTTTCAAAAGCACTGTATACATCTCTTACGGGAATAAGTCCTGTGGCCGGTGAAGAGATATGCTACAGATGCGGTATAGACTCAGGGATTCCCGCAAATGTTCTGTCTGAATCAGATTTATCAAAGCTTTATGAAAGCTTTTTGGAAATAATAAATATAATTAATAAAAAGCTTTTTAAGCCGGTTATAATTTATGACAAGGATACTCCAAGGGAATTTAACAGCTTTCCACTTACAATATACGAAGATTTAACCTCTGTGGCATACACCTCCATAAGCTCACTTTTGGAGGAATACTACAGCAAAAAAAGCAGGGTTACAAGAATCCGGCAGAAATCCTCTGATTTGCGAAGGCTTATAACTACTGCCCTTGAGAAGGATTATAAAAAGTACGAAATACAGCTTAGACAGCTAAAGGACACTGAAAAAAGAGAAAAATATAAGGTTTACGGCGAGCTTTTAACTGCTTACGGCTATAACTGTGCTCCCGGTGATAATGAGCTTACGGCACTCAATTATTATACAAACGAAAATATTACTATTCCAATGGACCCTGACCTGTCAGCATTGGACAATGCAAAAAAATACTTTGAAAAATACGGAAAGCTTAAAAGAACATATGAGGCATTAACAGATATTATATCAGACACAAAAACCTCTATTGACCATCTGGAATCTCTTCTTAATTCCATTGATATTGCAGTTACTGAGGATGATTTAAAGGAGCTTAAGGAGGAAATGGTACAGTCAGGCTATATACGCCGCAAAAGCACTGACAAAAAATCAAAATATAAAAGCAGACCATTTCATTATATATCCTCAGACGGATATGATATTTACGTTGGAAAAAATAACATTCAAAACGAAGAGCTTACATTTAAGGTTGCCGACGGAAAGGACTGGTGGTTCCACTCAAAAACATTTCCCGGCTCTCATGTGATTGTAAAGACCCGTGGCGATGAGCTTCCCGACAGAACATTTGAGGAGGCTGCAAGGCTTGCCGCATATTACTCTAAAGGCAGGGAACAGGAAAAGGTAGAGATAGACTATATCGAAAGAAAACATGTAAAAAAGGTAGCCGGCTCTAAGCCTGGCTTTGTTATATACCATACTAACTATTCTATGGCAATATCTCCTGATATTTCAGGTATAAAACAGCTTGATTAAAAAAATGACAACCGGATTTTCTCTTTCGGTTGTCATTTTTTACTTAATTTCTGTCTATTCTTATTACCGTAACTGAATACTTGGGAACTGTGTAATTAAACTTATCACTAAAACCGCTTATTGTCATTTCCTCCATAATACAGTCCTCTTTTGCCCCTAAAATATTATCATCATCAAGACTGTTTCCTGCCACCTGATATACAATAGCTTCACTGCTTACTGTTCCTGCATTTGCAATATCTACGGCAAACACTCTGTCACTTTCCGTCACATTAACAAGCTTGATTATAATATCTCCCGTATCATCAGTGCTTACCACCTGATAAGCCTCCGCCTCTGAACCTGCCGTAACATTATAATCAATATAAAGCTCATCATCTACATAACATTTTACATTTTTTCCCGACACTACCACTTTAAGCTCATATGTTTCCCCTGTCTTTGCCGTGAAATCCTTTATGGTTCCCTCTACCTGTCCGCTCTTTGTACCGTCAGTTACCTGCTGAAGACATGACACTGTATTTCCCCAGCCGCCTAAATTCCAAAAATAATTATTATCCCTGCCCTGAACTGCAAAAGGAATAAGGAAGCCCTCATCTCCTGCTGTCTTAGTAGCACTTACTGTATAGGTATAATTTTCCCAGTCTGTATATCCAAAATATACTGACGAGCCTATATTACTGTCTATTGTAGATGTGCTTGACTGAACAAGCTCTCCGTCCTCAACCTTAAAATCTCCGTCTGACATCTGATACCAGTCTCTTTTAAATGTGTCCTCCTCAAAATCCTGCTCTCCAAGAACCTCTCCCGTATCATTATTTACAACAGATACGTTGTCAAAGGTGGCTGCAGTATTCCAGGTACCTACTCCTACCATGCCTGCAAGCTCCGGCACATCCACCGATGCCCCTTCTATATTAGAGCTAAGCAGCTTTGTTCCTGCATTTGTTGAAAATATCTTTTGCATATAATAGCTTATGGAGCCTGTACACAGATTATTGTTAAACCATATAAGGTCAGGTGCCCAATGTGTAGCCGTAAGATTTCCAAACAGTGGAGCATATGCCGCCATCTTAACAATATCACCATTTCTCTCCAGACCCGTCATATATGCCGCCTCTGCCAATGCTGCCTTTAATGTATTTGACCTTGCAGCATACTCTCCCAAAAATACATTGATTCCTCCTCCATATGACGAAGATGTCATACTTTCCGTATCTCTGCTGTAATTTTCCTCATCATAATAATCTGTATTTTTTAAGAACCACTCCGGGTCATTATAGTAATGATGATCTGTTGCACCTGCAAAATCACTTATATCTGAATCAGGATTATTTTCAAGCCATTCCTTTGCATACTGGTAGGACGGCATATAATCAGCTCCGCTTGTACCGTCATCTACACCTGCAGAGTACATTATCTCTATTCCTTCAAACAGCTCAGGCTGCTCATTCTTAGCATTGGCAAATGCTTCTGCAAATGCAGTATACCTCTCATAATAATCCTCTCCCCAATTTTCATTTCCTATTCCTATATATTTAAGTACGAAAGGCTCCTCATGTCCCATGGCAATTCTCACACTGCCCCATTTTGTGTCTGCACCGCCCCTGCAAAACTCTACCAAATCAAGGGCATCCTGAATATACTGTTTAAATTCATCGCTGTCTATAGGTACTGCCTCTCCTCCTCTCGCCTGACAGTAAAGTCCGCAGTTAACAACAGGAACGCCTATTGCCCCCAAATCCTCTGCAAGCTGGAAATATTCAAAAAATCCAAGACCGTATGTCATAAATGAAGGCCACTTATCCTCTGTTGCATTAATGTCAGTCCATATGTTTATTCCCTGCTCTCTTGCAGCCACATCTCCGTATGTACCGTTAAAAAGCAGCGGCTCTCCGTTTTGTCCAACACCTATGGAATCCTTCCAATTATAGGCTGAATCTGCATCATATCCTTCTATCACGCAGCCTCCCGGAAATCTCAAAAACTTTGGCTGCAAAGCCTCAAGCATCTCTGCAAGATCCTTTCTCATTCCGTTTTCCCTTCCCTTATATGTATCCTTAGGGAAAAGAGATACCATGTCAACTGCTGCCTTGCCGTTATCAATAAGCACCTGAAGTGTTACTCCCGAATGTGCCTCCTTAGATGAAGTAAGGGATAAGGTATACTTTTTCCACTCTGACGTAACTGAATCAATTTTCCCCGTTGCTATAACCTCTGTTCCTGATGTTATATTTACGGTAACACCCCCTGTGTAGCCGTCTATCCCCTTTACATATATTGAAAAATTATACTCTCCATCCTTTTCAACAGACATACCGTCAAGAAAGCCTCTGTTTGCCACACCTGACAGGGTACCGGATGTATTTTCCATAACGAGATAATTTGTATTATTCTCGTTTAAGGAGCCTGTTTTATCGTCAACAGTAACACTTGCATTTATTGTGCCTACGGTACTCCAGCCGTACATTTCATCATTTTCGGCAAGCTGTGTAAATTCAAAGGATCTGTTTACAACCTTCTCAGCATACAGACCGCCGTCTGCCGCAAAGTTAATATCCTCTATAAATATTCCGTATAACAGCTCGCTTATATCATGAACCTCATTTCCTGCATCAATGCTTAATGTGTAATCTGTATTTTCCACATCATATGATGTAACTGTGTTCTTATCAGGACGTTCAATCTCCGGCTCTAAGCTTTCTGTTTCTTCCTCAGTCTGTTTTTCCGTAGTTTCCTTTTCGCCCTCATCACCGCCGCCGCAGGCCGCAATGGAAAGCACCATGACAGACGCCATAATAAGAGAAACTGCTTTTTTACAATTCATTATAAGTTTTTGCTTCCTCATTTTTATCCTCCATTTTATCATAATTTTATGTATATCATATACCAAGGCCTACATTTCGTCAATATATTATTTTATTTTTTTCTAAACCATTTTAGTTTTATATAAAATATTTGCTTTTTATATTTTAGAATTTTCCATACCAAAAGATTTCCAAATAATCAAGCTATTGACAAATCCCTGCATAAATGATAAATTTTACTTAAATATAAAAAATATTTAAAAAACTAAAAACATTTTGTTTTTTGCCAAAATGCAGAAAGGCGTGGTACTGTTTATGATTTATCTAAATAATCTTGAGTCAGGCAGACTTTTATTTGATGCCCTGTCGTCTCCTACCAGAATGAAAATCATTGAGCTTTTGCAAAATTGTAAATATATGAATATGGACACCCTTGCAAAATCCTTAAATATATCAAACGGTGCCCTTACATCACATATGAAAAAGCTGTCAGACTGCGGTCTTGTAAATATTAAGCTTCATTCCATAGGTCATGGTACGCAAAAGCTTTGCTCCATTGCCCAATCCAAAATCGTTATAGACTTAATAGACAAAACTTTATCGGGAAAATTCGTTCAGCTTGAATTTAATGTGGGACAATTCTCACGGTGCAGCATAAATCCTACCTGCGGTCTGTGTGATAAGGAACAGCCGCTGTTTGATTTTGATATTCCTCATTTCTTTATGTATCCGGAACGTTTTAATGCACAGCTTATGTGGTTTACCGACGGATTTGTGTCATATTCATTTCCAAACCCTCTCAAAGAAGAGCATATTCTCACAGAAATACAGCTTTCCTTTGAAATAGCCGGTGAAGGGCCATTTATAGCAAAGGATTACCCTACTGCCATTGACTTTTTTAATGGAAATAGCTTCCTTGGCAGATATGACTGTCCCGGTGAATTTGATGACCACAGAGGCAAATTCACACCTGAATGGTGGTCTTACGGTCAGTATGGCGAGCTTATAACAATATCAATTGGCAGAGACGGTACTTTTATAAACGGGCTTGACGGCTCTGACTATAATATTGACAATCTTTTAAAAGACTCTGATGGCAGCATTCTTATTGACCTTGTAATTTCCTGTCAGGACAGAACATCTACCAAGGGCGGTATTACATTATTCGGCAAAGATTTTGGAGACTATCCCCAGGGCATTGTAATGAAAGCTTTTTACGAAACTAAAAATGTGCTTCAAAGCTAAATGCTTTGAAGCACATTTTTTCTACCAGCCAAGAATCTGGCTGTATAAATTTTCATATTCTTTTGCTGACGTTTTCCATGAGAAGTCCTTCGCCATTCCCCTGTCTATTATCTTGTTCCACTCACGTTTTTTATTGTAGTATACTGACTTAGCATAATTAATAATTCCAAGCATTTCATGTGCATTGTAATTTGCAAAGGAAAAGCCTGTTCCTGTTGAATCATATTCGTTATACGGCTCAACTGTATCCTTAAGTCCTCCCGTTTCCCTTACAATAGGCACTGTTCCGTATCTAAGACTCATAAGCTGGCTTAATCCGCACGGCTCAAACAGTGACGGCATTAGAAATGCATCGCAGGAAGCATATATCTTGTGGGACATGGCTTCCGAATAATAAATGTTTGCAGATACTCTTCCGCCGTATTTCCATGCGTAGTGCCTGAACATATTCTCATATCTTTCCTCTCCCGTTCCAAGCACAACAAACTGCACATCCTCTGCACAAATCTCATCCATAACGCAGTTAATTAAGTCAAGTCCCTTCTGATCTGTAAGCCTTGATACAAGTCCTATCATAAACTTTCTGTCATTTACCTCAAGTCCCAGCTCCTGCTGCAATGCTCTTTTATTCTTCACCTTTTCCTTACGGAAGGTATCTATATTATAATTCTTTTCGATATACTTATCTGTTTCAGGATTATATTCATCATAGTCTATTCCGTTTACAATGCCTCTAAGACAGTTGCTTCTTGCCCGCATAAGACCGTCAAGTCCCTCTCCAAAAAACGGAGTTTTAATTTCCTCTGCATATGTATTACTTACGGTTGTTACATAATCTGCATAGACTATTCCGCCCTTTAAATAATTGCCGTCCTTTCCATGCTTCAGCTTATCTATTGTAAAGTAAGAATCGGCAAGTCCTGCAATATCCTTCATGGTGTTTACGTCCCATATTCCCTGAAACTTAAGATTATGTATTGTCATAATGGATTTAATGCCCCTGTAAAAATCACTTTGGGCAAAGCAATCCTTCAGGTATACAGGTATAAGTCCTGTCTGCCAGTCATGGCAATGTATAATATCCGGTCTGAAATCAATTACAGGAAGGATTGAAAGTGCTGCTCTTGAGAAAAATGCAAACTTCTCCAAATCATAGCATATATCTCCATATGGCTTAGGACCGCTAAAATAATATTCATTGTCTATCATATATACGGTCACGCCGTCACAGACAGTTCTAAACACGCCTACATACTGGCTTCTCCAGTTTAAATCCATGTAAAAATGTGTTACATATTCAAGATTTTCCAAAAATTTTCCGTCCATACATTTATATTTCGGAATAATTACACGGCAGTCAATTTCATTTTTATCAAAACTCTTTGGCAGAGAACCTACAACATCTGCCAAACCTCCTGTTTTTATAAAAGGCACTGACTCCGACGCTACAAATAATACTTTCTTCATACGCTTCCTCCAAACAATATTGTATACGTTAAAAAAGGTATCTGACATTTTCTTTAACTATACAATATTTTATCATAAATTTCCCAATATATAAAGAGGTTTTTCTATTATTTTACTAATTTCTTATCTTATACTCAAGCCTTATTTTATCAGCAATCAGTGCTATAAATTCAGAGTTTGTAGGCTTACCCTTTCCCATGTTAATGGTATATCCGAAAAGCTCCTCTATGGTATCCATTTTTCCCCTGTTCCATGCCACCTCTATGGCGTGTCTTATAGCTCTCTCCACACGGCTTGAAGTAGTTCCGTTTTTCTTTGCTATTGTGGGATATAATATTTTTGTTATGGAATTAAGCATTTCCATATCATTTACACTCATCATAATCGCATCACGAAGATACTGATATCCCTTAATGTGCGCCGGAACTCCCACCTCATGTATAATACTTGTCACATCAGCCTCAAGATTTCTTTCTATATAATCTACCTTTGTCTCATTTGGGTTGACTTTTCTTCCCTCGTGAAATTTTTTTGCACTGTTGTTTTTAATACTTTTTATTCTGTTTAGGACTATTTCATTATCAAAGGGTTTCATAATATAGTAATTTGCTCCCATATTAAAGGCATCATCTGTTATAGCCTCCTGACCTATGGCACTCATAACCACAAATGCAGGATGCTTATCTATGGTTTTGTCCTTGTTTACCTTATCCATAACCGTAAGTCCGTCAAGTTTCGGCATAATTATATCAAGAAGAACCACATCCGGTTTTTCCTTTTTTATAATATTATATGCCTCCTCACCATTTTTCGCCTTTCCTACCACTCTTATTTCAGAATCACCACTCAGTAAATCGTCAAGAATCTTAACTATTCTCTCGTTATCATCTGCTATGGCAACATTTACTACATTTTCCACTTGAAAAATCCTCCATTTCATTCTGATTTTATGTCGCTTTAAGTAATTATTCAACGAAATGGATTGTATAATGCAAAAACAAATTCACGGTAAAACCAGTGTAAAAACCAAGTAAAAATTCAACTCTGTTCTTTTAGTCTTTAAGAACAAGCTCTTTATACTTAGACAGCTCCTCTATGTATCTTTCCCCTATTTTGCTAAGTCCCATTCCCTTAACCTTTACATATCCTATTGTCATGGTTTCCTTAACATCCAGAGGAACTGCCCTGTAATTATTGCCGTTAAGCTCATCACATATTATGCCGGAGCATAATGTATATCCGTTTAAACCAACCATAAGATTAAGCATTGTTGCCCTGTCATTTGCTCTTATAATTTTTTTATATTTGTAATCACTAAGCATTTCCTCAGATAAAAACAAGGAATTGTTTTTCCCCTGTTCAAAGGCAAGGCAGGGATATTCCTGAAGCTCCTCCATGGTTATAATCTCCCTGTCTGCCAAAGGATGCCGGTTCCAAAGATATACGTAGGTTTTGCAGCAAAAAAGCTCTGTGAACTCTAAGCTGTTATCCTGAAAGTACTTCTTTAATATACGCTCGTTAAAGCTGTTTATAAAAAGAATCCCAAGCTCACTTATATAATTTTTTACATTTTCAATAACCTCATATGTCTTTGTCTCATATACTGCAAATTCATACTCTCCCGTGTCAAACTCCTTTACTATCTGTACAAACGCCTTTACTGCAAAGGAATAATGCTGCATGGAAACACTGAATTTCTTTTTTCCTGCATTTTTGTCAATAAATCTTTCCCGCATTATCTCATACTGCTCTAAAAGCTGCCTTGCGTATGATAAAAATTCCATGCCCTTTCCTGTTACAGTAACACCTCTGCTTGTCCTTAAAAATATTTCTATTTCCAGCTCCTCCTCTAACTCCCTCACTGCATTTGAAAGACTTGGCTGTGATATAAACAGACTCTTTGCCGCTTCATTTATTGAATTGCAGTCTGCTATGGCTACCGCATACCTTATTTGCTGTATTGTCATAATCTGCCTCCTAATCCCACGGCATCGCTTCTGCATTTAATCCTCAAGCATTGTTTCTATAAATATTCCGTACCCTTTTGTGGAATCCTTTACAAATACGTGTGTCACTGCTCCTATAAGCTTTCCATTTTGTATAATGGGACTTCCGCTCATTCCCTGCACTATGCCGTTTGTAAGCTTTAAAAGCTCTCTGTCCGTTATCTTAATTACCATTCCCTTGTTAGAATCGCAGTCTAAGTCTACACTCTCTATATATATTTCATAATCCTCAACCTTTCCTGACACACATGTTCTCACATATGCTTTCCCAACTGCGATTTCCTCCTTTGTTCCAACCTCCATAGGCTCAAGGGAAAACTTTTCCTTAACCTCCGCCGCATCTATTGTACCATATATTCCTATGCTTGTGTTTTGTTTTATCTCTCCCAGTATATTTTTATCCTCGTAGCTGATGACACCGTAAAGTCCTCCGGGACTTCCTGATTCTCCTTTTTTTATTCCCCATATGCTGGCTCCGTATAATGTTCCTCCTGCCGCATTTAAAAGCTCTCCCGTATCAACATCGCTTATTCCGTGTCCCAATGCACCAAACTCATTATCGCTTGTAATGTATGTCATTGTGCCTATTCCCTGTGAATCATCTCTTACCCATATACCAAGCTTATATTCATTGTCTGAAACCTTAATAGGCGAAATCTTTATATCTATAAGCTCTTTATTTCTTCTCACTGTAAGAATAATATCATCATCTCCGTATTTATTTATGAGAAAAATAAGCTGGTTTTTTGAGCTTACATCTATATCATTTATTGCCACTATATAATCCCCTGCCTGTATTTTAGACATAGACGGCTCATAGGTAAGCCCGTCCATACCTGCTATGGTTCCTGTTCCTATAACCATAACTCCGTTTGTCTCAAGATAAACTCCTATAGGAAAACCGCAGGGATAAACAACCATACCATTTGATATTTTTGCTGCCACATTTAAGTTTTCAGACCCATCATTGTCCGAGCCGTCTTTTACGTAATTATCCATATAATCAGATATACCGTCAGGCAGCCTTTTTTCTATGTTTATTTTAGCGTAATAAAATAAAAAAACAATACTTACAAGCAACAGCATAATTAACACCCTTCTATACATACTTCTCCTGCTCATGATATGGTTCCTCCTCCGATTGCAAACAGCTTACAGTGATATAAAAAAGGATAAGCCTAAAGCCTATCCTTTAATAAGTAGTATGTATATTTTAGTGTAATATAAACTGTATCATTTTGCTTGCTTTGCCAGTTTTTTCATTTCCCTTGCATTATTTATAACCGTCTCAGTAATTTCCATGCCTCCCAGTATTCTTGCAAGCTCCATTACAGATGACTCATAATCAAGCTCCTTAATCTCGGTAATTGTTTTTCCGTTTTTAACAGATTTTTCTATAAGATAGTGATTATCTGCCATTGCTGCTATCTGAGGCAGATGAGTTATTGCCATAACCTGATGGTTTCTGCTGATAAGCTTCATCTTCTCCGATACCTTTTGTGCAGTTCTACCGCTTATTCCTGCATCTATCTCATCGAATATAAGAGTATCAATGCCGTCATTTCCTGCCATAATAGTCTTAAGTGCCAGCATTATTCTTGACAGCTCACCTCCTGAAGCCACCTCCGACAAAGGCTTAAGCTTCTCTCCTTTATTAGTTGAAATATAAAATTCTGCAATATCTGTTCCCTTTGATGTGTAATTATCTGTCTTAGAAAAATTAATCTTAAAATTAACCTCAAGGAAATTAAGGTCAGTCAATGCCTCAGTAATATTTTTCTCAAGCTTTCCCGCCTCAATCATTCTTACCTCTGTTAATTTTTTACATTGCCTTTTCAGCTTATCCTCTGTCTTTTTAAGCTCCTCTTTTATATTTTCAAGCTCTTCCCCGGCATTTTTTAATTTATTATACCTTTCCCTAAGCATGGAAAGCTTATCTAAAATAAGTTCTATTGTAATACCGTATTTCATCTTCAGCTTATTTATAAGATTAAGTCTTTCCGACACATAATGTACCCTTTCATCGTCAAATGTCATTTCATCTATATATGAGGATACTTCCCTTGACAAGTCATTACATATGGAATCCATGTCCATAAGAGAGTCGTAAAATACTTTTATTCTGTCATCATAATCCATAACCTGAGAAAGCTCCTTTATACCGTAACCAAGCACTTCCCCAAATGAACCTTCTGCATCACCTGCCACTGCTTTATATACAGTATTTAATGCTTCTATTATTTTTTTTGAGTGGCTCATTTTTTTATACTCTTCCTCAAGCAAATCATCCTCACCGGGAACTAGTGACGCTTCCTCTATCTCTCCTATCTGAAACTCAAGAAAAGACATTTCTTTGTTTTTCTCTTCCTCGTCCAGATTAAACTCCTTAAGCTTTTCCCTCAATTCCTTATATTGGCCGTAAAGCTTCCTTACCTTTTCTCTCTCAGGCATAATCTTTACCATGCCATACTCGTCAAGTATATCAAGATGCTTATTCCTGCTTAACAGGGATTCATGGTCATGCTGACCGTATATATCTATAAGCAGTGATGTGATTTCCCTTAATAATGTTACTGAAACAGTCTGACCGTTTACTTTTATGGTGCTTCTTCCGTTTACTATTTTTCTTGATATTATTATCTGATTATCCTCAAAGGATATATCAAGCTCCCTAAGCTTTTCCTCTGCCTCCTTTGAGATTCCCTCGAATACCAGTTCCACAAGACCATATTCTGCACCTTCTCTCACTATATCCTTTGGCAGCCTGCCTCCCAGTGCAATATTGATGGAGCCTATTATAATAGACTTTCCTGCTCCCGTTTCCCCCGATAAAATATTTAATCCCTCTTTAAAATAAATCTCCGCTTCTTCTATAAGGGCAAGATTTTTAACGTGTACATTTAAAAGCATATATACCTTCCTTTACTCCTCTGCTTCCTCTAAAGCTATTCTTGAGAGCTTTCTCATTATTGCCGCCGCATCATCATCATTTCTTACGGCACAAAATATTGTGTCGTCTCCCGCTATGGTTCCTGCTGCCTCTCTCCAGCCAAGTGCATCAAGTGCCGCCGCCACTGCCATTGCCATACCTGATTCAGTCTTTATTACCACTATGCTTCCTGCCTTGTCTGAAGATAAATAACCTTCCTTTAATATTTTTAGCAGCTTTTTATTCATTTCCCTTTCCGAGGTTTTCACCGCCGTATATTTCTGTCCTCCTGCAACAGATATTTTAGTTAATGACAATTCTCTTATATCCCTTGACACTGTTGCCTGAGTAACTAAAAAGCCGCTGTCAATAAGCCTCTCCGCCAGTTCCTCCTGAGTTGCTATTTCATATTTGCTTATAAGCTCCAATATTTTTTTATGTCTGGCTATCTTCATTGCTGCTCATCTTCTTTCCGAGTATTTCCAAAAAGCTCTCACTGCTTAGCTTAATAATTTTTGTGCTTAGCTTAGATTTTTTTATAATAATTTTGTCCCCCTCCATAAGGTCTGTACATCTGTCCCCATCAAAATATACTCCCCTTTTATCTTCCCGGTACTTTTTACTTCTATTTATGTCTATCTCTATAATGTCCTCCCCCTCCAAAACTATGCTTCTTGTATTTAAGGTATGTGGACATATAGGTGTAAGAACCGTAAGATTTGCAGAAGGCTTTACTATAGGACCTCCCGCAGACATACTGTAAGCTGTAGAACCTGTAGGAGTGGAAACTATCATTCCGTCTGCCTTATACTCCTTTAAAAGCATATCGTTGACATAAACGGAAAAATTCATAATATGAAGGGGACCGCTTCTATTAATAACAATATCGTTAAGTGCAACGTCTTCGGCTATTATACTGCCGTCTCTTATAATCTGTCCTGTCAGCATCATTCTATGCTCTATTTTAAACTGATTTTTTATAAGACGGTTAAGCATTTCCTTTACATCATCTCTTTCCACCTCAGCCAAAAAACCAAGTGTCCCAAAATTTACTCCTATAAACGATGCACTTGTTCCAACAAGCTCCCTTGAAGCCTGAAGCATAGTTCCGTCACCGCCAAGAACCATTACGCACTCTGTATCACAAGGTACGTCCTCTCTTTTTACATAGCCGTTTACATAGCCGCACCTTACGCCCTTTTCCTTAAGATATTCTCTTATTTCCTCTATTTTATTTTTTATCCTTTCCTTATCACTGTTTGCAACTAAAAAAAATTTATCCATTGTTAAGTTCCTCTATCCTTCCGGCAATAGATGCCGGATCAAGTCCTGCCTCCTTATGAAGCTGTTCCACTGAGCCATGCTCTAAATATATATTAGGAACCCCTATATTCAATACCCTCACACCTGTATCAATGGTCTGAACATATCTCATAACACTCTCTCCGTATCCTCCCTTAATAACATTTTCCTCAAGTGTTACTATAATTTTATGATTTTCAGTAAGGCTTCCTATACACTCCTCATCTATTGGCTTTATAAATCTTCCGTTTACAAGGGTGACAAAGTATCCTTTTTCCTTTAATATTTTCCTTACCTCTGCCCCTGTCTTTACCATGCTTCCTACCGCCACTATGGCAATATCCTTCTCCTTATATATTATTTCGCTTTTTCCGTACTTTATCGGAGCTCTGTACTCCTTAAAGCCACTGTAGGCTTCTCCTCTAGGATATCTTATTGCCAAAGGACCGCTGTAATATGTTGAGTACCTTAAAATATCAATAAACTCATATTTATTCTTTGGTGCAAATATACTCATATTAGGTATTGAGCTTAGGAAGGATATGTCAAATATTCCCTGATGGGTTTCTCCGTCTCCTCCCACCAGACCTGCCCTGTCTATTGCAAATACAACAGGCAAATCCTGTATACATACGTCATGAAGAATTTGGTCATATGCCCTTTGAAGAAATGATGAATATATGGCAACATAAGGCTTATATCCTGCTGCCGCAAGACCTGCCGCAAATGTCACTGCATGCTCCTCTGCTATTCCCACATCAAAAAATCTTTCCGGATACCTTGACTTGAATTTTTTTAATCCTGTGCCGTCAGGCATTGCCGCCGTAATTGCCGTAATTTTCCTGTTATTCTCCCCAAGCTTTACTATTGCTTTTGAAAAAATATCAGTATATGACAGCTCTGCTTTTTTTCTGTAAACCTCCCCCGAAAATATATCAAAAGGCTCTACTCCGTGAAACTTTGACGGATTTCTTTCTGCCTGCTCATATCCTTTTCCTTTTTTTGTAATCACATGAACAATAACTGCATGAGGCAGCTTTTTTGCCTTATTTAAGGTTTTTACAAGCTGCAATATATTATGTCCGTCCACAGGTCCAAGATATGTAATACCCATATCCTCAAAAAACATTCCGGGAATCACCAGCTGCTTTATACTGCTCTTTGTCTTTTTTATCTGATGCACCATTTTTTCTCCCACAACAGGAATTTTATTTAATGTATTTGTAACGCCTGCCTTTAAGTCATTGTATACATTCCCTGTTCTTAAGGAATCAAGATATGATGACATTCCGCCCACATTCTCTGATATAGACATATTATTGTCATTTAACACTATAATAAAGTTTCTCTTAAGATTTGAAACATTGTTAAGCGCCTCGTATGCCATTCCTCCCGTAAGAGCTCCGTCACCTATAACGGACACTACAACCCCGTTGTTTCCTGACAGATAATAGCCTGATGCTATTCCCAAACCTGCCGATATAGATGTTGAGCTATGACCTGTATCAAAGGCATCACACTTACTCTCTCTTCTCTTTGGAAATCCGCTGATACCCCCATATGACCTTAAGGTATTAAATTCATTTTTACGCCCTGTAAGTATTTTGTGAGTATATGACTGATGTCCCACATCCCATATAAGCTTGTCCTCCGGAAAATCAAGTACCAGATGAAGTGCCATTGTAAGCTCCACCACTCCCAGATTTGATGCAAGGTGTCCTCCGCTTACGGAAATCCTTTCTATAAGAAATTCCCTTATTTCCCGTGCCAGTCTGTCATAATCCTCTGTAGCTATGTTCTTTATGTCATTTTCCTTGTTTATCTTATCTAATAACATACCTGTCTCCATATCTGTCCCTTACTGCTTTATTTTTTTCTTGTCATCAGACTTATAAGCAGCTCCCTTAAAAATTCATTACTATATTCCATTCCGTCTAAAATCTCAAGTGCCTGCCTTGTATATTCTTTTACTATCCTTTTTGATTCCTCTATACCATACAGAGTAACATATGTTGTCTTGCAATTTTTCTCGTCACTTAAAACAGGCTTTCCCAATTCCTCTGTTGTACTTTCCACATCAAGGATATCATCCTGTATCTGAAATGCCATTCCCACCGCTAATGCAATTTTTCTTGACTTTTCAATATTATCATTTGATGCTCCTGCCATAACTGCACCTATCATCATTGCCGCCTCAATAAGTGCACCTGTCTTTAATCTGTATATAAAATCAAGGGTGTCCTTGTCTATAGGCTTATTTGTAAGCTGCACATCTACAGTCTGACCTCCTATCATGCCGTTTATTCCTGCCTTGTCTGCAAGAATCTGATATGCCTTTACTGCTTTTTCCATTGTCTTACTTTTCACTATAGTGCGTGCACATACCTCAAAGGCATAATTTAAAAGCCCGTCTCCCGCCAATATTCCCATGGCATGTCCAAATTTTGCGTGGGTGGTAGGCAGACCTCTCCTTACCATGTCATTATCCATTGCCGGAAGGTCATCATGGACAAGAGAATATGTGTGTATCATCTCAATAGCTGCCATAAATGGCTCTGTCTCCCTTCCCGTATATCCGAAGAGACGTGAGGTTTCCATCATAAGCATCGGACGCAGTCTTTTACCTCCCGCCTTTACGCTGTAATTCATTGCCTCTATAACACTTTTTTGAAAGCCATTTTCCTCCGGCAGATATTTAAATATAATTTCCTCTGCTTCTTTTGTTTTACATTTTAATTTTTCATTGAAATCTTCCACATTAATCTCCTTTTATTCCTCATTTACTATCGTAAGACTGTTTTCGGCATCATTAAGTTTTCCGCTTAACTCCTTTACAAGCAGTACACCATCATTGTAGAGCTTAAATGAATCCTCCAGACTTATGCCCTCTGCATCCATTGCCGTAAGTATATCCTGAAGCTTTGCAAATCCCTCGTCTATTGTTATTTCCTGTTTATTTTCTTTTTTGCCTTCTTCCTTTGCCTCGCTTTTTGTTCTTCCCATATCTTCCTCATATCCTTATATTTGATTTTGTTCCAATATATTTCTGTTGTTTTCCGTGCTTATTACACCTGCCTTAATATTTCCGTCCCTAAGGCTTACCTCTATTATGTCTCCCTCTTTTACCTGACTTATACTTTTTAAGGTTTTTCCTTCTGATGCCACATAGGCAAAGCCTCTGTCAAGCCTTGTAAGAGGTGACATATTATTTAATCTTTCAGCCATTACAGCCAGCCTTGATTTATCACTGCTAAGCTTCATTTTTATTTTTTCATAAAGCCTGTCATATATATTATCAAGCTGCTGTCTTTTATCATTAATTTTTTTTACGGGATTTTTATTTTCCAGCCGTAAGCCGTAATTTTCCAGCCTGCTTCTGTATGCATTTATTTTTCCCTGCAAAAGCTTGTCAAGCATTCTCCTTAATCCATCTATATCCTCAAGATACTTTCTGTAGTCAAATACTGTAAGCTCTGCGGCGGCTGACGGGGTAGGTGCCCTCATATCTGCCACGTAATCTGCTATGGTTGTGTCTGTCTCGTGACCTACAGCCGATACCACAGGTGTTTTACATGCAAATATTGCCCTTGCCACACTCTCATCATTAAATGCCCATAAATCCTCTATGGAGCCTCCTCCTCTTCCTACTATAATAACATCAAGTCCAATATCATCAAGACAATTTATTCCACTGATAATTGAAGGAACTGCTCCGTCCCCCTGAACCGTTGCAGAGTATAAGTAAAGCTTAACATATGGATTCCTTCTCCGTGATATATTTATAATATCCTGTATGGCTGCTCCCGTACCGGAGGTTACTATGCCTATATTCATTGCATATTTGGGTATTGGCTTTTTATATTCCTTTTCAAACATACCCATTTCTAAGAGTCTGCCCTTAAGCTCCTCAAATTTTCTATATAAATCGCCCTCTCCGTCAAGAACAATATTTTTTGCATATAACTGATACTTTCCGTCTCTTTCGTATACATTTACGCTGCCTGATGCTACTACTTTCTGTCCTTCCTTTAACGTAAAAGAAAGACCGCTTCTGTTGCCGGCAAACATAACTGCTGCCAGACAAGCACCACCGTCTTTTAGAGTAAAATATATATGACCTGATGAATGATATTTACAGTTTGACACTTCGCCTTTTATGCTTATTGAGGACAGGGCGAAATCCTCAGTAAATAAATGCTTTATATATGCATTTATCTGCGATACCGTATATACTCCTGCCATACACAGCCTCCTGAAGCTTAGGTGAGCTTTGCAAGCACACCGTTAATAAATGACGGTGAATCATCTCCGCCGTATTTCTTGGCCAACTCCACTGCCTCATTAATTGCAACAGGCTCAGGAATGGTATCATCATATTTCATTTCATAGTAAGCAAGCCTCAATATTGTTAAGTCTACTCTTCCCATTCTTGATGTTTTCCAGCCATGGGATACATTATCAATAGCCCCGTCAATCTCATGAAGTCTTGGAAGTATATCGAATACTCTGTCATGTACAAACTTTTTATCACTATCATTCATCGCCTCTATAGCTTCCACAAATAAACCATACTGCTCCTCCATCTCTCCGCTGTCATGAAACTCCTTATGAAAAAGCAGTTTAAATGTGTTTTCTCTCAGTTCTCTTCTTGTCATCAGCCTTTACCAACTTTTCTTATTTTTCATACTATTATTCTCGGTGTGCCAAAGAGACCGCAATATGCGGTCCCATAAATACTGCCACCGTACAGGCACAAATTCTCTCTTACATATTACAGATTATCATTCTCTATTGCCACACCTGCAACATGAATATTAACCTCTTTAACCTTAAGTCCGGTCATATTCTCTATTGCCGCCTTTACCTTATCCTGCACTTTCTCTGATACTTCCGGTACATTATAGCCATATGCTATATTTAAGCTTAACTCCACTGCCACACTGTCCTCCCCGACAGTAACCTTTACACCCTTTGATAGGTTTTTCATTCCAAGCTTTCCTATTATTTCTTTTGTTATATTTCCTGCCATAGATGAAACGCCTTCAACCTCAGTAGCTGCAAGACCTGCTATAATAGCAACAACATCATCAGCTATCTGCACTTCACCGATACTCATGTTCTTCTTATTATTCATACTTATCTCCATTCCGCATATAAAGCTGCTCGTTTTCTAATGTTTACTATAACAAAAAAAACAGTTAATTGCAATAAATATTTAGTTTGTTTTTACTGCTGTTATTGTAATTTTATCTGCTGATACCTGAGTTTTGCTTTTTACTATTTCCTCTATCTGTGCTCTTTCCACATCACTCAGAGTGTCTGACACAATCATTACGTCTGCCGCATTGTCTGTTATTGTCACAACAACATTTTCATAGCCCTTGGCACTTATAAGATTTTCCGCAGCCATCTCTCTTTCCGAAATATCTGCAAGCTCTGTTATCTTATCAACCGCCGCCTGCTTTTCCGCCTCTGCCGCATTTGTGTTATTTACTACCTCCATAAGCATTGCCTTACTGTTTGCCCTTGTCTGCTCTCTTAAAAGCTTTGCCTCCACAATGAAATCAACTGTTCCCACAGCATTTACAAATACTGCCTCTCCCGGCTCACCTGACATATCTATATCATTGCTGTCTATGTCACCGGTTTCCCCACTGTTTGATGAGACAGGTGTACCTTCCCCATCCTCATTTGAAGAATCCTTTCCGTTATTATTCTGACTCTCCAATGTTGTCTCCTGCTCTGCGTTATCGCTTACGGCACTTAAATCCTTTTCATTGCTTTCAATATGGTTTAAATAGCCTGCCACTGCAATAAGTGCTGCCAGAGAAGTTATTATAATCTGATTTTTTCTGAATATTTTTTTCATAGTATGTATTCCCTCCGCTTAACCCATGCTTATTTATTT
Source organism: uncultured Lachnospiraceae bacterium (assembly GCA_944384155.1). GTDB lineage: Bacteria > Bacillota > Clostridia > Lachnospirales > Lachnospiraceae > CAG-303. The sequence goes on along the minus strand of CALWSG010000002.1, from coordinate 49,048 downwards.
TGTTACTGATATTTTATTAATATCGATGGCAAATAATGCCTTTATCACATTAATTATTTTTTCTTTTACCACTGCATTATCTCCTCCCTCTGATATTACGGCCACCCCTTCTACTAATGGTGCTATCCTGCTTAATACGTAAGGAGTTGTTTTGCCGCTTTCATCTGTCACATATACTGTCTGATTATCCTCAGAATATGTATATATTTTCCTTGTTCCTCCTGCACTGTCATCTTCGCCTGTATCCTCATATGATATATCCTTTTCCGTTAAAACATTTTTCTGTTCACTGCTTTTAAGAGTTATCATAACGTATATTTCCCCTGCCCCGTCTATTTGGCTCAATATTTCTTTAAGCCTTTCCTCCTGTACCCTGACATACTCCTCCCAGTCAATGGTTTCCTCACTGCCTTCCTGTACTGACTCCCTTACGCTGCTTCCTTCATCAGCCGAGTCACTGCTTCCTTCCCAAACAGTACAAAGAACAATTACCACTCCCGCTATAATCAGAAGTATTAATTTATCCTTGCCAATATTTTTAATAATATCTATATTTATTTTCATAAGCCTACCTCTACAGATATCCTATCATAATCAATTCCATATGTATCCGTAATATAATTTTTAACCGCCATTATATCAGGTTCCTCCACAGCTTTTATATTTTCATCTCCTATATTTATCTTTTCAATTATAATTTCTCCCCTGCTTTCTTCCTTATCTTCCATAGTCATTGTAAGCCTTATCATTCCTATATAATTATCCTGATTTTCGTCAAAGCTTACCTCCACACCAACTAATTCATACCCATATTCTGCCGCCTTTTGCCCTATCTGCTCCTTTAAAAGCTTTTCATATTCTCCCTTTACTTTTTCTATTCCGCTGTCAGTAAGATTCCCCTCTATTCCTGATGCCAATGCCTCCCTCGCCTCCTCATACTCTCTTTCATTTGTAATTTCCCTTAAAAATCCGCTTATGGTATCAGTTATTCCAAACAGCCTGTCAAGAGGGCTTAACACAAGTATTATCATTATCATTCCCGAACACATTTTTATAAATTTTTTGTAATCCTCATTGTGAACTATTCCAAGCATTACGCTTTCAGCCACTATAAAAACTGCAATTCTTCTAATATATTCAAGCATTTCTCCTCCTTATAAGCTTTTATATTTTTATATTTGTGGTAAAGCATACAATAGCTATGGTTATAAAAAACAAAACAGCCACCGTAAGTATTATTTTATATAACATTCCTATGCCTTCTGACACTGCATCAAGACTGTTTCCTATTCTTTTGTCTGATATGGGCTGTATAACTGCTCCCGTTATTTTATACATTGCCGTGTATATAAGCATTTTTGCCATGGGAAACACACATATTACCACTATAGCTATAAGCCCCGCCCCTCCTATGGCATTTTTTATAACCGCCGACGTTGTTGTCACTATTCCCTCTACGCTTGTTATGGCTGAGCCTCCCGGAATAATATTTATTATTTTATTAACTATTCCAGTTTTTGCACCGTCAACTGAAGGAAGTATCATTCCCTGTATTATATTTGCTCCCAAAAGTATTGTTATAAACCCCTTAAGCATCCAGGAAATAAATGTTTTTAGCACATCGGCAAACTTGGAAAAGTAATCCTCCATAACTATATTGTTTACAAGCAGTATTATTACATATACATTTACCAGCGGAAGAACAAAGCTTATAAGAAACTTGTCTATTATATTGATAGCTATAAGTATAATCTGTGAAAATCCTACGGCACTTACAGAGCCGGAGGCCATTCCAACCGACAGAAAAAAGGCGGGAATAAGTGCGTCCATAAATATAATTATTGACTTTATTGTCTCGGAAACCATATCTGCCATTACCACAAAACCTACCATAAGGATTGTTATCATAAGCATATAGGTAACATAAAAGCCTGTCTCCGACATATCCGACTTTTTTAATACTATGGACATATTAGAAAAAAGTGCCGATATAATTGCAATAAATATGATTTTTACAACTGCCTCCTTATTATATGATATATCTCCAAACAGCTTTGACATAACACTTTTAAACATCTGTGAAAACACTCCCTCCGACTGGCCTGTTGCAAGCTTTTTTACCATATCCGTAAAGTTTATGTCCTCACCCTCAAGAGCTTTTTCCACATTATAGAAATCATATTCCTCTAGGTCTGCCTCTATATCCTCATCACTGTATGACTCCTCACCGTTTACATCACTGCCGTACGCCTCACTGCATACCATATCCCATACAATAATAAGCAATATGCTTATGCCTATTGCCTTAATTATTTTTCCTGCCATATATCATATATCCTCCTTTAACTTTACTATGCAAGCATATATGTTATGGTATCTATCAATGCCAGCACTATAGGCATACTTATAGTCATAACGGCTAATTTGCCAAATATCTGTATCTGATTTCCTATTGCGCCATAGCCGCACTCCTTGCACATATCAGAGGAAAATTGTGTAATATATGATATTCCAACTATTTTAAGCAAAATCTCCATATATGCCCAGTCTATTGATATATATGACTGAAGCCTTGTTATAACATCCACTATGGCTGTAAGCTTTGTAAGTATATAAAACAAAATAACAAGACAGGCTGCTATTATAATATACGTATCAAAATTTCCTTTAAGTACCTTTAACTGGCTTGCCAAAATTGCCGACATTACCGCAAATATCATAATCCCAACTATTCCCATAATATAAAGCACTCCTTAACTATAATGCAAACAGACTTCTTATATTTTCAAACAGCTCATATATGTAAGGAATAATCCAAAACAGCACTAACACCAGCCCTGCAAGTCCAACTAAAAATACGTGCTCGTCCCTGCCGCTTTGCTTTAGTATCTGGCTTATTACAGATACAAGTATTCCCACTGCCGCAATCTTAAAGATTAAACTTACGTCCATTTTCCTACTCCTCTTTTTATATAATAAGAATTGTCAACAGCAGACCGCCCATAATACCCAATGCCTTAAATAGCTTTATGCTGCCCTGAAGCTTATCCTTTGTATCTTCTATTTCTCCTGAAAGCCTGTCTATGTATAAATCTATATAATTAAGCTGCATCTGGGTGTCAAGATAACCCATATTTTCTCCCAGCTCCTTAAAGCCCTCTATGTCTCTTTCAAAAAGCTTTGTGCCGTTAAGCTTTTTTATTACCGTACTGTTCCATATATCATTAAAGGTTTCTCCATCACCCTTGCTTAAGCTGCCGCTAAGCTGTGAAAATATATCCTTATATGGTTCCTTTACCTTTCTTGACACATTTTCAAACACTTCGCTTAACACACCGCAGTTGTACCTTATTTCACCTCTTATAAGCATAACAATTTTCTTTAAATATATCTGCTCGTCATAGTGCTGTCTTAGACGCTCTCCCTGCATGAATCCCAGCATTGACGAGCAGGTGCATATCATGATTATTCCAAGAAGCTTCATGTTTCCTCCACCCTCTCCAATGCTTTATTGTATATAGCCATACTTCTTTTTAATCCTTTTTTGCTTATTTCTATATATGTATCAAAGAGCTTAAGCTCAAATATCTCTTTTAAATGTTTCTTTTTCATAAGGTCATCAATACTTTCTCCGTGTATTGTGGCGGCAACGTATGCCCCTCCCTTTATTACCTGCTTTATACTGTCTATATCATCCTTTGTTCCAAGCTCGTCCACGCCTATATATGTAGGCGACATACTTCTTAACAAAAGCATCATTCCTATTGTTTTGGGGCAGCAGTCAAGAACATCACACCTTGGTCCCAAATTATTCTGTGGAATTCCCATATAACATGCCGCTATCTCACTTCTTTCGTCCACTATTCCCACTGACTGCCCCTCTGTCTCACTTATATTTCTTAAAATATCTCTTAACAGCGTTGTTTTTCCCATACGAGGCGGTGATATTATAAGAATGTTCCCATTAATATACTTTATTATCTCGTCACTGCATCCAAGCACCTCATGACTGATTCTTATATTTAGTGACGATATATTTTTTATGGTTTTTACTTTTTCATTTTCCGCAACCACCCTGCCTGCCACGCCTATTCTATGACCGCCTCTTATGGTAATAAATCCCTCCTTAAGCTGCTCCTCATACGCATATAATGAATATCCCGATATGTACTCCATGGCCTCTCTAAGGTCTTTTTCCCCCAATATTGTATTAAGCTCTGTTTCCCCCTTTCCTCCTATGAGCAAAACCGGCCTGTTACATCTTAATCTTATTTCTTCTATATCATCTTCACTAAAACTATTTGTATATTCACATATCACCTCCCTAAGCTTTAAAGGAAGGATGGTGATTATTTCCTGCTTTATCATTATACATGTCCTCCCTTTGCTTCATTATATGAAACAAATACGGGATTATTACTACTCATTACAATTTGCATTAATTGTTTTGAAAATGTGATATTTGTCACTGGTTTTTACATGGAAATTAATATATTATAAAGATGTAAAAACCTATAGAGGAATGGAGGATAATGTGAAAAATAAGCTCGAAAGCTTATTTTTCACATGGCTATTTGTGCCGGAGCGTCACAAATAAGCCACGATGGCAGATGCAAATTGAAGATTTGCATCGCCACGTCGCATAAAACGCTCCGGAATGGAGGATTAGTATGAACCAAAAGAAATTATTCCGTTCAACAAGAGACCGAAAGCTTGCAGGAGTCTGCGGAGGACTTGCAGAATATTTTAATATAGATTCCACACTAGTAAGAGTTATATTCATCTTATTCTGCTTTGCAGCAGGGGGAGGCGTCTTAGCCTATATTATCCTTGCATTAATAATGCCTGTCGATAACATGCTTTATTAAAAAAATTATTACTGATTATCAAAAAAATTCCGCCAAAGGCAGTTTTTCCTTTGGCGGAATTTGTTATATTTAAAATTTTACTGTTCCGGCTTCCACATTCTGCGTATACTCTCTAAAACAAAAAGCAGCAGCAGCGAGCCTGCAATCCCTATTATCAAATAAATCGCCATATTTTCTGAAATAGCAGTCACTTCAAACAATGAAGGCAGAATAAGCAATGCCCCAAAGGTTCCAATAATCATAGTAATACATATAAATACTCTTAGCTTATTAAACGGAACACAGCTCTTTATAACTGCCGTCATGGAAATCACGATTAACAGCAGATACATAACAGTCTGCCTCTCTGCCGCAGAAAACGGTGCTATCAGACTGAACAGCGCTATCATGGCTGTAACAGTAAGTCCGAATGGCAATGCATGGGATAGTGCTGTTTTTAGGAAGCTTCCATGGATTCTGCGTGTATCTGATTCCAAAATCGTAATGAAGGAAGGATAAGCTTCTATGCAGGCATCAATCAGTGTAATCTGTATAGGAATAAACGGAAACGGCTGATTTGTCAGCAAACAGAAAATGGATACCAGCACGGAATAAATAGTTTTAATAAAAAACACCTGTGCCGTTCTGGTTACATTATGAATTACCTTTCTTCCTTCCATTACCACCTGTGGAAGGTTGGTAAAATCTGAATCCAGCAGTACTACCTGTGAAATCTGTCTGCTGGCATCACTTCCGTCTGCCACTGCAATAGAGCAGTCTGCCTCCCGCAGTGCCAGCAAATCGTTAACCCCGTCCCCGGTCATTGCCACCTGATGCCCCTGTCTCTTCAATGCCTTTACCAGCTCCTGCTTCTGCTTCGGAGTCACTCTGGCAAACACAGCATACTTTTGGCAAAGCTCATCATAATCAATATTTTCTCCCTGCTGCGATAAATCTACTGCCTCACTCCAGTTGTTAAGACCTGCCCTTTTTGCAATCATTGATACAGTCTTTACATGATCTCCTGAAATAACCTTTACATCTACTCCTTCCCTGCGGAAAAATTCCAATGTTTTTTCCGCGTTCGGACGTATTCTGTCTTCCAGTACAATAGTATATAACGGCTGTATTTCCTCAGGGAGCTCCTCACTGTTCTCCCATATTTTCTCTGTGTATCCTATAACTATCAGTCTGCGTCCTTTTTCCAGTTCCTCATGTGCATTTTCATTGAGAGATTTAAGGAGTTTTTCCGGTGCTCCTACAAATATGCTTCCCTTTCCCTGAAAGCTGACGCAGCCCCACTTTCTTTTTGAAGAAAATGAAATTTTATTAACCGGTTTATAAATCTGATTCTTTGGAAATACCTCCTTCAATGCCTGAAAGGTGGCATTGTTATCATCACAGGCCGCCATGTAAGACTGAATCAGGGTATCTGCCTCTCCTTTCGTATGCTCCATCATTGGAATCACAGAATGTACCTTCAGCTTTCCATCTGTAATTGTTCCTGTCTTATCAAGACACAGGGTATCAACATGGGCAAGAGTTTCCAAAGAATAAATATTCTGTACCAAAATTTTCATTCTCGCCAAACGAATTACACCGGTTGCCAAAGAAACTGAGATTAAAAGCACCAAACCTTTAGGAAGCATTCCAAGAAGAGCTGCTGAAGAAGAAACTACAGCTTCATTTACAGGTGTGTCCCTAAGAAAAAACGCTTCCAAAAAAAGTATAATTCCCAGAGGAATAATCAAAAAGCTGGTAAAATGTGTTACCTTCCTCATAGAGTCAAGCATTTCCGATGTCATCTGCTTTTCTTTTTTTACTTCGTTGGCAAGTTTTGTTGCATAGTTTTCATTTCCAACATGTGTAACTTTTGCATAAGCTCTTCCGGAAATTACAGAACTTCCGGAATATAATTTCCCGCCTTTTTCCTTTATTATGGCATCACTTTCCCCTGTAAGCAGTGATTCGTTGACTTCAAGCATTCCGTCTACAATCACGGCATCATTACAAATCTGATTGCCGCTTTCAAGAACCATTAAATCATCTTTTACCACTTCATTCAGCTCTACCAGTATGTCCTTATTTTCCCTCCGCACACACACACTAGGACGGTTTAAAATAGACAGCTCATCAACCATTTTTTTTGCTTTCAATTCCTGTCCGATTCCGATTAAAATATTAAGAATAATAATTCCTATAAACAGCATATTTGAATATGCCCCCACTGCAAGCAGCAAGCCTGCAATGAGAAAATTTAAAAAATTAAATAAAGTAAAAAGATTTTCACGGATAATTTGTGACTTGCTTTTTGTGATTCCTTCTGCAGACACACCTCCTTCTCCCCGCTCACGATGCTCTAACACCTCTTTTGCGGTTAACCCTGATAAATTTTCTTCCATCACCTTATGCCTCCTGATTTTCTTTTTTAATTATAGCCTTTTGCGGTCGGTTTTCCAAGGTATATTCTAAATTAATAAAATTTCCATTTTTGACCTTAGTCTATTTTGTCACAAAAAAAAATATATCATAAAATACTATGAAAAACAATCCCTATAAAATCCTTCTTGAGTTTCCGTAAATTACATTTTCGGTGTGCCAAAAATATACCGGGTGCTTTTCCTGCTGCAAATTAAAAATGCGGCACTCAAAAAGGCGGCAGAATTGACATATTTTTTTGCCGATGATACAATATTTTAAACGTCAGACATAATAATATTACTTAAATTAAGCTGTAACCCAATTATGTATTAAACGAAAACGGAGGATTTATATGGTTTACACAGTAGGCGAAGTGTCAAAAATGATTAATATTGCTCCTCAACACTGAGATATTATGATAAGGAAGGGCTTCTTCCCTTTGTTGAACGCTCAAGGGGCGGAATACGTATGTTTAAGGAAAGGGACTTAGAATGGCTTAATACTATAGAATGTCTGAAAAAAACAGGTATGTCCATAAAGGATATAAAAATATTTATTGACTGGTGTATCGAGGGTGATTCTACCATTGATAAGCGTCTGGCTTTAATTGATAAGCAGCGTGATTCCGTAATAAGCCAGATTGAACAAATGAATAAAACACTTGATACCCTTAATTATAAGCACTGGTATTATGAAACTGCAAAAAAAGCCGGTACATGTAATGTACACAAAAATATGAAAGAGGAGGATATTCCTCTCCAGTTTCGCACATCAACAAAATATACCGGCTAATCTGCTTTCTATAAGCAGTCTGTAAGGATTTTTTTTACGTCTTCTTTATCAAGAGGTACATATGCATACTCTAAAGCACCATTTTTTACTGCCTTTGCAGCCATTTCCTCTATATACTCACTTCCTATGCCTATCTCTGACAGCGTCATAGGTATGCCGCAGCTTTTGAAAAACTCCTCCAGTGCATCTATTGCCATATTTGCCAGCTTATACTTATCATTATTATTCTCAAAGCCCCAGACATTTTTTCCAAAGTCCACAAACTTATCCACTGTTTTTTCCGATAAGATATAACGCATCCATCTAGGTGTAACTATTGCAAGTCCCACACCGTGAGTAATATCATAAAATGCACTCAGTTCATGCTCTATAGGGTGGCATGACCATGCTCCCGGCTTGCCTGACCCTAACAGACCGTTTAACGCCATACTGCTTGCCCACATAAGATTTGCCCTTGCCTCATAATTATCAGGCTCCTTTAATGCTATAGGACAGTATTTTATGCAGGTCTTTAACAAGCCCTCAGCAAATTTATCCTGAACATATGCCCCTTCCTCTTTCTTAAAGTAACTTTCAAATATATGTGACATAATATCTGCTGTTCCTGCTGCTGTCTGTATTGCTGGCAATCCGTAAGTATACTCAGGGTCACATACAGATGCCTTTGGAATAAATCTTCGGCTTCCCGTTCCAAGCTTTTCATTTAGTGCCATATTGGAAATAACTGCATTTCCGTTCATCTCTGAGCCGGTTGCTGCCAGTGTAAGCACGGTAACTATTGGAAGCACTTCTCCTATTAAGCCTCCGTCTTTAACTATATCCCACGAATCCCCGTCATAAAATGCTCCTCCTGCTATAACCTTGCTGCAGTCTATTGTACTTCCTCCACCTATTGCAAGAACCACATCTATATTTTCATTTTTACAGATTTCAACCCCTTTTCTTACTGTCTCAATTCTTGGATTAGGCTCAACTCCTCCAAGCTCAAATATCTGAAAATCCTTGAGAAGCTCCTTTGCCGTATCATATATTCCGTTTTTCTTTATACTGCCTCCTCCATATACCATAAGCACTTTTTTACCGTATGCTTCAAGTATTTTAGGAAGATTTTTTATCTGCCCTTTCCCGAAATACATTTCCGTGTATGCATTAAATACAAAATTCTCCATAATAATCCTCATTTCTTTCCACTTTTTTACCCATAACAAGTTTAAACTATTATTTTATTTTCATATTAGGCCATATTTTTTCAACCAGTGAGTCGGGATAGTAGTAATCAATAAATTCCTCTATGGCATTATCCCCATTATCTCCTGCTTTTCTGTCTACATATCTGCTCATGGCCATTGCCGAAATAAGTATATTACATATCATAAGCACCATTATTACCCATGTAACTATCTTTCCGCCAAGAGGAGGAATCCTTTCAATAAACCGGCTTATTGCAGGATAACATATTTTTATCCATACAACTGCCACTATTCCCCAGAAAATGCAGTATAAAAGATTTATTCTGCCTCCAAGGTTAAATCTCATATGACTGTAATCCCAAAACACTGTTCCGAAAAACACCTCGGTGAATACACTGCACACATACTCATACACTCCTCCTAAAATACAGCCTGCCACAAATACATACCTGTCCTCCCTGTAAGCAAGCTTTTGAAGTACAAGAGTAAGAAGTGCAGCACCGATTCCCCATACAAGACTGAACGGTCCATATATAACACTAGACCTGCTCATCCATACTCCCCCTGTTATACGGCAGAATATAGTTTCAATTATATCTCCTCCGAAGGCACATATAAGAAATACCCATATAAGCTTATCAAGGCATATTCCTTTTGCAAATACACTTTTTCTTTCTTCGTCTTTTTCCTCACTGACAATATCAGGATAAGCCTTATTAAGCCTGTTTAATACAATATAGCATATATGTTTTCCAAATGTCTTTTTTCCTTCCTGCTTTTCCTGTTTTATCTTTTCTATATTCTCCACATTATTACTTACATGAATTACATACAATATAGTAAAAAAATCTATGACTACAAGCACGGAGCACACAACAGAAAAAATAATGGAAATAATTTGGGGAAGTATATGTATTACCATAAATATAACAGGGGGGATAAGATACATAGTCAATACCACCATTAATGTCACAAAAATGGAGATGAGAGTACCTTTCTTTTCTACTCCGAACATAGTATTGCTATCATATTCCCACAGCTTTTTTTTGCATATGCTTTTGGCAATATTTCCGGATATAAACTCCACCATGGTGTAGTTCATCATATTCCTCCGAAAGTTAATTAAAATAATTATTTATTCATTTGTTGCTTTAATAAACCTTTCAAGCTGCTCCAATGCCTTTCCGCTTTCAAGAGCCTCTCTTGCCATTTTTATTCCTTCCTCTATTGAACAGTTTTCCCTTGCAATATGAATTGCAGCTCCTGCATTAAAAATAACTGCATCTGTCTTTGGTCCCTTTTCTCCGGATAAAATACTTCTTGCTATCCCGGCATTTTCTTCAGGTGTACCCCCAATAAGCTCACTTTTACTGCATCTTTTAAAGCCATACTCCTCAGGTGTTATTGTATATGACTTAAACTGCCCGTCTCTTACCTCGCACACTGCCGTTGCATCACTTAATGATATTTCATCTATACTGTCTTTTCCATATACTACCATTGCACTCTTTACACCGAGATTTGAAAGCACCCTCGCCAATGGCTCCACCAGCTCTTCGCTGTATACTCCAAGAAGCTGCATACTTGCACCGGCAGGATTTGCAAGAGGTCCCAATATATTAAACAATGTTCGTATTCCCATTTCTTTTCTCACACTTCCCACAAAACGCATAGCTGTATGATATTTCTGGGCAAATAAAAAGCATATGTTTAACTCCTTTAAAATCTGGGCACTTGCAGCAGGTGCCAAATCTATTTTTACTCCCAATGCTTCCAGACAGTCTGCCGTTCCGCATTTGCTTGACGCAGCCCTGTTACCGTGCTTTGCAACAGGCACTCCTGTTGACGATACTACTAGTGAGGCAAGTGTTGATATATTAAATGTATTTGACCCGTCTCCCCCTGTTCCCACGATTTCCAGCACATCCATGTCATTTAAAAACTTCTCACAATGCTGTCTCATTACCTTTGCTGCGGAGGTTATCTCCTCTATGGTCTCACCCTTCATGGACAGTGCCGTTAAAAATGATGCTTTTTGTGCGTCTGTTGCCTCACCGTCCATAATTTCATTCATCACCGTGGTCATGGTATCATTATCCAAATCCTGCCTCTTTGCTAATTTTGCTATTGCTTCTTTAATCATGATTTCCTCCATTCCTGCACTATAAAATGCATATAAATAAAAATAAAAGTTAATCTTTGCACATTTTATATAATGCCATGAAGAAATTTAAAAAAATAAAAAACCGCCCATGACAATAAACCTGTGCTTTTGTCAAGGACGGTAATAACTCTTTATTATGTACCGCGGTGCCACCTTGATTTGTGGAATCCACACTCTCTGCAGAATACTATCATATTCCTGACAACTAACGTATGCCTTCACGTCATGCAATACTAAGATATATCTACACTTAAATATATCCTTTCACCATGCCCTCCGTGGTCCATTTAATAAACTGCATTTCCGCAGGTTCTCAGCAATCCCTGCTCTCTGTAGGCGCATATTTTATTTTTATCTCCACATCATCGGTTTGATTTTATTATACTCATATGACAGAAAGTGTCAAGTGACTTTTTTCAATTAAACTCCATAAAGCTCTCCATATTTTTTCTTAAAATACTTTATAAGAGGTTTTGCCGATACCTCTCTTTTGCATAATGTTTCAATAAGCTCCTTAGGCTGGGCGGATGTTCCTTCTCTGTGAATATTTTCGTTAAGCCACCTTGTTATATCCTTTATATTTCCCTCCGACAATATTTTATCTATGCTTCCAAGCTCTTCCTCTATTCTCTCATAAAGCATGCCATCATAAACCGAACCTATAAGATATGATGGAAAATACCCAAAGGCTCCTCCGCTCCAGTGGGAATCCTGAAGTACTCCCTTTGCATCATCTGATGGCTCAATTCCCAAGTATTCATTCATCTTCTCCCTCCAAAGCTTTGGAATATCACTTATTCTGATGTTGCCTTCAAAAAGCTCTCTCTCTATCTCATATCTTATAATAATGTGAAAACAGTAAGTAACCTCATCGCTGTCTATTCTTATAAGCCCCCTTTCCACATGATTTATCTCCCTGTAAAATTCCTCTAATTTAATATTCTCATACTGTGGAAAAAGCTCCTTTATCTTGTAATATATCGGCTTCCAAAAATTAATATTTCTTCCCAATATATTTTCATAAAATCGTGACTGGCTTTCATGAAGTCCCATATAGCTACAGCTTGATAAGGGTGTTCCAAAATATTTTGCATCTGAATTCTGCTCAAATATTCCATGACCTCCCTCATGTATAATACTAAAAATTGGATTTATAATATTTGTCTCGTCATAATGATTTGTCAGCCTTACATCATCTCTTGTTATTCCTGACGTAAACGGATGCTCACTTTCCGCCAGTATTCCTGCATCCATATTAAAACCTATATACTCCAGCAGAAAAACTGACAGCTCTTTTTGCTTGTTTATATCAAAATGTCCCGTGAATTTACGTCTGTCAGGCTGATTTTTTTCTGTAATTTTCTTTACAAATGGAATTAACTCTTTTTTTATTTCTTCAAATATTTTGTCAATCTGCTCTCTTTCCATTCCCTTTTCATTGTCGCTTAAAAGTAAGTCATAGGGATTCTTGTCAGGTCTTCTGTAACTGCACATTTCTTTAAGATTGTCCGTAATTTTCTCAAGGTACGGCATAAAGCTGTCCAAATCATTGTTTCGCTTTGCATTCTGCCACACATCCTCTGCTTTCGCCACTGTTTTTGAGTACTCTTTATAAAACTCTAGGGGAATGTTTTTGTTTTCCTCATACTCTCTTTTAAGCTTTTTTACAGATAGCTGCCACTCACGAGGCATGCTTTCATACTCATCATCTGATAAAAGTTTATAAAGATAATCTCCCATTTTATCACATGTACTCATCTCAAATGCCCTGCCTTCATAAAATGACTGAAGCTCTATAAGATTATCGGATGCTTTTTGTGATGCCTCAGTGTGAAGCTCCCATGATATTATTCCGGCTGTTTCCTCATATCTTTTAATTTCCTTATAATACTCCAAAAACTCACTAAATATTTGAGACATTCCCTATACCTCCCACCTATTACGTTATTTCATTACAGAGTATAGCCCATACAATATTTCTTCATGCATTTTTATACCTTCCACTTTTTGACTATAATAGAAGCATTATGTCCGCCAAAACCTAGTGAATTGCTTATTGCTGCATTTACCTCCATATGAACTCCCTGTCCCTTTGTATAGTCAAGGTCACATTCAGGGTCATCCTCCTTAAGCCCCACAGTCGGATGTATATATCCTTCATTTATTGACTTTATGCAGGTAATAAGCTCAACTGCACCACCTGCACCGAATAAATGACCTATCATTGACTTTGTTGAATTTATTTTTACCTTATATGCATAATCTCCAAATGCCCTCTTTATAGCTCTTGTTTCAAACAAGTCATTATAAACTGTGCTTGTTCCATGGGCATTAATATACTGTATATCCTCCGGTGCCATCTCTGCCTCTCTCATAGCTAATGTCATTGCCATGGCAGCACATGAGCCGTCCTCCTTAGGTGTTGTTATATGGTTGGCATCACAGGTAGCACCATACCCTGCAACTTCTCCATATATATTGGCTCCTCTTTTTAATGCATGATTAAGCTCCTCAAGTACTAAAACTCCTGCACCCTCCCCTGTAACAAAGCCGTTTCTTCTCTTATCAAAAGGGATAGATGCATTATACGGATCCTCTGATTCAGTCAGTGCAGTTAATGCCTGAAATGTAGCTACTCCGAATTTGCTTATGGAGCTGTCAACACCTCCTGCAATCATAATGTCCGCCTCCCCATACTTTATGGCACGGTAACCCTCACCTATGGAATTTGTTCCGGTGGCACAAGCAGTAACTACATCTATTGATTTTCCGTTGGCACCAAACTCCATGGATACATTAGCGGCAGCCATATTTCCAAGCACTAAAGGTGCAGTTATAGGGCTTATTCTGTTTGGACCTTTTTCAAGAAGCTTATCGTATTCTCTTTCTATTCCCATAAGACTTCCCACTCCTGAGCCTATGGATACGCCTACTCTGTAGCTGTCTTCCTTTGACATATCTATTCCTGCGTCCTCCATTGCCTCCTTTGCCGCTGCAACGGCAAACTGTGAAAATCTGTCCATTCTCTTTGCCGCCTTTGCATCAAGGCGTTCCTTTGGATTAAAATCCAATACATCTGCTGAAAGCTTTGCCCTGTAATTTGATGTATCAAAGTTAATAATCGGGTGTATCCCTACTTTATTTTCAAGTATTCCCTGCCAAAAATCCTTTACTGTATTTCCTATCGGCGTAATAACTCCCATTCCCGTAACTACTACTCTCTTTGTTTCCATGCTTATCCCTTTCTAATACTATTTATAAAAGTGTCGCTCTTAACTCCTCACCTGACTTTTCACTTAAATATGCCGGTGGAATGTCAAATACTGTCTTGCAGCCTGACTGTCCCTCTTTTGAAAGTCTGTAAGCAGCTCTTGCATATGCCGCTATAACGCTTGCCGTAAATTCAGGATTTGAATCAAGCCTTAAGCTATACTCTATAATATGGTTGTTTTCCTTATTCACTCCTGTCTTTCCGCTTCTTAAGACAAATCCTCCGTGAGGAATACCGCTGTGCTTTGCCTTCAATTCCTCCTCTGATATAAAGTGTACCGTAGTATCATAATCAGCAAAATAATTTGGCATATTCTTAATTTCTGCCTCTACCTTTTTTGCATCGGCACCCTCCTCAAGAACCACAAAGCATTCTCTTATATGCTTCTGTCTTGTTGTAAGTTCAGGATTCTCTCCATTTCTTACCGCCTCCAGTGCCGACTCAACAGGTATGGTATATTGCTTTCCATCCTTTACCCCCTCAACTCTTCTTATGGCATCTGAGTGTCCCTGGCTTACCCCCTTGCCCCAGAAGGTATAATCCTTTCCCTCCGGAAGTATGGCGTTTGCATACATACGGCTAAGTGAAAACATTCCCGGGTCCCAGCCCACTGATATTATGGCAACATTATTGCCTGACTTTGAAGCTGCATCTACATTTTCAAAATGCTCAGGTATCTTTGCATGTGTGTCAAAGCTGTCAACAACATTAAATATCCTGGCATATTCCTTTGTCTGCTCCGGCAAATCTGTGGCACTGCCCCCACAGAGTATCATAACATCTATTTTGTCTTTCCAGTCTGACACATCATTTATATGACATACCTTTGCTGTTTCTGTCAATATTTTTACTGTTTCAGGTGCTCTTCTCGTAAACACTGCCATAAGCTCCATATCTTGGTTTTGCCTAATAGCACACTCTACGCCTCTTCCCAAATTTCCATAACCTAAAATTCCGATTCTTATACTCATTTCTCTTCCTCACTTGTCTTCATATTTTATATGTATCTGTTTATTATCTGATAAGTCATATTATACTATGTACTTTTTTAAAAAACAATATTAATACTGTACTATGTATCTTGTCCTGATATTATGTTTACTATCTCCATAGGGCTGTAAACAGCTTCAAACTCCTTCTGTCTGTAATCCTCCTGCCATTCTTTTATATACCAGCAAGCCTGAAAAGTATTCATTCCCGCCTCTTTTGCTCCGTATAACTCCCTACAGCCTCCGTCACCTGCATAAAGACAGTTCTTTGGCAATATATTAAGTCTTTCCATACAAAGATTATATATTTTTAACTCCGGCTTTTGTATTCCCTCCCTGCATGATAGTACAACAACATCAAAATATGGATAAAGAAGGCTGTTTTCAATTACCTCTGCCTCCTCAAGATAGCAGTTGCTTATAATTCCTGTCTTGATATTATTTTCCTTAAGTGCTTTCAGCATGGGAAGTATTTCGCTGTGAAGATGGTTAAACTGTTCACTTTTTGACTTTATACGCTGACTGTATATATAGTCAAGCCTTTCCTTTGAATAGCAGTTAAACCTTTGCATAATGCTGCCTGTAACACCCTTTAACGAAGCTCTTCCTAAGGTTCTGTCCTCCTCTGTAACACTCCAGTATTTCCTGAAGGATTTTTCCTCTATACCTGCATCCTTTGCAATATTACCGGTGAAATAAGGCTCATTTCTATACTGTGTTATAAGTGTTTCGTACATATCAAAAATCACTGCCTTTATATCCATTATTCTAATCCTCCATACCGTAGATTTTTATTGATATAATCCGCAAATGACATTCCCCATAGGCAATTTTGCTCTGCGGCAAAATATTCTTTGCAGCTCCACTATAAGCTATTATACTTCATTATATAACAAATTCAAGCTCAATATAATCTCTCCAATAATTAAAAATGACCGGTATCCATTTCTGAATATCAGCCATTTTACTGTTAATTAAATTATTTAACTATTTCTCCACAATAACTACTGCCGGTAAATTATATTCTGCACCTTCAAATATTTTCCCATTTTCTTTTGCCTTTAATATAATCATCATAGGTAAATTTACTTGCTGCATATATTTCAAATATTCAGGTATACTTTGTATATGTTTTGGTACTGAAATATAGTTATTCATATAAATTTCTCTATAAATATGACCATATTTTCCTTTTAATTCATTTTCGCAGCTTGTAATACACTTTCTCACATTTTTAAATTGTTTTTCCGTTAATATAGGTACATTTACTTTTTTATCCTTTGATAAAAATCCACTTGCCTCCAATGAATCAATATTTTTCAATGCCTTGCTCTCAATTACCATTCCATATTTATCAAATAAAGATTTCTCATCACCCATTCCGCAAAGATACATAATTTTCAAAAATTCTTTTACACAATCATCATGTTCTTTGCTAATAAGCTTTCTCCAATATCTTCTGGTATACCCAAGCTTTGTTTCAAACTCCAGTACACCTATATGACCATCTCTGTTTTTACTATCATATTGATTATAAGATTCTCCGGATATGATATATGATTTTCCTATTTCATTTTCATAGTCAAACCCTGCCGGGTAATGATATCCTGTTGCATACCACTTCCCTTGATTAGGTCTGTCAGGATAATCTTCAAATCGTATATGCCCCGCCAAATCATCTCTAATTCGGTACATAGACGTTGTTAATGTCTTTATTGCAAAATAACTTAACAGCACATTTTTTTGATATTCACTTAAACTGTTTACTATATACTTGTCTATGTTTTGGAAATGTCTATTTATAATATCAATTACTTCTGCATAAATTTCTTGTGCATAAATATTTTCCAATTCATAACTTTTATACATATCCTCTACCGAATATATGATAAAATCCGTATAAACCTTATTTTGAATTTTGTTCATCAGTTGAGCATCAACAAGCTCCTTTATTATTGGTTCAAGATATGCACATGGTATACCTATTCTTTCTGATATTTCAGAAATATCAAGAGGCTTGTCATAAGCCAAAATAAGTATATTCATTATTATTTTATCTCCGCTTCCAATTATATTGCAAGGTTCACCGTTGCTTCCACATCTTCCATTAATACTCAACCATAAATCATCTGGTTCCATGCTTTGCTTAACATATTTTCTTTCACTCATATCCATACCTTTCCGAATATGCTTTCTACCCACATCGAGCCTTGACTTTACAGTATTTTGCGGAATCCTCAAATCCTCTGCTATTGCTTTTATACTTTGCCTGTTAAAATAATATCTTATAATTACTTCTCTATAGATTTTTGTCAAATATGCTATTCTTTTTCTTACCTGTACATATTCCTGACTGTCAATCATCTTATCAAGGATATCATCATTATATGTTATTTCTTCATATGCTACATCATAATACACTTCTCTTCTCTTGTATTTTCTTCGCAAAATGTCCATATACTTATTATTTACTACTGATGATATCCATGCTTTCGGACTGCTTATCTTCTGTCCTTTTTCTATGGCCACAAGCATTTCAAGCAGCACCTCTTGGCTAATATCTTTTGCATCCTCTGAAGTTCCACATTTATACTCTGCATATTTCAATGTGTATTCCACATAATCTAATACTTCTTTCTTTTTCATTTTCACATCCTGTTCCTTTTTGAAAGCTTTCATTATATTAGTCGTTAAAACAATCTTCCGGTTCGGTATGTTTTGAATTTTTATACTTCACTTTAGTAAACATATTTTCATACATTTATTTTATTACAATTCTTCTATCTCCTCTGCAATAGAAGCAATCTCTGTTTTTAACCTCCTACTTGTGGTACGGTTCATTTCCCAAAATCCTAAAGCTTCTGTACACCTGCTCCAAAAGTATAACTCTCATAAGCTGATGAGGAAATGTCATTTTAGAAAAGCTAAGCCTGAAATCTGCTTTATTCTTAACCTCCTTTGATAACCCCAAGGAACCTCCTATTATAAATATAATATGACTTTTTCCTGACAGACCTATATTGTGTATTTTTTCTGACAGTTCCACTGAATCAAGCATTTTGCCTTCTATCTCCAAGGTTATAACATATGCTCCCTCTTTAATATATTTAATTATCCTCTCCCCCTCCTTCGTCCTTATAAGTTCCTCCTCATTCTCTGTTGCACCATCCGGCGTCTTTTCATCGGCAACCTCTACTATTTCAAGCTTGGCGTATCGTCCAAGACGTTTTACATATTCATCTGCCGCCATTGTATAATGTTTTTCTTTTATGCGGCCCACTGCAATAACCGTTATTTTCATATACTTTCCTCTCAATTATCACAAAGAATTCACACCGTAAGTCTTGTGATTGTTTTCTTTTTATTATATAATACACCTTAGTTATTTTATCATATAATACATTGATTTTCTATTACATTTATAAAGGAGATATTTATTTATGGCATGGTGTCCTATATGTAAAGCAGAATATGAAAATGAAACTTCATGTCCTGACTGCATGGTAGATTTGATGAAGGGTAATCCCGGTGATTACACAGACATATTTACTTTTAAAAATGAGGAGGTATCTTTAAATATTTATAATCATCTTCTTGATATAGGCTTTGAAACTGTACAGTACTACTATGATGCTGCTTCAGGATTATATCATATAATATGTGAAATCAGCGAAGAGACTGATGCAAAAAAACAGCTTATATTATTTATTAAGGAGGATTTTAAATATGACTTTTCCCCTTTGGAAAAAGTGGAAATAAGTAAAATTGCAGATAATATTATATCTGAGGAAGAAGATATCGACACTCCCAAAACCTACATATCGGCAGAAGAAAAATACGCAAATGTTAATTCCTCCGCCGCCAGTCTTCTCATAGTCGGATTTATTGGACTTATTGTTATGGTTTTAGATATTACCGGCATATACAGGTTTCCTTTTTCCGGTGCCTCAAGAATATTGTTTCTTGGAACCATGGGATTTTTATTTGTACTGTTTGTTATTATGGGAATTTTATCATTTAGAAATGCCAAAAAGCTTGAAAAGAAAATAAAGGAGGAGGATAGCCTTCAGGAAAAAATACAGACATATATAACCGATGAATTAGACCTTACTTCTTTTGACGAAAGCTTAAATGATAATACTGCTCCCGAAGAAAAATATCTTGAACGCACTGAATATATCCAGTCTAAGGTAAAAGAGTCTTTTCCCGATACTGATGATTCTTTTATTGAATATATCATTGAAGGGCTTTACGACACTCTTTACCCAAATAATTAATATTCTTCCTCAAAATACAATAAAGGCATATGGAAAATATTACTTTCCATATGCCTTTATTACATACATAGGCCTTAATTGCTGCCTGCTTCTGCTGTTTCCCCTTCTACACCATCTATAACATACTGTCCGTTTTCATCAATAGCTTTTTTAATACTCTTATCATATGTATTGACGGCATATATTGTCATCGACTTTTCATTTCCTTCACTGTCACTGACTGCTGCATAAATAATATAATATTCATCATTATCTATTACCACCGTGTTATCATATGATACTGACACACTATCACCCTCCTCTAAAGATTTTCCCGCTTCTTCTTCAATAAGCTTTACCGCATCATTTAAAGAAAGTACCCTCGGTATCTGAAGATTATATGACTGCTGTGCAATATCACTTGCTATTCCATACTTATCTATAACAATTACCTTTAAGATATTTATGCCCCTTTTCATATCAATCTCTTGTGTGTATTCCTGCGACTGCTCCGTAGGGTCAGTTCCATCCCATGTATAATATGCCTTTCCTCCCTCCGGCACCTCTACCTTTATCTTGGTATACTCGCTGTACGCACCTCCTGAAGGTGTAATTACAGGTGCGTTTGAGCCTGAAAGTGTAATATTATAAGTAAACGTCACTATTTTACTTTCAACACCTTTTTCATTTACGGCTATTGCCTTGATAATGCTTTCCCCCTCTTTTGTTATCTGTATAGGCTCCGAATATTTCTCTCCATAATTTGAAGGGTTTCTGCTGTCTGTTGTATAATATATTGTATATCCCTCATCTGCCGTTAGTGTAACTGCCATATATGAAGTATAATCTCCTGACTGAAAATCCGCCGACGGCTCCTTAACTATATATTCTTCCAATGATGATAAAATAATTTCATCATCCACACCTCTTATAAGTTCTGTAAGATTTGTATACTTTTCGTTTTCATCATAATACTTTGCTAATGCACTGTAGTATTCTGCATTTTGGGTACCAAGCTCTATTATACCTTCAAGATTGTCACAGTAATCTTGTCCTTTTTCTCCCGACAATACGTGAATATTATATATAAGCTCTCTGGCCTTAAGCTTTTCACTGTTATTTGAAGCCTTGCTAAGTGCCAGCTCTGCATTTTCCAACGCACTATCTGTATTAAGCTTCTCATATGCACCGGCCGCCATGTTATAATATTCCTCGTATGAAGTCGCCGTTCTTTCCACAGATTTTGCAACTATAATAAAAATACCTACAGCCAGTGCAAGTACTAAAACTACAACTGCGGATATAATTGCTATTTTCTTTTTACTGTTTTTTATAGGCTTTTTATTATCATTTTGTGACTCCCGGTCAATACTGTCCGAAGACTGACCTGATATTTCCTGCTCCTCCGGAATTTCATCCCTTATCATATGGCTGATATCACCTATAATTTTTGTCCTTCCGTCTGCACCATTATCCTGAGAATGTCTTGATATGTCTACGAGTTTAAGTTCCATATCATTTATCTGTACTTCTTTTATGTCTATGTCATCAATATCCTCACCCGGCTTCTCCTCATGGTCTATCTCATCCATCAGCTCTCCGATATTGCTTGCAAGCTCTGCCTCTATTAAATTAAAGTCCGGTACTACCTGTATGGGATTTCCGCACTTTAGGCAAAATGCCTGATTCTCCTTACATTCTTCTCCACATTTATTGCACTTCACTTTATTTACTCCTTATCATTTTGTTTGCTTTTAACTCACACGAATTTAGTATAGCATAAATCATCAATAAGGTGCAACATAAATATAAGGCAAAAAATATGACGGATATTAAATATTTTATAATATCCGCCATATATATTACATTTTCTATTTTAACCTTGTAACCGTTACTCTGCAATAAAGCAGCTTTCCGTTTACTCTTGCCGTTATTGTTGTAGTTCCCACACCTCTTGCAATAACCTTTCCGTTTGCATCAACAGTTGCCACCCTGTTATTGTTTGTATACCACACTATGGTATCTGTTGAGCCAAACACATCAAGCTGATAATTATCATACTGCTCTAGGGTTATGCTTGACGAATTCAGTGCCAGTACATTTACTATACACTCAGACTCCACACCTGAATCCGCAATACAATATATAACTGCATTTCCCTGTCCCCTTGCAGTAACCACACCTGTTGACGATACGGTAGCTACAGAAGTATCTGAGGATACCCACTGTGCATTGTCAGTTGAATTGGAAGGCTTAAGCCTTACTGACAAAGCTCTTGTCTGACCCGGGAACATGGTAACCTCTTTGGAATTTATAACTATTGATGTTGCCGGCACCGCTCTTTTAACTGTTACCTTTACGGTTCCTACTATTTCATTTCCATCGGTTGACTTGGCATATACATAACATATTCCCGCCGATACACCTGTTATTTCTCCGTTATAATCTACAACTGCAACACTGGTGTCTGATGATGACCAGTCGATATCCTTTATTGAAGCATTTCCCGGCTGTACCGTTGCTGTAACCTGTGCCGACTGACCTTCTATGACAGTTACGTATGACGGAGACACCTGTATGGTACTTACAGGTATTATTGATGTGAGAACCACAGTATCAAAAATACCGCTTCCGTCTGCTGCCGTAGCTGTTATAGTGGCAGTTCCTACTCCCACTGCTGTCACAACACCCTTCTGTGACACTCTCATTACATTTGTATTGCTTGATGACCATATAACTCCTCTGTTTGATGCTGAATCAGGAGTTACAGTCACAGTAAATGCCTTCGATGCACCGTTATTTATATATTTAACATCCTTCTCATTGATTGTCACGGAGGTTACAAACTCATATACCGTAATCTTACAGCTTGCCACAAGTCCTCTCTCCACGGTAGTAACAAGTATTACACAGCTTCCACCCTTAAGACCTGTAACTATACCGTTTTCATCTACAGATGCTATCTCAGGGTCACTTGAAAGATATGTAACCGCCTTATTATCTGCATCTATAGGTGTTACGGAAGGTATAATTACTATCCTATCCCCTGCATATATGGAAGCCTCTGTGAAATTAAGGGTTATTCCCGTTACAGGCTCCGTCACTGTAACCTTGCACGTTGCGTATACTCCTGTATCCTGGCTTGTTGCCGTTATTGTACATTCTCCCGGCATAAGCGTTGTTACCATACCTGTCTCATCCACAGTAGCAATGGTAGGATCACTTGTTGTCCAAAGTATAGTTTTATTTACTGCATTTTCAGGTCCTGCCTCTGCATACAACCAAAATACTGTTCCCTTTCTCACAGTCATTTCCGTATGACTTATTGTGACAGTTTCTACCGGCTGATAAACGCTTACGTTACACATTGCCGTAACTCCGCTGTCATTTGACTGAACCAATACGGCAGCACTTCCGCTTCCAACCGCAGTAAGCATACCGTTTTCATCTACCGTTACAACTGATGTGTTTGATGAAATCCAGGTTACAGACTTATCAGTAGCATTTGTAGGAAGCACCTCTGCCGTCAGCCTGAACTTTTCTCCTATTCTCATAGTTACATCTGTAAAATCAATGCTTACCGACGTAACAGGCTCATATATAAAGAATTCGCACGTTGCTATAAGGTTATTTCCATCTGTTCCTATATCATTTGTCTGACAGATTACAGTTGCCTTTCCAGGACTTACAAATGTAACAAAGCCGTTTTGGTCAACTGTAAGCACCTGCTCGTTTGATGAACTCCACACTACGGTTCTGTCAACACCGTCTCCCTCAGGAAAGATGGTATATGACAACTGATAATTTTTTGCTGAAAGATTTGTTTCAACATATGTCATGGATAAAGTAATACCCGTTACAGGCACTCTTACGTGTACATCACATGATGCCACCTTTACCCCGTCCATTGTAATAACAGAGATAACTGCATCTCCTCCTCCTACACCTGTCACAACACCTGTATCGGATACAGTTGCCACAGACTCATCTGAGGATACCCATTTAACCTCCATATTGTCAGGTCTGTCAGGCTCAAAAGTAAGAACAAGAGGATACAAATCTCCCTGAGTTATGTTAAGTTCTGTAGGATACAATGTTACATTCTGCACAGGCTCATTTACATTTACCTCACAGTATGCATACTTCAAAACACCATTTACCTCCTGCACCGCAGTTATGGTAGCAACACCCTTCTTATTTCCCTGAACAGTTACTTTAAAGCTGTTATCCTCTGACTCAGTAAAGGATACTATGCTTTCGTCAGATGACATCCATGATACCTTTGCCTCATTGTCAGTAACAAGAGCTGTCAATTCAAAGGTATCACCTGCATTAATAATCTTTGATGCCGAGTCAAGGGCAAATGTATCAACTACTGTTATTGTAATTGTATCCTCATGGTTTCTCTCTCCCGGGAAAAGTGATTCACTGTAAAGGGTAGCCTTAATCTTTGCTACACCGCTGCCTACCATTGTAACCTTTCCCTGACTGTCAACCGTTGCCACATTTGTATTGTCAGACGTCCAGTTTACACCTCTTGCATCTTCTTCCGTAGTATTTACCCTTAAATTCACCGTATCCCCCACTGCCGCAGTAAGGTCTCCATTTGAAATACCAAAACTGATTCTTACAGATTTTGAATCTCCGAAAGCTCCTGCAAGCTGTGCCGGTGTAGCATTGGCATATGTTGGTGATGATGAGTAATCTATGTTAGGATATATAAACACGCTCTTTATTCCGGCATTTACACCCTTTATGTAGCCTGTTCCGTCAGATAAAATATAATTATCGTCCTCACTTACTATACATACATCATCTATACTGTAGGCATTTGTTGATGCCATTCCCGTCTCTTCATCAGTAAATACATTGTAGTAATCATTTGGACCTATCTGTATAATTTCATCAGGCTGGTTAAATTCCGTTTTTCTTATAACAAGCAGTGTAACCTTCTGATCCTTCTGAGGTGTTGTTCCTGTTATCAATGCCGAACCGCCCTTAGAGCCTGCCGTCACTATAGCCTGTCTTGCACCGTCACTTACTACCGTTGCCACTTCCTCATTATCTGATTCCCACTGAAGGCTTTGTGCATTGGATGCAAAATTAGTATTTATGGTAAATGTATCATCTGTACCGCTGAAATAATGGAAGCCCTCAGGAATATTAGTATTTGTAATCTCCAGCTTTACCGTAAACTTAAGCTCATAATGTCCTACATTTCCTGCTCCGTCATCATAGTCCACAGATATCGTTGCAGTTCCTGCTCCCATTGCCCTAAGGGTACATGTATCAGGATTGCTGTTGTTTGTTATCATAACAACATTAGAGTCGGAGGATGTCCATTTAATATACTGAACGTCAGGACTGTCTACTCCTGTTATATCTGCATGCCACATTTCTTCATGTCCCTGCGTCCATTCAGACACCGTAACCGGATCTGTTGCCATACTATACATGCTTACAGTAACCTGCGCGGCAAAACCTACCGTAAAGGCTACAACCGAAGCCACTGCAAAAATCCCTATTCCCGCTATCTGTTTCCAGTACCTTTTAAGATGTCCCATTA
Organism: uncultured Lachnospiraceae bacterium; assembly: GCA_944384155.1. Taxonomy (GTDB): domain Bacteria; phylum Bacillota; class Clostridia; order Lachnospirales; family Lachnospiraceae; genus CAG-303. The sequence continues at coordinate 23,552 of CALWSG010000002.1, read as the reverse complement.
TCTTTTCCATATGATATCTCCAATCCTATATTTTATCAAACATTTATATTTAACCCGGTCTTGTAGGCATATATCTTCCAAAAACCTGCTTTACATTATATTTCGGCATGTTTTAATAAAATATTAGTAAACCTTATAATCTTTTTTATAATCTTGTAACTTCATACCGGCTCAATGTCTCCACGCACTTTAAAAGACTTGCAAACCTTTCATCTATGTCACCCGCTTCCACAGTCACATCCATAGATGCCGCTATATCGTCTATAAGCCTGTCCGTCATCCCCGATCTCATGTGAATAAGAAGATTACGTTTTTCCTCATATGTATCTGCATCAAGAAATCTGAGAAGCTCTTCCCCGGCAGTGTTCTCACTTTCTGCGGAAACCTCCTGTATGCTGACTTCCTGCCCTGTCTTTTCAAACACAGGTTCCTCCGGTATATTGTCGCCTTTCACTGCATCCGTCTCACTAAGAAATCTTAAAAGAGGACTTGCATATATTTTAAAATCACCGTACATAGACTGATAAATAACCATATCTTCTCCAGTTTCCCTATTCTGCGCTGTGGTTATTATCTGATACAGCTTATTTTCATCTTTAAAATGTCTGTATATTTCCTGTGGCTTTGGTTTTTTTCTGTCCGTATAAGCTGACTTGGTCTCTTTTAAATCTGACATAAATTTCCCATACCTTTCTGACGATGCTTCTTTACTGACAAATTTCTGCCGGGTGTTACATTGATTCATATGTATTTCTTATTGCCTTTATAAAATCCTCACTGTTTAACACGGTCGGATTTTGTGCTGTTGTAATAATTGCAAGGTCATTTGTCATCCTGCCGTCCTCTATTGTCTTAATGCATGCTGCTTCAAGCTTATCTGCAAACTCACATAACTCCTTTATTCCGTCAAGCTCTCCTCTTTTTCTCAAAGCACCTGTCCATGCAAATATTGTTGCAATAGGGTTTGTAGATGTTTTCTCTCCCTTTAAATGCTTATAGTAATGTCTCTGAACAGTTCCGTGGGCAGCCTCATACTCGTAATTGCCCTCAGGTGACACAAGCACTGATGTCATCATTGAAAGTGAGCCGAATGCTGTAGCTACCATATCACTCATAACGTCGCCGTCATAATTCTTACATGCCCAGATATATCCGCCCTCAGAACGGATAACTCTTGCAACCGCATCATCTATAAGAGTGTAGAAATATTCAATTCCTGCTGCCTTAAACTTCTCATCATATTCCTTATCGTATATTTCCTTAAAAATATCCTTAAAGGTATGGTCATATTTCTTTGAGATTGTATCCTTTGTTGCAAACCATAAATCCTGCTTTGTGTCAAGTGCAAAGTTAAAACAGCTTCTTGCAAAGCTTTTGATTGAGCTTTCAAGGTTATGCTGTCCCTGAAGAACACCTGCACCCTTAAATTCATGTATAAGCTCTCTTGTCTCTGTTCCGTCCTCCCCGGTAAACACAAGCTCTGCCTTTCCAGCCCCCGGTATTTTCATCTCTGCTGCCTTATATACATCACCATAAGCATGTCTTGCTATTGTAATAGGCTTCTTCCAATTCTTTACATATGGTTCTATTCCCTTTACAATTATAGGAGCCCTGAATACAGTTCCGTCAAGAATAGCTCTTATGGTTCCATTTGGACTTTTCCACATTTCCTTTAAGTCATACTCTGTCATTCTGGCAGCATTAGGAGTTATTGTTGCACACTTAACTGCCACTCCGTACTTTTTTGTAGCCTCTGCCGATTCAACTGTCACTTTATCATCTGTCCGGTTCCTATACTCAAGTCCCAAATCATAATACTCTGTTTTCAAATCTACAAATGGTAAGATAAGCTCGTCCTTAATCCACTTCCATAAAATTCTTGTCATCTCATCTCCGTCCATCTCAACTAACGGGGTAGTCATTTTTATCTTTTCCATTAATTTATATCCTCCATTCCGTTTATTCAACAAAAAGTATATCACGTACACCCTTTCATTTCAAGTGTCAAATGGGCTTCATAACGTTGCCTTATTGCAGGAATAAGCCATTTAAAATGTCAGTCTGAGCTTCTTTAAATACCGTATTTTTTTTACATTGTCAGCCTCGTTCCCGCAGCCTATTTCTTCAAAATCCTTCTGATTTATTTTAACAGTATGCTCCTTTAATGTAACATATGTTGCAACAGGCTTGTTAAAATAGTCCGTTTCCACATCTACCCTAATATTTTCTCCCTTAAGCTTTTTCTTCTTTACATAATATCTCGCTGCCCCTGCAAGCACTGACATATCAGGAAGCCTTCCTGCTGTTTCCACTCTTATATTACCTCCTTCATCTGCCTTTTTTATATATGCCACCTCATCTGCCGACAGCACCTTTAAGCCCTTCATCTGTGCGGAAACATCATAATAATCCTTTCTTTCAACATCATCCTCCACCAGGACTATTCTTTCCTTTTCCGAATACATAAGATGGATTTTATATATATTAGGTACACTTCCCATGATTTTTCCCACTAATACGCTGTATATAATATACAATACACAGCTTGAAAATATAAGTGCCGTTATAAATATTCCCTGTATATAATTCATGGACGCAAGATCTAAAAGCCCTTTAAAAAATGTTGTCCCAAATATAAAAAGGGCTATAAGCACAATGCACATAATATGTCTCAGCTTATTAAAAGGCTTGCAGCATTTCATAAGCTGCAGCAATGCCGCTATTGCAAGACCATACAGACACATTGCGGAAAATTCCTCCCTGCTGAAGTCAAAAATAAAATCAAATACAACAACTGCCGTTACGTTGGTAACAACAAGAAGTGCTCCCGGTATGGCAAGCTTTAACACATTTACAAGGAATTTTCCCTTTACCCTGTTTAAATTAGGCTCCATTGCCAGTATAAATGATGGTATTCCTATTGCAAGACTTCCGATAAATGTCATTTGTATAGGAATAAAAGGATATGCCGTTGGAAGTATAACAAACATAATTGCAAGTATGGTTGAATATATGGTCTTTGTAAGGTACAGTGATGCTGACCTTTGAAGATTATTTATTGTTCTTCTTCCCTCTGCCACTATATCAGGCATTGCGGAAAAATCTGAATCCATAAGAACAAGCTGTGATACATTCCTTGCAGCGTCACTTCCCGACTGCATAGCAATGCTGCAGTCAGCCTCCTTCAATGCCATAACATCATTGACGCCATCTCCCGTCATGGCAACAGTATGTCCCCGGCTTTTAAGTGCTTTTATAAGCATAAGCTTTTGATTCGGAGTAACCCTTCCAAATACAGTGTACTCCTCTGCCGCCTTTTTTATATCCTCCTCTGTGGCAAGAAGTGTTGCATCTATATATTTTTCTGCATTTAAAACTCCTGCCTTTTTTGCCACATATGACACTGTACATGGATTGTCTCCTGATATTACCTTTATATTTACACCCTGATTAATAAAATACTTAAAGGTCTCTTTTGCCTCTTTTCTTATTGTATCACTAAGTACTATAATCCCAACCGGCTTAAGGTCAGGTGGAAGGTTCTTGTTTGACGAATGACTGTATGAGTGTGCAAACACTAATACTCTTAATCCCTGTCCGGCATATTTCTCTACTTTTTCCTTAAGCTTTATATCAGGCTTATCAAACATAAACTCCATTGCACCAAGCACAAATACACCGTGATGCTCAAACTCAATAAGGCTCCATTTTTTATCTGAAGAAAAGCATATCTCCTCTATAACATTGTCAAAGACTTTACGGCGTTCTTTCCCTGTAACTCCGTGGTGCTTAAGCTCCTCCTCCGAATACTTCCACAATGCATTAAATGTAGGATTATCATCATGAAGATTTTTTGTAAACTCATACACTGCCGTTTCAAGGCTTACTCCCCTGAAATCATTATCCCCAAAGCTTTCTATTCCCTCCACTGACATTGTCCCCTCTGTGATTGTCCCTGTCTTATCAAGGCATAAAACATCTACCCTTGCCAAAGTTTCTATACAATAAAGCTCCTGCACAAGTGTATTTTTCATTCCAAGCCTTATAACACTAACAGCCAAAACTACGCTTGTCAGAAGAACAAGTCCTGACGGTATCATTCCAAGCACTCCTGCCACTGCCCCTACAACTGCATCCTTAAAGCCCTGAGCCTCTATCTGATTTAAAAGCAGCAGTACTCCTATAGGCACAAGCATAGCACTTACACCCCTTATTATAAATCTTATGGATTTTAAAATCTCCGAGTTTGGTCTTTTTAAGTACTTTGCCTGACTTGTAATCTTATTTACATAATTTTCCCTGCCTACATGGATAGTCTTTGCAATAATACTTCCGGATATGATATAACTTCCCGACAGCACTTCATCGCCTGCCTTTTTATATACCGGCTCACTTTCTCCCGTCAGCAGGCTTTCATTCACCTCACACTCTCCCTTTAATATACATCCGTCCACACATACCTGATTGCCGCTTTTTAACATAATAATGTCATCTAAGACAATATTCTCTATATCAGTTTTCTGCTCTTTTCCATCTCTTATTACCACTGCATCAGGTGCAGAAAGTAAAGACAGCTTATCTATAATCCTCTTAGAGCGTATCTCCTGTACTACGCCTATTAGTATATTCCACGCAACAACTCCCAAAAACATCATATTCTTATATGAATCCACTAAAAAAAGACAAAGTGCCAAAAGCAGATTAATCAGATTGAAAAGCGTAAATACGTTTGTAAATATAATCTGCCATACAGACTTTGTCTTTATTGAAAAATTGCCGTTTACAAGTCCCTTCTTTTGTCTTTCCTTTACTTCCCCTATTGTAAGTCCTTTTAATTCATCCATATTATTGTCCCTATATACTAATCCCTTTATCCATTATTATTTTCTTTATATCCTTAGGCGTCATATCAGGATACTCTGATAATATAAGTGAAACAATGCCTGTCATAATTGCTGTTGACATAGACGTACCGCTTTTTGACACATATCCCGAATAATTATTTTTGCAGCTTATAATATCCGCTCCGGGACATAAAATATCAGGCTTTACTATACATTCTCTTGTAGGCCCCTTTCCGGAATAATTTACTATGGTTCTGCTTCCGGCTCCTGACCTTATGGGAATATAATCATCACTTGCACCAACTGTAATTACCTTTCTGCTGGTACCGGGTATTGTTACGCTTCCCCTTGCAGGGCCGCTGTTTCCTGCTGCCACGCAAACAGTAATTCCCATATCCCATGCCTGTTCCACTATTTTCAGAAGAGGTCTGTACTTGATATATTCCTCCTCCGTACCTCCCATTGATATGTTAAGCACCTTTATGTTATATTTTTTCCTGTTATCTATAAGATAATCTATTCCTTTTACAACATCTGCAACCAATCCTCCCCCTGTATGGTCAAGTCCTTTGACTGCCGCAATTTTTGCTCCTGTGTTTATGCCTCTGTATCTTCCTAATGAACCGGCTCCGTTTCCCGATATGATACCTGCTATATGGGTACCATGACCGTTATCATCATATACATTGGCTTCCTCCTTCACACAGTCATAAAAATCTATTATATTTTTCTTTAAATCCATATGTGGGTAAATGCCTGTGTCTACAATCCCCACAGATACAGGATAATACCTCTTATTTTTTCTTATACGGTTTTCCCTTTCCTGTGCCCTTTGAATCAGAACATTGTACTCTGCATTCATTTGTCTGCTCCATGAATAAATACTTAATATATTTTATGACAAAAATTTATTCATGTGCCAGAGTATATTCCTATATCTTTACTTATGTTTTTTACGATATAATATTATCACTTTTATATTTTTTTTACAAGATAAAGGTAAAAAACCGCTGCAAAACAGATAAGCAATTATCTGCTTTACAACGGCTCCTTTTAATTATTACTCAAAACGTACTATTTCTTTTTTAAGTCTTTTTATTATTTTCTTTTCAAGTCTTGATATATAGGACTGGGATATTCCCAGCAAATCTGCCACTTCCTTTTGTGTCATTTCCTCCCCTTCTTCTCTGTTTATTCCAAATCTTAATTCCACAATGGTTTTCTCCCTTTTTGACAGCTTTCCGATAGCACTGTTTAAAAGCTTTTTCTCCACCTCGTCCTCTATATTTTTTGATACCACATCATCCTCCGTACCAAGTACATCAGATAAAAGCAGCTCATTTCCGTCCCAGTCCACGTTTAGGGGTTCGTCGATGGAGACTTCCATCTTTGTTTTATTGTTTCTTCTAAGGTACATTAATATTTCATTTTCTATACATCTTGAAGCATATGTTGCAAGCTTGATATTTTTATCTCTGTTGTATGTATTTATAGCCTTTATCAGCCCTATTGTGCCTATGGATATTAAATCCTCAACACCTACTCCCGTATTGTCAAATTTCTTTGCTATGTATACCACAAGTCTTAAATTATGCTCTATCAATATTGATTTTGCCTCTTTATCACGTTCTGTCCCTAAATCCTCTATTACCTGCAGCTCCTCATACGCCTCTAAGGGTGCCGGCAATACTTCTGCTCCTCCTATATAATGTATATCCCCTTGGTTTGAAAAAAACAGGTTCCTTATACTTGGAACCATCTTAAAGTGCAATCCTTTGCTTAAAGACATTTTTATAACCATTTTTTTATACTCCTATTCAAAATCATCTGATAGGCACCTGTTGAAGACACAGTCCCCTGGTATATGCCAATCATTGCCTTTTTTATTTCAACATAACTGCTTTCTGCTTCTATGCATACCATATCTATCTCTATGGCTTTCAATACTCCCTTTTTCGTACCTATTGACTTATACGGTACTATTCTTATCTTTGTCTCTTTCGCTTCAACTCCTTCTAGTAATTTTCTTATTCCATCATATTCTGCAATATGAACCGGTGTACCCTCAACAGGCTCTGTAAGTGAATTTCCTGAATCATACAGTCCCTTAAGCTTTACCTGTCTTCCCTTAAAAACTAACGTAACGTCATATATATCACTTTTATTACCCGCAGAACCAAACTTTGATTTTATAAATTTTCCTGCAAAATCAGTAATAAAATATGCCATAGTGGTAATAAATATAAAGACGAATACATTTATTCCCCTAAGGTATTTAAAAGACAGCAGCTCTTTAAGGTAAAATCCTGCACTTGTAAAATAATATAAACCATTTACAGCTCCTGCCGCCGTAAACGTGACAAGATACAGGATTCCCATTGCTTTTACATATTCCTTAACATTTTTCAACCGATAGCTTATAAATATCATAACTGACGGAATAACTGCATATGTAAATATTTTCTGCAATATTACTACGGGAATTCTCCACACAGTAACAATGCATGTTAAAGTGGTGCCTGCCAGAGCCGCCAAAACACATTTTTTTTTAGTGGATTGTGGTTTAATGAATTTTGAAGCTATGACAAGTATTATTAAATCCATGAAGAAATTAACGGCAAAGAACACATCCATATATATTACATATCTCATGCACTCTCCTTTTCTTCCTGACATATTTAGTATCTATCAGTACGGAAAAGTCTGTGTCAATTTCATGTATAAAATTTGTAAAATCCACGAAGGCAATGAGCCGTGCAGTATAATAAAAAGACTGTCCCTAACGAAATTTAATTCGTTAAGGACAGTCTTTTTATTATACTATTGAACCCATCTTGCTATGAACTGTTTAATCTCTTCTGTTTCTCTGTAAAAATTCCGGAATTTTTATTGACTTTTCAGGTATTTTACTTTCAATTTCACCCGGATTATTGATTCCTATAGGCTTTGACGATACAGCCTGTCCCACAGGCTTTTGTGTCTGATAAGAAGGTCTTGCTCCTGCCCCCACAGGCTTTACTGAGCTTTTAATAAAGCCAAAGGAAGCTCCTGATGACATTCCTGATGATGAATCCTCAAGTCCTGTTGCTATAACCGTAATTGTACACTCGTCAGGTGTTTTGTCATCATATCTTGCACCAAATATAATATTTGCAGTATCTCCTGCAAGATCCTGAACATAGCTTGCAGCCTCGTTTGCCTCCATAAGCCCTATATCACCTGAAATATTAATAATAACATGTGACGCTCCCTGAATGGTTGTCTCAAGAAGCGGACTTGTAACAGCGTACTGAACCGCCTCGTTTGCCTTGTCATCTCCCTTTGCAGTACCAATACCTATATGTGCTATTCCCTTATCCTTCATTACAGTCTGTACATCTGCAAAATCAAGATTAATAAGAGCAGGTACATTAATAAGGTCTGTTATTCCCTGAACTGCCTGCTGTAATACCTCATCTGCCTTTTTAAGTGCATCCGGCATGGTTGTCCTTCTGTCAACTATCTCTAAAAGTTTATCATTAGGTATAACAATAAGAGTATCCACATTCTCCTTCAGTCTTTCTATACCTCCTAACGCATTGCTCATACGTGTTTTTGCCTCAAACTTAAAAGGTTTTGTTACAACTCCTACTGTAAGTATTCCCTGCTCCTTGGCAAGCCTTGCAACAACAGGAGCCGCTCCGGTGCCTGTTCCTCCTCCCATGCCGCAGGTTACAAATACCATATCTGCACCCTTAAGTGCTTCTCTCAACTCCTCTTCGCTTTCCTCTGCCGCTTTCTCTCCAATTTCAGGCTGTGCTCCTGCACCAAGCCCCTTTGTAAGCTTTTCTCCTATCTGAAGTGCCGTAGGTGCCTTGCAGAGCTTTAAAGCCTGCTTGTCCGTATTAATACCGATAAATTCAACTCCGCCTATATTTTCATCTATCATTCTGTTAACGGCATTATTTCCAGCACCACCTACTCCTACTACTATGATTCTTGCTGCTGTTTCTGCCTCATTTGTTTTAATTTCAAGCAAGGTATTATCCTCCTTCACTATGTACTACTGTCTTTTTTCTATTATGTCTTATAATCCAGAAATAACTTCCTATATACAATTATAAAAACACCTTATAATATAATATCTTTATTTTCTAAAATAATCAACTACAAATTTAATTTTTTTATAGTTTTTTATGGCCTATATGGTAAATTATGTAAATTTCTTTTACTCCTTTTTAAACACATAGGAACCGCCCGCATCATACTCCCTCATATCAAGCTGTCCCGGTATATCTTCCATTTTGGGCAGTATATCAGAAAGTGCTGCTATCTTTTCTCCATAGCTTCCACCGCTTCCAAGTGCTACCTTAAAGCTTCCTATATAGAGGGTAACCTCCATGTCCTTAGATATATTTATTTTTTTTACTGCTATATCATACTTGTCCACCAACTGGGTTATATTAAGTATTAAATCAAAAATACTTTCATTATCAACAGGTATCTTTTCATAAAGAATAATATTGTCAAACTGTACACCTGTTATTTCAGGTATATCATCATATTCAAGGGAGGAATTTTCCACCACTATGCCGTCCTTATCAAAATACATATATGTGCTCATATATGAAATATATCCCACAATGCTTTTCTCATAAACCGTAATTTTTACGGATGTAAGTGATTCCATCTCTATATCATAATCCTCCACAAAGGGAATTTGGACCTTTTCCTCAAACATGGATTTAACAAAAAACACTAATGGGTTTAACTGAAAGCTATCCCCAAATATATTTTTTGTAAGCTCCTCGTCAGAAAGTCTTACATTCCCTTCGTAGGTCACATTTTTTATTTTAAGTGTTGCTAAAAATCCGCTGATAAGAAGTAACAATACTAATATTACAAGTAAAATATGCTTCTTCCTACCTGCCGTCTTCTTTCTCGTCTTCACCTGTTATTTCCTCTCTTATGTCTGCACCTAAAAGCTGTAAATCTCTTACAATATTTTCGTAGCCTCTCTTTATGTAATGTATATCCTCTATACAGGTTTCTCCCTCTGCTCCCAAGGCTGCCACAATAAGCGCTGCACCGCCCCTTAAGTCCATCGCCTTTACTTTTGTGCCGTACAGCTTTTCTTTTCCATATATAAGTGCAGCATTCTCTTTCTTTAATACTATATCTGCTCCCATTTTCATAAGCTCATTTACATACATAAATCTATTTTCAAAAATATTTTCTTTTATCTTACTTATCCCCATTCCGTATGACATTACAGCCCCCATAACAGGCTGAACATCTGTTGGAAATCCGGGATAAGGCTCTGTTTCTATGTAATTTACATTTTTAAGCCTGAATTTCTTAATTTTTCTCCTGCAAATAATGGAATGTTCCGTTACCTTAACTTTCATTCCCGTTTTTCTAAATGTATCTGTAATACATTTCATATCCTTAGTCCTAATGCCTGAAAGAGTCACTTTTCCTCCTGCCACGGCTACAGCACCCATATATGTTGCAGCCACTATTCTGTCTCCTCCCACACTGTACTCAGTCCCTCTCAGTTCTTTTACCCCTTCTATTATTATTGTATCTGTTCCTGCACCTTTAATTTTTCCTCCCATGCTGTTTATAAAATCTGCCAGCTCCAGTATTTCAGGCTCTCTTGCAGGATTTTTTATTGTGGTTATTCCCTCTGCCAATACAGCAGTAAGAATAATATTTTCCGTTGCCCCTACACTTGGAAATGTCAGCTTTATATCTGCTCCCTTAATCTTATCTGTATAAGCTATTATATCACCATACTTTTCAAATATTGTGACATTAAGCTTTCTTATGCTGCTTATATGTATGTCTAAAGGTCTCTCCCCTATTTTACAGCCTCCCGGCTTTGTTATAACAGTTTTTTTAAGCCTTCCTATCATAGCCCCGAGAAACACTATACTTGATCTTGTCTTGTCTGTATGCTCTCCCGATACTCTTGTATCCTCTACCTTTTCCGGGTATATGTCTACTGTGCCGTTAATAAAGAATACCTTACATCCAAGCATTTCTAAAAGCTTTATTGTATGTCTTACATCATCAATGTCCGGACAATTATTTATTCTGACTTTTTCCTTGGTTAAAATGGATGCCGCAAGTATTGGAAGTACTGCATTTTTTCCTCCCTGAACCTTTATATGGCCCTTAAGCGGAATTTTTCCGTTTATTAGGATATGCTCCATTTTTCCCCCATTCTGCCATAAGGCAACAATATTTATTTTCTTACTCTGTCACTAATCTCAGTTCTTTCGTATTTAGACACAGACAGCACAAGCCCCATCTCTGCCATAAGAAATACTATGGAAGTACCGCCATAGCTTATAAACGGAAGCGTAATACCTGTGTTTGGAAATGTGTTTGTTACCACCGCAACATTTAATATTACCTGTATGGCTATGTGTGCCAATACACCCACCACAAGCATTGAGCCAAATAAATCCTTTGCATTGTTGGCTATAATCATAAATCTCCATATCATAAAGGCAAATAAAAGAATTACTGCCACTCCGCCAAACAATCCCAGCTCCTCACATATAATGGAAAAAATCATATCATTTTGAGCCTCCGGCACATATCCAAGCTTTTGGACGCTCTGACCAAGTCCTTTGCCCACAAGTCCTCCTGAGCCTATGGCATACAATGACTGAAGTGTCTGATATGCAGTTCCGTCTGCATACATTTCAGGATTAAGCCATGCCTGTATTCTCTCAAATCTAAAGCCTGAACCGAATAAAAGCACAAGGACTACTGCTGCAGCTCCTGCCGCCGCTATGCACACATAGTGGGAATACTTGGGACTTGCAACAAAAAGCATTACCACAGCTATTCCCGCCACTATAAGCGCTGAGCTCATATTTTTTGTAAGAATCAGTATAAGTCCCACCAGCGGTACTGCCAACGCCCCAATCCCCAGTGTTACCTTAAGCTCTCCCACTCTTTTTCTGTTATTCGTTATAACCACTGCCATCAGCATTATTAGACCAAGCTTTGCTGCCTCTGCCGGCTGAAAGCTTAAAGGTCCTATTCCTATCCATCTTGTGGCACCGTTTGCCTCGATTCCTATAGGTGATTTTACAAGGATAAGACATATTACGGAGCCTATGTAGGCAACTGCCGCTAAAGGCACAAACCGGTGATAATCCATCTTTGCTATAAGCATCATGCCCACAAAGCCGATACCGGTGGCTAAAATCTGTTTCTCTAAATAATATGTTGCTTTACCGTATTTTATTAATGCATTATAAGAACTGGTACTGTAAAGCATTACCAATCCAAAGCACAGCAGGAAAATAATTATAAACAAAAGACTGTAATCCATACTGACCTTGGTTCCTACTATTTTTCTTTTGCCACGACGCTGCTGCCTCATAAAACGTACTCCTTTCCTTAAGCCTTAAGTGACTTTACATACTCCTTAAACAGCCTTCCTCTCTCCTCGTAGCTCTTAAACATATCCCAGCTTGCACACGCCGGTGATAATAGTACGGTTTCACCCTCCTTTGCATTTTGTGCAGAGACAATTACCGCCTCCTTAAGGGATTCTGTCATTATAATATTGGTAAATCCGTGTTTTATGGCTGTCTGTGCAATTTTTTCCTTAGTTTTTCCAAGAAGCACCAAACATTTTATTTTATCTCCAAATGCTTCTACCCAGTCATCATACTCAGAGCCTTTATCATAGCCTCCTGCAATAAGAACAGTTTTTCTGTCCATAGCCTCAAGTGCTTTCTTAGAAGCATCTGTATTTGTTCCCTTTGAATCATTATAATATATTACACCGTCTATTGTATCAACATATTCTATTCTATGCTCTATTGCATCAAAATTTTTAATTACATCAATATATGTATCCTCAGGCACTCCCATAGCCTCAGATATTCCTATTGCTGCCATTACATTTTCCCCGTTATGTCTGCCCACAAGCTTCATTTCACTCATATTCATAAGCTTCTTTGCTTTACCCTTATATGATTTATATATATCTCCTGCACCATCGCAATAAATGCCGTCATAAAGAATCTCCCTGCTGCTGAAAAATACTGCCTTACACTTTATGCTTTTCGCATATTCCCTAAGCATATCATCATCATAGTTAAGAACACATACCTCATCAGGCGTCTGATTCCTGCATATGCTGATTTTTACCTTTCCGTAGCACTCCATAGTATGATGCCTGTTAAGATGGTCAGGTGTAATATTTAATACTGCCGATACCCTTGGGTGAAATTCATCTATGGTTTCCAGCTGAAAGCTGCTTATTTCCGCAACGGTTACAGAATTGTCCTTCGTCTTTTCTGCCATAAGGGTATATGGTGTTCCTATATTTCCAACTACAAATGTACTGTCATAATATCTGTCCATTATAGCTCCCGTCAGTGCTGTTGTTGTAGTTTTTCCGTTAGTTCCCGTTATTCCTATAAGACTTCCTTTGGCACATCTGTATGCAAGCTCTATCTCTCCCCATATTATTTTATTAAGCTTTTTAAGCTTTGTTACAAATGGCACCTCAAGAGATATTCCGGGACTTATAATACATATGTCTATATACTCTGCAATATTATCCGGCAGCTCTCCTGTCACTATTTTTATTTCTTCAGTATTTTTTATTCCTGAGGCTGATAATTTTTCCCTTAAGTCCTCTTTTTTTATTTTATCATTTCCATCATACAAAATAACCTCTGCACCTTTATCTGCTAACAGCTTTAAGGCTCCTATACCGCTTATTCCTGCTCCTGCCACAAGATATTTATTTTTAAGAAATTCTTTATTATCCATTGTTTTTATTTTCCTTTCATTTATGTCACACGGCCTCCATGGCTATAAGACACAGTATTGCAGTGAGAATCGAAAATGCTGCAACTATTCTTGTTTCTGACCAGCCGCACAGCTCAAAATGATGGTGTATGGGTGCCATCTTAAATATTCTCTTTCCTCCTGATATTTTAAAATATGCCACCTGTATAATAACGGAAAGCACCTCCGCAAAATACACAAAGCCTACTATCAGTATAAATAATGGCATTTTCAGCATTATGGCTATTGATGCCACAAAACCTCCCAATGCCAACGAGCCTGTATCACCCATAAACACCTTAGCCGGATATACATTAAATAAAAGAAATCCCAAAAGGCTGCCCACCACTGCACAGGATATCACCTCCATACCGCTGTTTAGTGATATTGACATAACAGTAAAAAATACGGCAATAATAACCGTAACGCCTGATGCCAGTCCGTCAAGACCGTCAGTAAAATTAGTTCCGTTTACGGTTCCTATTATTACAATAAAAATAAATGGCATATAAAGCTCTCCCAGCTCCAACGTCATGCCATCTGTAAATGGTATAATTACACTTGTGCCAATATCGGTATAATGTGTCAGATAGTATGCAAAAACCGCTGCAAATAATACCTGCAGCGTCATCTTCTGCCAGCTTTTCAGTCCAAGATTTCTTTTCATTACAATCTTAATATAATCATCAAGAAACCCAATAAGACCATATCCCAGTGTCATGAATAAAACAGGTGTTATCTCTTTATTATCTTTAATAAATGCCATGGACGTTATAACTATGGCTGCCAGTATTATAAGACCTCCCATGGTTGGAGTTCCCGTCTTTTTTAAATGACGCTTCGGACCTTCCTCCCTTATATACTGTCCAAGCTTTAGTCTCTGCAAAAAAGGAATAATCACAGGACATAATATAACGCTTGTGGCAAATGACATAATTATTACTGCAACAACCTCTTTACTCATTTTATTACTCCCATAGTATAATATTTTTTTTACTTTTTATCAATTACTTAATGAAAATAATATACCAAAATCAATTACTTTCCTCCTCTGCATTTTCGGCAGTATCTGCTTTCTCAATTCCCAGATACGGAAGTATGTTGGCATACAATTCACTTATGACAGGTGCTGCCACCGTTCCTCCATAATATATTCCTACAGGCTCATCAATTATGCATATTGCTATAATTTCAGGATCATATGCCGGTGCAAAGCCTATATATGAGGATATATATTTGCCGTTTCCCCTGGGAAGCTTCTCTGATGTTGCTGTCTTACCTCCTATCTCATAGCCCTCTACCTGACCATTTTTTCCGGAGCCTTCCTTTACCACCATATTAAGAATATATTTCATGGTTTCCGATGTTTCCTTTGATATAACTCCCTCTGTCACAGGATATTCAAATGTTTTTATTACGTTTCCCTCCGTGTCTGTAACACCAACGGCAAAATGAGGCGTCACAAGATTGCCTCCGTTTATAACAGCACTTACTGCCCTTAAAAGCTGAAGGGGTGTAATCTGAAAGGACTGTCCGAATGACATTGTTGCAAGCTCCACAAGACCAACATTCTCCAGCTTGTGTATAATTGTCCCTGCCTCTCCGGGAAGGTCTACACCTGTTTTTTCCATCAGTCCCAGCTTTTCCATATTGGCAAAATATCTCTCTGCCCCTACCCTGAGTCCTACATCCATAAATACAGGATTACATGAATTCATTGTTCCCTCTACAAATGTTTCCGTGCCGTGCCCGATTACTTTATGGCACTTTATTCTTCTGTCCTCCACTATTCTAAATCCCGGACAGCTAAATGTGCTTTCCGGTGTTACCACACCCTCCTCCAGTCCTGCTGTAGCCGTAACTATCTTAAAGGTTGAACCCGGCTCATAAGTATCGTTTATTGACTGGTTTCTCCACATTTTATTTAGTAAATCCTGATATTCCTTGTCAGTCACATCTCCGTCAACAGTGTAATTCAATGTATACGGATCATTTAAGTCAAACTCAGGTGCATTTACCATACAGTATATCTCACCGTTTTTTGGATTCATGGCAATAATTGATACATAATTTGCCTGCTTTTCCTCCAACACTCTGTAAGCTGCCTGCTCAGCATATTTTTGAATATTTACGTCTAAGGACAGCATAAGATTGTTGCCTGGAATTGCCTCAACCCTGTTTTCCACCACGTAGTCAATCTCTACCCCCCTTGCGTCTGTCACTGTAAGTATTTCACCATCTGTGCCCTTTAAATATTCCTCATACTTCACCTCAAGACCTATTATTCCCTGATTGTCACTTCCCGTAAAGCCTAAAACCTTTGATGCAAGGCTTCCGTAAGGATAATATCTTTTATAATCCTCATCCACCTTTACGCCATTTAAGTCATATTCCCTTATTTTGTCCCCTATTGCCTTTGGCACATTTGATTTTATTTTTTCTCTTGAGCTGATTTTTTCCACCTTTTTTCTCACTGTCTCCTCACTTAATTCAAGCTCCTCAGACAGTACCTTTATCACCTTCTCCGGATCTGATACCTGATTATAAATAACAGACACTGTGCAGACAGTCTTATTTGATGCTATTACTGTTCCATTGGCATCAAGTATTTTTCCTCTTGCCGCCTTTATCTGTCTTTCTCTTTCATGAAGCTGTGTGGCAAGCTCACTGTAATGCTCAGACTGAAATATCATAATATATCCCAGTCTTCCTATAAGAATCACTACCATTAAAAGTATTGCCACTATAAATATAAACAGTTTTTTCCTATTGTAAACAAGACTTTTATTCAAAACAAAATTTAACCTCATGGAAGTAGTTAATAATATGTATTATTACTTTCATGAGGTTATACCTTTTTATTTTACTTAGTTTGCCTCCTGCCCTGCAGCATCATTCAAATCTGTAGGAATATTTGTCATTGCCTGTTCTCCATTTTCATCTCCTGCCGGATTATCCGTAACATTATTATTGTTTTCCGTTCCGTCAGGATTTGATGCAGCGTCATTGCCGTCTGTCTGTGCATCAGGGAATATATTAAGGTAAGGCAGTGCCTCAGACATAATACTGTTAAATAAAGTAGTTGTAATATATGATGCCTGATTGTCCGTAGCTGCATTATCAACTACCACATAGCACACAAGCTCAGGGTTTTCATATCCTGCAAAGCCAATAAAGGAAAGAATATATTTTTCTTCCTCTCTCGGAAGCTTTTGCGCAGTTCCCGTCTTTCCTCCTATTATATATCCCTGTATTGCAGCTTTTTTTCCTGTTCCTGACTCAACGCACTCTACCATTCCATCCTTAACTATATCAGATGTACTTTGTGTAACCGTCTGCTTTACGGGCTCGCTTCCAACTTCCTCTATTATGCCTCCCTGTGTATTTACTATCTCCTTTACCACATGAGGCTGATAATAATATCCTCCGTTAATAAGAGAGCAAAAACCCGCCGCAAGCTGAACCATTGTAACATTAAAACTTTGTCCAAAGGAACACACTGCCAAATCCACAGGCTTCATATTATCTGCGGTATACAAAAGACCTGCACAGCTTGCCTCTCCCGGTAAATCAATACCTGTTTTCTGCCCAAAATTAAATCTTGACTGATAATTGGCAAATAAGTTTACTCCCATTGCACTTCCTATCTGCATAAGTGCATCATTACATGAATATGCCACAGCCTGCCTTACATTGATTGTTCCGTGACCTGTTCTTTTGTGACAGCCTATTGTCCAGCCTCCCACTGACTCAGAACCGTCGCATACAAATGTCTGATCCTCCTTTATTATGCCCTCCTCCAATGCTGCCGCTACCGTAAATGGCTTAAAGGTTGAGCCTGGCTCAAAGGAATCGCTTAGGCAGTAGTTTCTCCACATTTGATTCATTGCCTCTAATGTCTGTTCATCATTCATGGCGGCAATTTCCTCAGCCGTATAATATGCAGATATATCTCTTGGGTTATTAAGGTCATATGTCACGTCGGATGCCATGGCATATATTTCACCGTTCTGAGGATTCATAAGAATAACGCCTATATTTTCAGGATTATACTCTGTTTTCCACTGTGCAATATACTTTTCAACTATAGTCTGAAGGTTTAAATCTATGGTTGACACCACGTTATTTCCGTCTTTTGACGCCTTGGTAATCTTCTCCATTATATTGTCATTATTGACATATCCGTATTCCCTTCCGTCTACGCCGTCAAGATAAGAGTCATAGTATTCCTCTATTCCCCATGTTCCTACATTTCCTGATGACGTAAAGCCAAGAACATGACAGGCAAGTGATGAGTAAGGATATTTTCTCTCATACTCTGTCTCAAACCATACCCCTTTTATATTTGGGTTATTTTCAGTATCATTCATAATATTAACAAAGCTTTCTATGTCATCATAGGACAGCTTTTTTTCATATACTAAATAGCTTTTTGAACTATTTTCTGATATTAATGTTCTAAGCTCATTTTCATCATATCCAAAGCAGCCTGTAAGTGCCTCTATTGTAGGATCAAGATATTTTTTATCGCTTAACATTACTTTTGGGTCTAAAATCAGATTATACACCTTAACGCTTGTAGCTAATGTGCCCCCGTTTCTGTCAAGAATATCGCCTCTCTTAAAGGGTATTACCGTGCTGGAATAATTCTGCTGGGATAACACCTTTACAGTGTAGTCCTGTCCCTTTGTGCTGTTTATATATAAAATTTTTATGCATAATGCAAACAATATCAGAATAATTCCAACAAATAATACTCCTATTTTCATTTGCATTTTTCTGCCAAATATAGGAGTATTGTTATTTTGTTTTTTACTGCTTAAATCTCTGCTCATATACTAATGCCCTGCCTCTATATCTCCGGTTACTTCTCAGGCACATCTGAATACTGCTCCATATACTCATTTCTTGTGCTGTCATATGTTACTATCTGATTTTCCTGAACCATAACCATTCCAAGCTCCTCTGTTGCAACCTTCATAATGTATTCAACATCAATGCTGTCAAGCTCATATTCAATAGAATCATTTCTTGTTGCCAGTGTTTCTATTGATTTTTCAAGAGAAGAAATATTTGATTTAATCTCTGTTATCTCAGACTGTGTATTAAGATAATTAATACAGCTTGTCACACTTATAAGAACAGAAGCGGCAAGTATAAGAGTCATCTTAAGGCTCATTCTCGGAGCTGTTTCATTATTTCTGTATGTTCTTCTATGAGGATTGCTCCTTATTTTTTCTTTTTCTATCCTTTGCTGTTCAGGAAATTCATATATTTTTTTAACCGTATTTCCTTCTGTAATATATCTTACCTTTCTGCTCATAACTTCTCCTCTTTTCCTGCGCCTTTAATTTATTTCAAGGCTTACTGATTATATATACGTTCAAACACTCTAAGCTTCGAACTTTTGGCCCTCTTATTTTCTTCAACTTCATCTTCTCCGGGCACTATAGGCTTTCTTGTTATTACTTTTCCCTTTGACTTGTTTCCGCATACACACACCGGAAAATTTTTAGGGCATGTACATGGATTTTTATTTTTTCTAAATTTATTTTTTACTATTCTGTCCTCTAGGGAATGAAAAGTAATTATGGAAAGCCTGCCTCTGTCATTCAGCAAATCTATCATTGTATCTATGGAATTTTCCAAAACCTCCAGCTCTTTATTCACCTCTATTCTTATAGCCTGAAAGGTTTTCTTTGCCGGATGTCCTCCTGCCATTCTTATTTTTGCAGGTATTGATGCTTTTATGATTTCCGTAAGCTCTCCTGTTGTTTTGATTTTATTTTTTTGTCTTGCTGCCACTATATGTCTGGCTATGTTTTTTGCAAACTTTTCCTCTCCGTAATCTCTTATAATACGGAATAATTCCATTTCGCTGTACTCATTAACAACATTCATTGCGGAAAATGAGCTTGTCTTATCCATTCTCATATCAAGAGGTGCATTCCCCTCCTTATAGGAGAAGCCTCTGTCAGCAGTATCTATCTGATATGACGAAACTCCTATGTCAAGGAGTATTCCGTCTACCCTGTAAACTTCAAGCTCCTCAAGCACCTCTTTAATATTGCAATAGTTACTTTTTACCCTATTAATATTTACTTTTCCTTCAAATACCTTTAGTCTCTCCCCGGCCGCCGCTAACGCATCATCATCCTGGTCTATTCCGATAAATCTCCCCTTCTCAGATAATCTTTTACAAACCTGATATGCATGACCGCCTCCGCCTAAGGTTCCATCCACATATATGCCGTCAGGCTTTATATTTAAACTTTCTATAGCTTCGGTAAGTAAAACCGATTTATGTTTAAATTCCATAATATGTGTCCTTTCTCAAATCATATCTAAAACGTATTTTTTAACCTTAGGCAATTTTACCTATATGCTTAGTCCAAGCTCAAGCATATGGTCAGCTATCTCGTCCATATCATCATAAGACGTAGTTGCCTCCCATCTGTCCTTATCCCATATTTCCACTCTGCTGCCCACTCCCACAAGGGCACATTCCTTTTCCAGTCCTGCAAAACTTCTAAGATTAGCAGGAAGCAAAATTCTTCCCTGCTTATCTAATTCTACCTGTGCTGCTCCTGCAAGGAAAAAACGCACAAACTTACGAGCATCCTTATTTGCCATGGGAAGTGTCTTAAGTTTCTCTTCAAAAGCCTGCCATTCTTCATCGGGATAAACAAATAAACAGCCGTCAAGTCCCTGAGTAACTACAAACACATCGCCTAATGACTCTCTAAATTTTGCAGGAACGATTAACCGCCCCTTAGGGTCTATGGAGTGATTGTATTCACCCATGAACATTGACTTCACCTTCTTTGCTAAACTAATAATGATTGGCAAGGTATCCACCACTTTAATCCACTAATCAACCATTGTCAACCACTTTTCACCACTTCATGGTTGTAATTTTATATCATTCACATAATAAAATCAAGCTTTTTTCTATTTTTTTATCAAAAAAAGAACCACCAGATATTGGAAAATCAACATCTTGTGGTTCCATTATTTTTGAACACTAAATATGCAATTTTGTTAATTTACATTTTCTTTACGGTATCAGGAAGTCTTACATTTTTTCCCTTTGACAGTTTTACTCTGTTATATATTAAAAGTATACCCACCAAAATTACAAGTACTATTGAAAGTGCCTGTGATACGGCGATTTCCGTGCCCGGTATTAATAGCTGGTCTGTTCTAAAGCCTTCTATAATGCTTCTTCCTGCACCATAGCCAAAAATATACCACAAAAATACTTCTCCGTTATACTTTTTATGCTTCTTAAAAATCAATATCAGTATAAGAACCATAAGGTTCCAGCAGGATTCATAAAGGAATGTGGGCTGCACCTGTATATACCTGCCGGCATCATCAATGTAATGAACGCTTTTGGGAACTGTCACTGCAACGTCAGTATCCCATGTATCTATTCTCATGGCAAAGAGACCATCGCTGTCTCCTCCAAATGCTTCTCTGTTAAAAAAGTTGCCCCATCGTCCTATTATCTGTCCTGTAATAAGACCAAGACAGCCGGTATCTGCCATCTGCCAAAAGGACAGCTTCTTTATTTTTGCAAGAACTATACATGTAAGCACTGCCGCTATAATGCCGCCGTATATGGCAAGTCCTCCCTCGTCTATTCGGATGATTTTTTCCGGGTGACCGCTGTAATAATCCCACTCAAATATTACATAATAAATCCTTGCACCTATAATAGCAAAAACCACTCCATAAAGTGCCAAATCAATATAATCCTCTACATTTTGACCTGTTTTTTTTGCCTCCCTGAATGCAAGTGCCGCTCCAAGCAGCACTCCTATTCCTATTATAAGACCGTAATATGCAATCTCTATTCCGAATACAGTAAATGTATTATTCAGTTTTTCTATCTCTATCCCAAGGTTTGGGAAACTTATTGCTGCTCCTAACATACTTATCCATGCACCTTTTATACATTAAATCTAAAGAGTATTACATCTCCGTCTTTTACAACATAGTCCTTGCCTTCCATACCCACAAGTCCCTTTTCCTTTGCCGCCGTATATGAACCGCAGTCTAATAAATCCTGATAATTTACCACCTCTGCCTTTATAAAACCTCTCTCAAAATCAGAATGGATTTTTCCGGCTGCCCCGGGAGCCTTGGTTCCCTTTGTAATTGTCCATGCCCTTGTTTCCTGCTTTCCTGCCGTTAAATAGCTTATAAGTCCAAGGAGACTGTAGCTTGCTTTTATAAGCTTGTCAAGTCCTGATTCCTTTATTCCCAAATCCTCTAAAAACATAGCCTTCTCGTCATCATCAAGCTCTGATATTTCCTGCTCTATCTGAGCACACACAACAAATACCTCAAAGCCTTCCTTTGCGGCATACTCCCTTACTTTAGACACATTTTCATTTGAAGCTCCATCATCCGGCAAATCATCTTCCTTTACATTTGCAGCAAATATAACAGGCTTATAAGTCAAAAGATTATAGGATTTTAAAAGCTCAAGTTCTTCATCATCATTGACCTCAAAGCTCTTTGCAAGCTTACCCTCCTCAAGGTGTTCTTTTATTCTCTCCAAAAGCTCCTGCTCCTTTGCCAATGCCTTATCATTTCTGGCACCTCTTACTACCTTTGACAGCCTTCTGTCAAGAATTTCTATATCTGAAAAAATAAGCTCAAAGTTAATGGTTTCTATATCCCTGACCGGGTTAATATTCCCATCTACATGAATAATATTTGTATCCTCAAAGCACCTTACCACATGCACTATCGCATCAACCTCACGAATATTGGCAAGAAACTGATTTCCAAGACCCTCGCCCTTTGATGCTCCCTTTACAAGTCCTGCAATATCTACAAACTCTATAACGGCAGGTGTAATCTTTTCTGAATCGTAAAGTGCTGCCAGCTTATTAAGCCTCTCATCCGGAACCGCAACAATACCTACATTTGGGTCAATGGTACAAAATGGGTAATTTGCCGACTCTGCCCCTGCCTTTGTAAGTGAATTAAAAAGCGTACTTTTGCCCACGTTTGGCAGTCCTACTATTCCTAATTTCATTTTTATCTTTACCTATCCGAAAATGCCCTTATTTCCGGCATTTTTGCCTTTCTATTATTTTTCTACTACACAATTTGCTACACAATCAATAAGGCTTTCTCGATTTTCTCAAGCTCTTTTACCTTTTCTTCCTCTGTCACATGGACATAAAGATTCATTGTGATGCCTACATTTGAATGTCCTAAAATTATTTGCAAAGTCTTTGGTCGCATGCCGCCCTCTATACATCTGGTAGCAAAGGTATGTCGTAAAACATGCATTGAAAATCTGTCAATTCCGGCTTTATCACATAACTTAAATAAGCTTGTATCATAAGCAGAATTTTTTGTTGGTTCTCCTTTTCTGCAAAGGAAAACAAAATCTTTAAACTGCATATTGATTACTTTGATTTGCTTTAACTTTTCTTTCTGATTATTTAGAATAGTAATCGCTTCTTCTGTTAAAGGTACATCTCGATAACCCGACTTGCTTTTCGGCTCTCCAATTCGCCATTCACCGACAGAATATCTGTACTCCATACTCCTTCGTATATGTATTACTCGATTTGCCATATCAATATCTTCCCATTTCAGGGCGATTAACTCGCCCGTACGAAGCCCAGTCTGTAAGAGTAATGCAAACTGATTATAATTGCTACTATTCTTTGCAACTTCAAGGAACTTTTTTTGTTCTTCAATGGATAATGCTCTAACTTTCTTAGGTTCTTTTCCTATGTTATATTTCACAGCTTTTGTTACCGGATTTTTTAGTATTACATCATTCTCAACAGCATCGGCAAACATACAATACAAAGCAATTCTTGTCTGATAGATTGTGGATGTTTTATAATCATCTTTCATCTGATTCAA
>CALWSG010000001.1 GCA_944384155.1 uncultured Lachnospiraceae bacterium | reverse complement strand
TTTGATTTGGCAGTAAAGGCAAAGGGGGATTTATACGGTGACTGCCACCACCTTATTGAAGATGTGGGAATTGTCCTTGTACAGGCGATAAAGGATGCTGCAGGGGATAAAAAATCAATTAAGCGTTACGGCTCCGCAATACTTCCAATGGACGATGCACTTATAATGTGTGCTCTTGATTTATCAGGCAGACCTTATTTTTCTTATGATTTAAGGTTCAGTACTCCTTCCTGCGGTTATTTTGAAACAGCTATGTGCAGGGAATTTTTCTATGCAGTGTCATATTCTGCAGCCATGAATCTTCACTTTAAAATGTTTTCAGGTGAAAATGACCACCACATTATAGAGTGTGCCTTTAAAAGCTTTGCAAAGGCTCTTGATATGGCAGTCATGACAGATGACAGAATAAGTTCTGTGCTGTCAACTAAGGGAACCCTTTAATATACGAAACGGAGGAACATATGGACAATTTAAAGCCAATGCTTACATTTGATATGTTAAAGAAAAACAGTGACGGGCTTGTTCCTGTTATTGTTCAGGACTGTGTAAATAATGAAGTGTTAATGCTTGCCTACATGAATGAAGAGGCATTTAACCATACAATTAAAACAGGCAGAATGACTTACTACAGCAGAAGCAGAAAGGAGCTGTGGGAAAAAGGCCTTACGTCAGGTCACTTCCAATATTTTAAGGAGCTTTATGCAGACTGCGACAAGGATACCATACTGGCAAAGGTTGAACAGATTGGTGCCGCATGCCATACCGGGAAAAGAGCGTGTTTCTTTAATGAAATTATAAAAACAAATTAGGAGATTAAATGGATACTGATATATTAAAGGATAATACTAATAAAAAGGATAAAAAGAGTAAAAAAAGAATTATTATACTGTCCTCCATAATTACAATTATAGTAATTGCAGTTATATATCTGTCTGTATCAGTTTATTTTCAATACTTTTTCCTTAAGGGAACAACAATAAACGGCATAGACTGTTCCTTTAAATCGGCAGAGGCTGTTAAGGAAATATTGGAGGATAATATAAGAACATATTATCTTCAGATTGTTGAGAGAAATAATACAATAGAGCATGTAACTGCCGAGGATATCAAGCTTCAGATGACTATTGACGGCGATATTGAAAAGCTGTTAAAGGAACAAAACAGCTATGGATGGCTTTTTAGCAAGGGCGGCAGCCATACTGTAGAAACTACTGTGACATATGATGAGTCGGCATTAAACAGCAGATTTAATACCCTTGCCTGTCTTGATGAAGAAAAAATGACTGATGCCTCCCCTCCTGAGATTACATACAGCGATGGAACCTATACTGTTGGAACTTTAAATCCCGGAACAAGAGTTGATACACAGAAGCTTAAAGCTGTAATTACAGAAGCTGTTTCTAATATGGAAAGTGAGGTTAATATTGAAAAGGAAGGGCTTTATCTTGTTAACAGTAATGACAGTGATGAAAAATATACAATGCTTGTAAATACTCTTAACAAATACGTGGGAGTTACCATTACTCTTACCTTTAACGGAGAGCTTGACCCTGTTGTTATTGATGAAAGCATAATAAGCGGCTGGCTCAGTGTTGATTCAGATTGTAATATTGTTTTTGATACTGAGGCAATAGAAGCCTTTGTCGGCAATATTTCAAAGGATATTGAAACCATGGGACAGTCAAGAGTATTTACAAATTCCTATGGCAATGAGATAAATATATCCGGTGGTGATTACGGCTGGTGGATATCTGAAGGTACGGAAGCAGAAGCTATTATAAATGATATAAAGGGCGGTACAGATGTAGAGAGAGAGCTTAATTATCTGCAAACTGCTGCATCTCACGGTGACAATGATTTAGGTGATACATATATTGAAATTAATTTAATGACACAGCACCTTTTTTGTTATAAGGAAGGCTCTCTTATAACAGAATGTGATATTATAAGCGGCTCTAACAGTAATCCCACACCTACAGGTATATACAGAATGAGATTTATGTTTACAAACTATACATTTAACAGAGCTTATTTTAACAGAACCGTGCCATATTGGATGGTTTTCTACGGCAATGATGCCGACACAAATATCGGCATTGTAGGCTGTGACTGGAGAAATGATTTTGGCGGAACAACATATTTGTACAATGGAAGCTATGGCTCAATATATATTCCAAATGAAAATGCCGCCGTAATATACAGAGAAATACCAAACGATATTCCTGTTATTATATATAAGGGGTATTAATCAAAGCGGAAGGAGAATATTAATGAATAAGCTGGCACTTTCCGATGAAATCTTATTGCAGATAGACAAACCTGCAAGATATATCGGTAATGAAGTGAATATGATTAGAAAAAATTTAAGTGAGGTTGATGTACGGTTTTGTATGTGCTTTCCCGATGTATATGAGATAGGAATGTCCCATCTTGGAATACAGATTTTATATGATATGTTTAATAAAATGGATGGTGTATACTGCGAAAGAGTCTATTCTCCGTGGCATGACTTAGATAAAATTATGAGGGATAAAAAAATCCCTCTTTTTGCACTTGAAACACAATCTCCCGTAAAGGATTTTGATTTTCTTGGAATTACAATACAATATGAAATGTGTTATACAAATATATTGCAGATACTTGATTTAAGCAATATACCTCTTATTGCACAGGACCGAACAATGGAAGATCCTATTGTAATAGGTGGAGGACCGTGTACTTATAATCCTGAACCTATAGCTGACTTTTTTGATATATTTTATATAGGTGAAGGCGAAACAGTATATAAGGACTTAATTGAATGCTACAGAAAAAACAGGGATAATGGCGGCTCAAGAACAGATTTTTTACGAAGTGCAGCAAAGATTCCGGGGCTTTACGTTCCTATGTTTTACAAGCCATCCTACAATACTGACGGAACACTTGCTTCCTTTGAGCCTATATATGATGATATACCAAAAAACATAACAAAAGAAATAGTTATGGATGTAAGCAATACATTTTACCCTGAAAAACCATTAGTTCCTTTTATAAGGGCAACCCAGGACAGAGTTGTTCTTGAAATACAACGGGGCTGTATAAGGGGCTGCAGGTTTTGTCAGGCAGGAATGATTTACAGACCTGTCAGGGAACGTAATGTTGATTATCTTAAAAGTATGGCAAAGAAAATGCTTAAAAGCACAGGCCATGAAGAAATCTCCTTAAGCTCCCTAAGCTCAAGCGACTACTCAAAATTAGATGAGCTTTTAATGTTTTTAATAGAAGAGAAGGGGAACGGCGTAAATGTATCACTTCCATCGCTGAGAGTTGATGCATTTTCCCTTGATGTTATGAGTAAGGTTCAGGATATAAGAAAAAGCAGCCTTACTTTTGCACCTGAGGCAGGCTCCCAGCGTCTTAGAAATGTAATAAACAAAGGGCTTACAGAGGAAAGTATACTTAACGGCTGCAGTCTTGCATTTAAGGGAGGCTGGAATAAGGTTAAGCTATACTTTATGCTTGGTCTCCCAACAGAGACAAGGGAAGATATGGAAGGCATAGCTTTATTGTCTGAAAAAATAGCTGAATGCTATTATGAAATACCAAAGGATAAGCGAAACGGAAAGGTATCAATAACAGCAAGCTCATCATTTTTTATACCGAAACCATTTACTCCTTTTCAGTGGGCTGCCATGTGTACAAAAACAGAATTTTTAAACAGAGCAAAGGTTGTTAACGGCAAATTTAAGGAAATGCTTAACAAAAAAAGCATGAAGTATAACTGGCATGAGGCAGATGTATCTGTTATAGAGGGACTTTTGGCTCGTGGGGACAGAAAGGTGGCAAAGGTTGTATTAAATGCATATCAAAATGGCTGTATATATGATGCATGGGGTGATTCCTTTGACTATGGCAAATGGCTTAAGGCAATAGATGATGCAGGTATTAATCTTGATTTTTATACAACAAGAGAAAGAGATTTAGATGAGCTTTTTCCATGGGATTTTATAAATGTCGGAGTTACTAAAAGCTTTTTAAAGAAAGAATGGCAAAAAGCCCATAATGAAGAGGTAACGCCAAATTGCCGCATAAAGTGTCAGGGCTGTGGGGCTGCTGTATTTGGAGGAGGTGTCTGCTTTGAAAATAAGAATTAAATTTGCAAAACGCGGCGTTTTAAAGTTTGTTGGACACCTTGATATAATGAGATATTTCCAAAAGCTTATAAGACGCAGCAGTATTGATATATCATACTCTGAAGGATTTAATCCTCACCAGAAAATGTCTTTTGCACAGCCCTTAGGTGTTGGTATGTTAAGCGAGGGAGAATACGTGGATATTGAAGTAAACACCACATATTCATCAAAGGAAGCCATTAAAAGACTTAATGATGCCAATGTACCTGGAATTGAAATATTAAGCTACAAACTTCTTGATGATAATGCAGGGAATGCCATGGCAAGCGTAGCAGCGGCAGATTATGAAATTATATTTAGGGACGGCTACAAGCCTGAAGGATTTAATTTTTATGAAAAATTTACTGAATTTTTTAATAATTCCCCTGAAGTAAATGTTATAAAAGAAACAAAAAAGAGCGTAAGCCGGTTAAATATAAAGCCATATATATATAATTACAGCGGTACAAGTGATACGCTAAAAATAAGACTTTCAACGGGAAGTGCCGTTAATATTAAGCCGGAGCTTGTTATGGACGCATTTTACAGGTACATGGAATTACCACTTCCTGATTTTACCTTTATTTATACAAGGCTTGAGGTGTACGGTAATGATTCCTGCAATAATCTGATACCTCTTATGGACTTTGGAAAAGACATACTTTAAAGTACAAATCAAATTAATGATTAATATGGAGAATATGGAATTTGAACAGAAAAGCAGTTATATCAAAAGTAAATAATGGAACTGCATACGCTGTCTTTTATGATGATAAGGCAGTAAAAGCACAAATATTTTATAATGATGAAAAAAATATTTTAGGCAATATATATGTTGGATATGTAAAGGATATTGTAAAAAACATTAACTGTGCTTTTATAGAATACAGTAACGGCAGTAAAGCATATCTTCAGCTTTCAGGTAAGCTGCGTCCTGTATTTTTAAATGTAAAAAATACAGGAAAATTATGCCAGGGAGACAGAATAATTATACAGATAAAGAAAGAAGCTTCAAAAACAAAGGATCCTGTATGTACAACAGAATTTGAGCTTACAGGTAAGTACGCTGTTTTAACACACGGCGGCAGCGGGATATCTTTTTCAAAAAAAATTAAAGATGAAGCCTTTAAAGAGGAAATATCCTCTTTGCTTAATAATATTTATAAAAACAGGGAATACGGCATACTTATAAGAACAAAAAGCTGCAATACGGATATTTCTAACATTATTGATGAAATATCATCTCTTTCATCTGAATATGAAAAGCTTATATCCATAGCCGGAACAAGACCAAAAAACTATATCCTTAAGGAGGCAGATAATCCTCTTATGACATCTGTCAAAGACTTTTATATATCAGATAAAGACCAAATCATAACTGACATAGAAGATATATATAATCAAATTAAGGATATTGGATTAAACTGTTCAGTCACCCTGTATTATGATAAGCTGCTTCCATTATATAAGCTGTACAGCTTTGAAAGCTTATTTGACCAGATTTCAAGCCGTCGTGTATGGCTTAAATCAGGAGGGTATATCGTTATTGACTATACAGAAGCCATGACGGTTATAGATGTTAATACCGGAAAATGTGACAAGGGAAAGGATAGGGAAAAAACCTTTTTAAAAATAAATCTTGAAGCGGCAGAAGAAATTGCCAGACAGCTTTCCTTAAGAAATATATCAGGAATAATTATTGTTGACTTTATTGATATGACAGAAAATGAAAACAGAAAAAAAATTCTTGATGCAATGAAGGAATACGCGGCCAAAGACAGCATAAGTACAAATGTAATTGACTTTACAAAGCTTAACCTGATGGAAATTACAAGAAAAAAGACAAGAGATATGGTGAAAGTCAGGGATAATATATTTTGAATATTTTGAATAATAGATAAATTTAAATAATTAGTTATAGTTGACAAAAATATTTCATAGCTATATAATAATAACGTCAAAAAATTCTATCGGAGGTTATGAGATGAAAAAAATAATTAAATTATTAACTTGCATGGCAATGCTTACTATGGTATTATCCCTTGCTGCATGCGGAGGAGATGATGACAGCTCTAATAACAACAGCTCAAAGTCAGATAATAGCTCAAATGATAAAACTTATATGTACGACAGTATTGAGGAATACGTAAACTCTGAGGAGTTCCAGTCTTCTCTCGAAAGTCTTATGTCGTCATTGGAAGATTCAGGCATGAAAATGGATATAACAGGTAAGGACAACAAACTGATATATACATATACCTACACATCAATTACTGTAGATGACGACAGCAAGGAAGCTATGGCAGAAGCTCTTGAAAGCGGATTGACTGAGCAGTCATCACAGTTTACATCACTTGCTGCATCTCTTTCAGAAATGATTGATGTTAAAGACCCTGTTGTACAGGTAAGATATATTGATGCAGAGGGAACAGTTATTTATGAAGCAGACTTTTCTGCTGAATAAGCATTATTGTAAAGCACCGGAACAAATCGGTGCTTTATTTCTTTTTAAAACTTTAAAATTTTAAAGCTTTTTGAAAATACCATAAATCTTCTCTGCAAATATATCTTTAAATAGTTTAAAAAATGCTTGACTTTTTATTCCAAATAAACTACACTATCTTAGTGTGCCGCACAATGAGGTTATAAGTCTGTCATAATATAAACAGCAATGACAGCACCAAAGTTGGCGAGTATTGTTCAATTTTTTTGAATATATAAGGAGGTGTACGGAATGTACGCAGTAATAGCAACAGGTGGAAAGCAGTATAAGGTTTCAGAGGGTGATATTATCAAGGTTGAAAAGCTTGGTGTTGAAGCTGGTGAAACATATACCTTTGATAATGTTCTTCTTGTGGGCGGTGACGATGTAAAAGTTGGAACTCCAACAGTTGCAGGTGCCACAGTTGAGGCTGATGTTATTGATAACGTAAAGGGTAAAAAAGTTATCGTTTACAAGTATAAGAGAAAAACAGGCTATCACAAGAAAAACGGTCATAGACAGCAGTATACGGCAGTTAAGATTACAAAGATTAACGCTTAATACTTTTTATTATGATTACGGCTACTTTTTTTAAGGATTCAAAAGGAAGCATTAAAGGATTTTCGTTGACAGGTCATGCAGGCTACGCAAAACACGGCAGTGATATTATATGTGCCGGTGTTTCTGCCCTTGCTATCAATACTGTTAATTCCATAGATGTATTAACAGATGACAAGGGTACTGCCAATGTAGATGAAAATACGGGAACACTTACCTTTTACATTGACGGTAAGGCAAGTGACAAATCAGTGCTGTTAATAGACTCTCTTATTCTTGGATTAAAGGGAATAATGAAAGAATATGGCAGTGAAAATTATTTACAGATATTATTTAAGGAGGTGTAACCTTATGTTAAATATGAACCTTCAGTTATTCGCACATAAAAAGGGTGTTGGTTCTACAAAGAACGGCAGAGACTCAGAATCTAAAAGACTGGGTGCCAAGAGAGCAGACGGACAGTTTGTTAAGGCAGGAAACATTCTTTACAGACAGCGTGGTACAAAGATACATCCTGGTGTTAATGTAGGCAAAGGAGGAGACGATACCTTATTTGCATTAGTTGACGGCGTTGTAAGATTCGAGAGAAAAGGAAGAGATAAGAAGCAGGTTTCTATCTACCCTGTAGCTGAATAATTTAGTTTATTATTTATAGGCTTCAATCATAATGGTTGAAGCCTTTTTTCAAAGCAGTAGAATTTTGAATGGAGGTCAATATGTTTGCGGACAGTGCAAAAATATTTATAAAATCCGGAAAAGGAGGAGACGGTCATGTAAGCTTTCGCCGTGAACTGTTTGTTGCTGCCGGAGGTCCGGACGGTGGAGACGGCGGATGCGGCGGAGATATTATATTTGAAGTTGACAGGGGATTAAACACTCTTACAGATTTCAGGCATATTAGAAAGTATGTTGCCAAGAGCGGTGAAGAGGGCGGCAAAAAAAATATGCATGGAAAAGATGGTGAAGACTTAGTTATAAAAGTTCCTGAGGGCACTGTTATAAAGGAAGCAGAAAGCGGTAAGGTTATAGCTGACATGTCAGGTGAAAACCTTCGTGAAACTATACTAAAGGGCGGTCGTGGAGGTAAAGGAAATTCCCATTATGCAACAGCTACCATGCAGGTTCCTAAGTATGCACAGCCGGGACAGGCAGCAAAAGAGCTTTGGGTGACGCTTGAACTTAAGGTAATAGCAGATGTAGGACTTGTGGGCTTTCCAAATGTTGGAAAATCAACTTTTCTTTCAAGAGTTACAAATGCCAGACCTAAAGTTGCAAATTATCACTTTACAACCATTAATCCTAATCTTGGAGTAGTTGATTTAGATGGTCATAACGGATTTGTTATTGCTGATATTCCCGGACTTATTGAAGGTGCCAGTGAAGGTGTCGGACTGGGTCATGAGTTTTTAAAGCATATTGAGAGAACAAAAGTCATTATTCATATGGTTGATGCTGCGTCTGTTGAGGGCAGAGACCCTATAGCTGATATTAATACCATAAATGCAGAGCTTGAGGCCTATAATCCTGAACTGTTAAAAAAACCTCAGGTTATAGCAGCCAATAAAACAGATGCCATATATGACGGTGACGAAAGCTGTATTGACCTTATTAAGGCTGAATTTGAGCCTAAGGGGATAAAGGTATTTCCAATATCTGCAGTAAGCGGAAGAGGATTAAAGGAGCTTCTTTATGCAGTTAATGATATGCTGAAGAATTTAGATGACAAGCCTGTAGTATTTGAAAAAGAATACTTTCCTGAAATGTATAATGATAATCCTAATGAGCCATATACAGTGTCGAAAGCTGATGATGAAGATGGAGTATTTCTCATTGAAGGACCCCGTATAGAAAGAATGCTTGGATATACTAATTTGGAATCAGAAAAAGGATTTATGTTTTTCCAGAATTTTATGAAGGACAATGGTATTCTCAAAGAGCTGGAAGAGCTGGGAATACAGGACGGAGATACAGTCCGCATATATGGTCACGAGTTTGATTATTATAAATAAAAAAGGAGTTGCAATTATGACAAGCAAAAGAAGAGCATATTTAAAGGGCTGTGCCATGACAATGGATACTATCATTCATGTTGGCAAGTCAGGGGTTACTCCGGAAATAACAATGGCGGTAAATGAGGCATTGGAGGCAAGAGAGCTTATTAAAATCAATGTTCTGAAAAATTGTCTTGACGATATACATTCCATATCCAATGTTCTTGCTGAACGCACCCATTCCGAAGTAATACAGGTAATTGGAAGAAAAATAATACTATTTAAGCAGGCTAAGGAAAATTCAAAATATGAAGAATAAAATAGGTATAATGGGAGGAACCTTTAACCCTATTCATAACGGTCACATTTCTATTGCCCTTAAAGCATATGAGCAGCTTGAGCTTAATAAAGTGCTTGTTATGATATCTCCAAATCCTCCTCATAAAGCAGGAGATTATATTCTTGACATTAATAAGCGTGTAGATATGGTAAAGCTTGCTGTAAGCAGCTATCCTTCCATATTAGAGTTCTCTGACTTTGAGCTGGATAAAAGCAGACAGGGATATATATATACGGCAGATACGCTGACATTACTAAATAAGCTGTATCCCCAAAACATTTATTATTTTATTATGGGAGGAGATTCCCTTAAGAATATTGAAAGCTGGTACAGACCCGATATTGTTCTTAAAAGTGCGGTTATTGTTGTCGCTGTAAGAGACGATATGGATTATAACAGCATAAACAGCCGGATAAATCATCTTACAGAGCAGTTTAACTGTAATATTAAAATACTCAAAACAGACAATATTAACATATCCTCATCTAAAATACGACACAGACTTAACGCAGGACAATCCATATCCGGCATGGTTCCCAAAAATGTAGAAGATTATTTGCTTAACAATAATATTTATATTTCAAAAGGAGATGTAAAATACCATGGATAAAAGCACAAGAAAGGAATTTGCAGATATCAGAAGCAGGCTTAAGGATGTACTTAAAAAGTCCCGCTATGAGCATACCTTAGGTGTAGAATTTACCTCAGCAGCACTTGCCATGCGGTATGGTGTGGATTTATACAAGGCAAGAATGGCAGGTCTTTTGCATGACTGTGCCAAAAATTTCACAGATGAAAAGCTTTTAGAGCTATGTAAAAAATATAAGCTTGGCATAAGCGAAGCTGAAAAACGTATCCCTTATCTGCTTCACGGAAAGCTTGGTGCTTATCTAGCCAAAAAGGAATATAAAATAAAAGATACGGAGATATTAAATGCAATAGAATTCCATACTACCGGAAGAGAAAATATGTCAATGCTTGAAAAAATTATATTTACCGCAGATTATATTGAACCCGGCAGAGATAAAGCTCCCAACCTTGCCAAAATAAGAAAAATGGCATTTGAAGATATTGATAAGGCTGTTTTAATGATTTTTGATGATACAATATCATATATTTTATCTAATAATCAGGAGCTTGACAGCGTTACCTTAAATGCATATAATTACCTGAAAAATGAACTTGAATTAAAAAAGAAGGAAGAAAGGAGTATTTATGATATCTGAAGAAATGCTAACAACAGCAGTATTAGCTTTGGAAGAAAAAAAAGCAATAAACATAAAAGCAATAGATATAAGTGAAATATCAGTTATAGCAGATTATTTTATTATTGCCGGAGGAACAAACAAAAACCAGGTTCAGGCACTTTCTGACAATGTTCTTGAAAAGCTTGCACAGGCAGACGTTCATCCAAGGCAGATAGAAGGCTATAATTCTGCCAACTGGATTTTAATGGATTACAATGATGTTATCATACACATATTCAATCAGGAGGACAGACTGTTCTATGATTTGGAGCGTATTTGGAGTGACGGCAGAGCAGTAGAACTGCCTATTAAAAAGAAATAACAATGACCGGCATATTGCATAACGCAATATGCCAATTATTCAAAAGCTTTTTACTTTTAATGTTTTAACCATTATTACTTATCTGTTTTATATCATTTTTCTGTATAATCCTATAACCTTGCCTAAAATCTCACACTGTTTAACAATAATAGGCTCCATGGAATCATTTTCAGGCTGAAGCCTTATGTAGTCATTTTCCTTATAAAACCTTTTTACAGTGGCGGAATCCTCCACAAGAGCAACCACTATATCTCCGTTTACTGCTGAATTCTTTTTCTCCACCAGTATCATATCACCGTCATAAATACCTGCATTTATCATACTTTCACCCTTTATAACAAGCATAAAGGTTTCATTATTTGGAAGAAACTCTACAGGTATGGTAAAATAATTTTCTATATTCTCTACTGCCAAAAGAGGCTCACCGGCAGCAACCTTTCCTAAAATAGGAACATTGACCACCTCCCGTCTCACAAGATTAAAATTATCATCTATAATCTCTATGGCTCTTGGCTTTGTAGGATCTCTGCGTATATATCCGTTTCTTTCAAGTGTTTCTAAATGTGCATGCACAGAAGATGTTGACTTAAGTTTTACAGCTTCACATATTTCCCTCACTGAAGGTGGATATCCCTTATTCAATATTTCTCTTTTCATATATTCTAATATTTCCTGCTGCTTAGCACTAATCTTACCGTATGCCATATAATAACCGCCTTTCTGAATTTTTATATTTTTATATTACCATACTCCTGTTCGAATTGCAAGAACTTTTTTCGAACAAAAGTTCTTGACAAACATCTGTTCATAATATATAATAAGATTAAAGAACATTTGTTCAAAATAATACCATAAACGCTGAGAAACGGAGGATTATATGAACAGAAAAAACAAAAGATTTTTAAACAGCAGAAGCAGTATTGTCTTGCACGGCTTATTAAAACTATTGAAGGAAAAAACTGCCCTTATCATAATTACATTTACCGCAGTTATATTATCTCTTACTTTAATTACAGCAGTTGCCGCCAATGGAAGCAATGTTGAAAAAACAAAATATTACAAGAGCATTTTGATACAATCAGGAGATACCCTTTGGAATATAGCAGAGGAGTACTATGACAAAGACAATACAACTATAATTGAATATATTGATGAATTGAAACAAATCAATGGTATATCAGATGAAAACATTAAAAGCGGAAATTATCTTGTGATTTCTTATTATAACGATTAAAAAGCTTCAAACCGCCGGTTATTATTTGCATACCGGCGGTTCTATAAGTTAATTGTCCCTTAACTTTACTTTATTTCTGGCATTAATCTTCTTATCCTCATTTACAGTTGCATAATGCTTAGTTGTGGTATTTACATCCTTATGCCCAAGAACATCTGCAACAAGATATATATCTCCCGTTTCCCTATATAACTGAGTTCCGTATGTGCTTCTAAGCTTATGAGGCGTAATATGCTTTAATGTATTTGTTATTTTGGCATATTTTTCCACCATTTTTTCAACTGCCCTCACCGATATGCGTTTCCTTTGGGAAGATAGAAAAAGTGCCTTTTCATGACCCTCAACAGGTATAATTTCCTCCCTCTCATCAATGTAATCAAGAAGCTTATCCTCAACCTCATATCCAAAATATACAACATCCGCATTGCCGCCTTTTCTTATAATACGAATAGAAGCACTGTTTATATCCACATCATCTATATTTAATCCCACACATTCAGACACTCTTATGCCTGTTCCCAAAAGAAGAGTCATCATTGCAAGGTCACGCTTTTTCGTTTTTTCGTGGTGGGCAAGCTGTCTTTTAGTAAGGTTAGTTCCCATTTCTACTTTTTCAAGAAAATCATATATTTCATTTTCATCAAATCTGACTATTTCTCTTTTATGAAGCTTAGGCATATTAACTACTGAAGCAGGATTATTTTTTATTCTTTCGTGTGCGTAAAAATACTGATACATCACCCGAAGAGAAGACATTTTTCTTTTAATGCCGTATTCGGAGTTTGATATTTCATTTCCCTCCTCATCAGTATATAGCTTTAAAAACTCCATATATTCCTCAATATCCGCCGCCTGAAGCTCATCAAGAAGCTTAAGTGGAATATCTTTAATGGATTTTCCCTTATAATCAGGATGATTAGTAATAATAAAGTAAAAGAAAAGCTTTATATCTCTTGCATACCCCACTCTTGTCCTTGGAGCAGTGGTAGCATCTATTCCACGGAAGAACTCAGTGCAGAATCTTGGAAGCTGCTCTAAAAGCTTTCGCTGTTCTCTTATCATCTGACGACTTATTTCCTCGTAATAAGTATTAACCTCATTTGGCATTGCTTAACCTCCTTTTATATTTTTATTTTAAGCGTATATCTCTTAAGGGCCATCCCTTTATATTTCCGTCTATAATGGCTCTGAACAGCCTGTCCTTAACCCCCGGATTATCTGTGTTTAATGTGCGTAAAAGCTCTTTTACATATTGACGCTTTGTATGACCGTCAACCGGACATGGATTTTTGGCAACAGGCAGACTGTATTTATGCTGAAAGCCTATGACATCACATTCCTCAACATACATCATAGGTCTTATAACAGTAAGCCCTGTTCTGTCAAGATATGTATATGGAGAGAAGGAGTGGAAGCGGCCTTCATAAATAAGGGACAGCAGCATTGTTTCTATAACATCATCCCTGTGATGAGCGTATGCTATTTTATTACACCCAAGCTCTATTGCCTTTTCATTTAATGCTCCCTTTCGCATTTTTGCACACAATGAACATGGATTTGTTTCCAGTCTTTCATCAAACACAATCTTTCCTATTTCGGTGCTGATTATATTATATTCAACGCCTAGCTGTTTACATAATTTTTTTATGTTATCTAAATTTTGAATGCCAAGCCCTAAATCAACAGTAATGGCAGTAAGGCTGAATTTCTTTGGATAAAACCTCATAAGTCCGGTCAAACCATAAAGAAGTGCAAGACTATCCTTTCCTCCGGATATTCCTATTGCAATCTTATCACCATCATCTATCATATTATAATCATCTACGGCACGTCTTATATAGCTGTATAGCTGTTGTAATTTCATAATGTTTATTATACCTTTCACCTTAAAAATGCATTAACATATGCAGTATACCACAAAAGAGCCATAAAATAAACGAATTTCCCTGCCAACAATTATTGATAATTTGTTAAACAGATGTTATAATCAAAGTATCAGAATATAAATGTTCTGAAAAAAACTATTAAAGGAGATATGCAAAAATGAAAACAAAGTTAGGTTTATCCAACTACCTTACAGCATCTATCTTTTATTTCTTTTTACTCCTTACATTATTTTTCAACTCAGGAATTTTTGCCTTGCCTGCATTAGTTCTTGGAGCATATGTACTGTATAAAGAAGAAGATTTATGGCTTAGGGCATCTGTAATCAAAGGCATTTTGCTTGTAGTATTTGTGTGCTTTATCTGCCTTTGCATCAACTATGTTGATGATTTATTATCATTCATCAATTTCTTTATTAATATCGCTGATCCATTGGCTGTGTTAGATGACGGACTTGGCATTATGAACTGGCTCAAGGATATTATATATGTTATTGAGAAGATAATATTTATGCTTCTTGCTCTTTTTGCATTAGGCGGAAAAACTGTAAAACTTCCTGTTATTGATAAGCTTATTGCTAAGCATATTCAGTAGTAAAGTACATAATATGTGATTTTTATTTAATGCAGCTCCTGCAATTATTCTTAAATATTAAGGGTAAAAGCAGGAGTTGTTTATATATATGTATTTATTCGCAAAACGCAAGTTTTGCGAATAAATATGCCCTAAAAACAAAAACCACAAATACAATTACAATATACTTAATGTATTTACGATTTCTGTTTTATAATGCTTATTTGCTTTTTCCTATTTTTTCACCCATATTTATCTTTGTTTCATATCCCTCCAATGTATTTTGCATTAAGTCGCCATCAATTACAGCTTTATTATTTTCTATAAGCAAAACGATGGTTGAACCTCCGTATTCAAACATACCTTTTTCAGAACCCTTTTTAAACAATGTTCCCTGTGTATGAATGTTTTTAATTTTGCCTACCATTAAAGCACCCACCTCAATCTGCATTACATCCCCAAAATGCTCTGTATGAAGTATTGTACATTCTCTTGAATTTTCCCTATATATATCATAATGCTTTAAAGCATAAGGATTGACAGTATGCAAAACACCATTTATATATTTTGATTTGCCTAATATTCCGTTATCAATATAACAATATCTGTGGTAATTATCAACACAAAGGCGGATAATAACACAATAGCCGTTCATATACTTTTTTGCGGCAGCTTTGCTCCTTGTTATTGATTCCACCGTGTAATAGGAATCCTTAATTTTAAAAACTGAATTTTCATCTGTTTTATATACGGATATACGCCCGTCCGCAGGTGATATTAAAGCCTGTTCATCACTATCTGCGGGACGGGCATTTTTTTTAATTTCTCTTGTAAAAAAATCATTAAACGAAGAATATTCACGGCTTACATACTCTGACATATCTATTTTTCCTGCTTTAATAAAATAAGGAATCAGCCTTGACGATAAGCCGGTGCTTAAAAACATTCCAACAGCTTTTGATATAATGGGTTTTGTAAATATATGCAAAAAAGCCCGCCCCGGTATGCTGCCATACATTTTTTTCAAAATCCGGTCCTGAGAGCCCTCACCTATAACAACATTCCCTAAGCGGTCCTTACACAACATATTCAATTTGCTCCTTTCCATTAAAAGCTTATAATCCTTAAAAATTGTAATACTAAGACTATAACCATTATCACCCCGGCTATTGTCATATACAACAGCCTTATTCCGTGTGGTTTTTTCATCTTAAAATTATATACAAACAAAAATGCTATCAATATTGTAAATGCATTTAATACATATACAAAATAATCACCTAAACAATTTCTGAACATAAACACAAAAGGCAGATACCCGGCTATTGACGTAACCGGAAGTCCCTGATAATATTCACGCCTTTCACTTGTCTCCCTCTGACGCTCCTGTTCCATTACATTAAAATAACCAAGCCTTATAAGTGCCGTAAGTGTAAACACTACACCTATGGCAAGTGATACTATAGACAGCTTTTCATTTACACTTCTGGTATATGTATAATTAAATAATGCGGGAAACACACCAAAACATACTAAATCACACAGGGAATCTATCTGTATTCCAAAAATCTTTTCCTGCTGTGTTCTTGTTTTATGCCTTCTTGCAACAACGCCGTCAAACATATCACAGAAGCCGGAAATCAAAAGACAAAATATTGCTATAAGATATTTCTCGCTAAACAATAATGATATTCCTATAAAAGAAGATATCAGACTTATATAAGTCAATATAACAGTATAGTTGTAAAATCCTATCATTTTATAAACTCCCATTCGCTTTTTCTAGTGTATCCCTATCCCTGCGTCTCATAAACTTAGCTAATGCTGTAATCATTCCTCCTGCAAGAATAATAAAATAATAATTAAGACCTCTTGTAATCATAAGACCCGCCGTAACATAAGTTGCGGTAAATATTTCCGTAAAGAATATTATAAATATTCCTTCGTTTACCCCCATGCCTCCCGGCCAAGGCAGATTATCAACTGCGAGAGAAATTATAAGCTGCAATGTAATAATTTCAAAAGGACTGCATCCCGTAAGCCCAAATGATTTATATACAATATATGTAACGGCAAAATACAGCAATCTCTGAATTGCTGTAATAACAATTACATTAAAGCATACGAGCTTATGCTCCTTTAAAAATGCTGCTCCCCTGTCATATTTGCTTATTGAAGTAAGGAGTTTTTTTATTTTTACATCTGTGTTTTTAATAAGCCTGTGCTTTCCCAAAAACAGCAGAAACTTTCCTGTCATACGCTTTGCTAAAGACTGTTTAAATATTATAAGCATAAGGGCAACAATCATAATGATATTTACCATAACACCAAATATTAATATAAACTCTATGCCTTTAATATGCTCCATAACAAAGCCAAACTCAATAACAAGCATAAACAAAGCTATCAACAGAAGAACTGCCTTATAAGCTACAGTAACCACCATCAATATTAAAGATGATATGGATACACTTATTCCGTCACGCTTCATAAAATAAACCTGTGCAGGCTGTCCTCCTGTTGAGCTTGGTGTAATGGCACTGACAAAAAAACCTACAAACGAATATTTTATACAATGTAAAAATTTAGAGGAATATGATAACGCACTAAGCAAATAATGAATAATTACTGATTCAAGGCAAACAAAGCATATCATTGCCATAAGCCCCAGCAACAGCCAACATTTATTTGCCGATTTTATACAGTTTAACAGTTCGTCTAATTCCTGGTCCTTTAGCAGAAAATATGTTGTTCCCGCTATAAGCACAAGAAGAACCGCAATATTAATTATTTTTGCTTTCATATTCTTTTCATACTCCTATATTTTATAACTTACCCGTTTGATTTTACATTTTTTTAATAGTGTTGTCAACACTCATTAATTTCCAAATCTTCTTTTTGCAACATCAGCAAGGAAATCAACTGTTCCGTCTACTCCAAACATACTGCTGTTTATGCACAAGTCATATCCCTTTGCCTCGCCCCACTTTTTATTTGTATAATAATTATAGTAGCTTGCTCGTTTTTTATCTGTTTTTATAATAACGTCTTTGGCATCACTATCCTTTTTTATGTCTCTTCTCTCCTTAATCCTCTCCACTCTGTGCTTCATATCAGCATGAATAAACACTGTTAAAACATTTTTATAATTCTCAAGAGCATAGTCGCCGCAGCGTCCTACTATAATGCAGGACTGTGTATCCGCAATCTTTTTTATTGCATCAAACTGTGCCAAAAACACTTTATGACTTATAGGCATATCTACAAAGCCTGTATTGTTATAGCCGAATGAATATGTATCCATTACAAGTGAATAAAGAAAGCTTTGTGTTGGCTTTTCATCATGGGCTTCAAATATCTGCTCGCATAATCCGCTTTCCTTAGCTGCTACTTTTAAAAGCTCATTGTCATAGCATTTAATTCCAAGCTTTTCTGCCAGCTTAAAGCCAATCTCTCTTCCTGCACTTCCATACTGTCTTCCGATTGTAATAACATATCTGCTCATAACTTTTTACCTAGTCCTTTAAATTGTAACCTGTAACTTCTTTAAAGGACGCAAATCTAATGATTGAAAGATGATTTGCTGTTTTTTCCTTCCTTATTTATTTCTCTCAACCATAACAATAAAAACAATGTAAGAATTATCATTCCATAATGCTTAAAAGCTTAGTAAAATACTCCGGCAATGGAGCCTCAAATTCTACATATTTTTTTGTTCCGGGATGGATAAAGCCTAACACCCCTGCGTGAAGAGTCTGCCCCTGAAGATTATACGGACATGATTTAGGACCGTATATAATATCTCCCAAAAGAGGGTGATTAATGCTTGCCATATGCACTCGTATCTGATGAGTTCTGCCTGTTTCCAGCCGGCACTCTATATGGGTAAATTTCTTAAAACGCTTAATCACCCTGTAATGAGTCACCGCATCTCTTCCGTTGTTATAATTTATTGCCATTTTTTTTCTGTCAACAGGGTGTCGGCCAATAGGTGCATTAACTGTCCCTTCATCCTCGTTTATATTATTATAGCATATTGCCTGATATTTTCTAGTGGAACTGTGAATTTTTAATTGCTCTCCAATAAAATTATGGGCATAATCATTTTTACAGGCTACAATAAGTCCTGTTGTATCCATATCTATTCTGTGTACTATCCCCGGTCTTAATACACCGTTTATGCCCGAAAGCCTTCCCTGACAGTGGTACAGCAGTCCGTTTACAAGGGTTCCCGAATAATGTCCCGGTGCGGGATGAACCACCATTCCCTTTGGCTTATTTACAACAATAATATCATTATCCTCATAGACAATATCAAGCTTAATATTTTCAGGAAGTATATCAGGCTCCACTGCATCCGGAACTGTTACTACAATAATATCATTATATTTTACCTTATAATTTGCCTTAACCGGCTTTTCATTTACCTCCACCATATTGTCTTCCAAAAGCTTTTGAATACGGTTTCTTGTATATTCCTCTAAATATTCGCATAAATATTTGTCAATCCTTACAGATACAGCCTCTTTAGATACAATCCTATGCTTCATCATAGCTTTTCTCCTTTTTGGAGGAAGCTTTCTTCCCCTTTAAAATTATATCTATATCTTCATCACTCTTAAAAACGAAAATATAGATAATTACAAATATAAAGGCTCCTGCGGTTATATAGCAGTCTGCCACATTAAATACAGGAAAATCAATAAATGTAAACTGAAAAAAGTCAACCACAAAGCCCATTAATATACGATCAATAAAATTCCCCACAGCTCCTGCCAAAAGCAGTATCATATCTAACTGAAGGATAGTTAAATATCTGCTTTTCTTTAAATCAAAATACTTCTTTGACTTCCATGCCCTTATAAATAAAAATATTAGAAAAGGAATAATAATAATTGTTGCAATGGCAAGAAGATTTATTCTCCCTGACATTATTCCCCATGCTGCACCTTTATTTTCCACGTAAGTAAAGCTTAAAAAGCCTTTGATTACCACCACGGAGTCATTGTCCTTAAGATTATTATATGCCATCATCTTTGTTATCCGGTCTGCTGCCGTTAATATAACAAATAATATTGACCATAGAAAAATACAGCAGATATTTTTACTTTTAACCGTCTTATCAGTCATTTAAACTTACTCCTCGCCAAGTATTTTATAAAGGGCATCCTTCATATCAAGAACGCTTACTCCCTTGTCTATTATAGCATTGCCTATTTCCTTTAGGACTATAAATTTAATTTTTTCTCCCTCCATTTTCTTATCGCTGAAGGTTGCCTTTAAAACATTATCCACGTCTATTCTATTCTCATTTACGGGAAGCTTAAAAAGCTTTAAGGTATTAAGAATATCCTCATAATCCTCTTTGCTTATATACCCTTTTTTATAGGAAATATATGCTGCACCGTTCATTCCTATGGCAACACATTCACCGTGAAGATGGATTTCATATAAAAATTTCTCAATAGAGTGACCGAGAGTATGTCCGAAATTTAAAACTGCCCTTTCTCCCTGCTCTTTAAAATCATTCTCCACCACTGCTCTTTTTATATAGCAATTTGTTTTTGCCATATATTGAAGACATTCATCTTTTTTATTCATTATATCTGAAGCATTTTCCTTAAGCCAATTATAAAATTCCCTGTCTCTTATGAGACCATGCTTAACTACCTCTCCCATTCCTGAAAGGTATTCCTTATCTGTAAGTGTTTTTAGTGTATCCGTGCTCATATACACAAGCTTTGGCTGATAAAAGGCTCCAACCATATTTTTATAGCCGTCAAAATCTACTCCTGTCTTGCCTCCTACGCTTGAATCTGACTGTGCCAAAAGTGTGGTAGGCACCTGAATAAAATCTATACCTCTAAGATATGTGGCGGCCCCATATCCTGTTAAATCTCCAACAACTCCTCCCCCAAGAGCTATTAAAATATCCTTTCTGTCAAAATGATTTGCTATAAGAAAAGTATATAAATCCTTTACGGTGTAAAGATTTTTACTTCCCTCACCTGCCTGAAAAACAAACTTATAAGCTTCCTTTGAAGTTTCCCTGACTATGTTAAGAATCCCGTCTCCATATATAGAGTCTACTGTAGTTTCCGTTACAACACAAACTCTTTTTTCCTTGATATTAAGCTTTAACAGCTCATCCTTAAGCCTTGAAAAATCCTTTTCTATCACTATATCATATATATTTCTGCCATTATTATCATGTACCGTAAGTCTCTCTGACATATACTGAATACCTCTTTTCCCAGTGTAAATTTATATATATTTTCTTATTTTA
The DNA here is from genome assembly GCA_944384155.1 of uncultured Lachnospiraceae bacterium. Taxonomy (GTDB): domain Bacteria; phylum Bacillota; class Clostridia; order Lachnospirales; family Lachnospiraceae; genus CAG-303. Next base: position 36,861 of record CALWSG010000001.1, on the reverse strand, counting down.
ATAAAATATCTTCCTTTTTTAGTTGTAGCGGCCACTTCATCAAAGACAAATCTTCCCTTTCCTCTGACAGTAACAATATCTCCGTATTTTAAAACATAACTTTTTGATACTGCCTGAACTCCGTTTACAAATACCTTTCCTGAAGAAATAAAAAGTGCCGACTCATTTCTTGATACATTAAAAGCAAAGGCAATCACTGCGTCTATTCTCTCACTTGCAACACTTCCCTTTTCCTCCTTAAAGACAGGCGTATAATTAAAATCATAATTGCTGCACAATGATGTACTGACGGTTGTATGGCGTATTCTTAAAAGATTATCACATACAAAGTCTGCCATTTTAGATATTATAAATACATATGCCATTTTATCCGCCACAAGAATATCTCCCAGCAAATGACGTTCAATTCCAAGATTCATAATAGCTCCCAGAAAATCTCTGTGGCTTAAGTCATCAGCAAATTTTTTGTTTACAGGCTTTATCTCCAGTATGCTTATTGGATAGATTATATCACAATATGTATCATAAGGATAAAAGCATGCAACCTTTCTTTCAAGATAATCCTGTGAAGTCTCTAAAAAAATAAGCCCCCCGCTTAAAGAAGTTTTAACAGGAGGCATTTTATTACTCATAATATATTTATTATATTCAGTCTGCTGTCCTAAATCCAGAAAATCCGTAAATACAGGTATACCTCTTAGATATGCTGTATTAGCCAAATCCTCAAGCCTTTTTAATGTTATATCCTGATTCATGACTATTTAAATGCGGCCACATCAAAACCGCCATCAAACAAATCCTGAAAGTCCCCGGAGATATCAACTGTTTCAGGAGTTATTATAAATATATAGTTTGATACCTTCTGAAGGTTGCCATTAATGGAATAGCATGAGCCTGATGTAAAATCAATAATTCTTTGAGCCACATCAACATGCAGACCCTCAAGATTAAGTATAACTGCACGTCCGCTTAACAGTGTGTCTGTTACTTCCCTTGCTTCCTCCACATTCTTTGGTTTTATAACACATACCTCCATGCCTGACCTCCCTGATCTCATAGGTACCACCTTTGAAGCTTTTGAATAGCTTTTGCTCTTAGGCTGTTCAATAACCGATGCTTCCTTTCCTGATTTTTCATCTATGTACTGAGATTCTTTTGAAGCTTTTGAAAGCTTTCTTGGCTTTATATCCTCTTCATCTTCATCGTAATCATCATATTCGTCATATTCATCGTATTCGTTAAGTTTTAGAATACCCAAAAACTTATCTGCAAATTTGCTCATTTTAATGTTCCTTTCTATATATCATAATGTCTCTCACCGAAAATGCCTGTCCCAACTCTTACATATGTTGCACCTTCCTCAACTGCCACCATGTAATCACCTGTCATTCCCATAGAAAGCTCATTCATATCTACATTATCAATGTTTTTTGCCTGTATGTCAACTGCTAATTGTTTTAATTTCTTAAAATATTTCCGGTTATCCTCAGGATTTTCCACAAAAGGTGCTATTGTCATAAGACCTTTTATCCTTATATGAGGCAATTTGGCAATTTCTGTAATATTTTTCAAAGCTTCATCTGCCTTTAGGCCAAATTTTGATTCCTCCTCCGCAACATTTACTTCTATAAGAATATTTGCAATAACATTTTTCTTTGCTGCCTCGGCTTCTATCTGCATGGCTAGCCTTAACGAATCAACGGAGTGTATAAGTGCCGCCTTACCTACTATGTATTTTACCTTATTTCTCTGCAAATGTCCTATCATGTGCCACTCAATATCCTTCGGCAGTGCCTCATACTTATCGCAAAGCTCCTGAACCTTATTTTCTCCAAACACCCTGACTCCATGGCCGTATAGTTCTTCTATGTCTGACACAGGCTTTGTCTTACTGACTGCAATAAGCTTTACGTCATCCCTCATACGCCCTGACCTGCTGCAGGCATTGCCTATATTTTCACAAACAATATCATAATTCTCTGTAATCATAATAACCTCCATCAAAATTACTAATTAACACTAAATACAACCTGATTTTCTTTAACCATTGAACCGTCTATAACTATATGGTCATACACCTTAAGTCCATAAGACGTTTCAGTATCCACCAGATAATATTCCCCTGTTTCTGTCAGTATGGAAATATTTCTGAATACACAGTAGCCATTATTTACGTTATACACACCCTTAAGTGCTTCCCTTGCACCTATTCTGTAGGAATCTGATGAATCAGCCATCACCACAAAATCTCCTTCCTTAAGAACAGATTCATCACTTGTATCTATGTAATAAAATTCATCAGTTGCTTTATAAATAGTTGGCGTGACAAATACAATAGATTCATTCTGATTCTCATCATATGTTTTTTTGAAAAATCCCATATCAGAAGAATCACCTCCGCGTCCCATATATTCAACAGGTATTGTATAAAATTCCTTTTCAACAACTGAAGTTTTTGGTATTTTTAATCCTTCTATCTGCTCCTCTACAATCTGCAGCTCTAAAAATCTGTCCTTTACATATGTGCTCATATATCTGTTTAGCTGTATTTTGCCATATGACTGACCATCTATTGACACAATAGAAAAGTCTCCCGTAATCTCTCTTCCGTCAGACAAAACCTTTATCTTCATTCTTGTGTCATCCTTATATTTATCTGCATCCTCGTCAGACATTTCTATATATATGCTCCAATCCTCCGAATTTACAATCTTGTACACAGCAGCCCCTGCTTCAATCAAATCTCCTGACATATGGGATGTCTTTTTATAATTATCTGTTTCAAAATCACTTTTTGTAAGGGTAGCTTCTGTTTTTGACTCATATCCGTCAGTATAATATGCCACAATTCCTGTTGCTGCCGCTGTATTAACCTGGAATTCCATTCCTGATGAGCCTGATGCTTCCAAAAGCTGCCTGATATTATTAAGATTAATACATTCCAAAATCTTTGAATCAATATCCTGCTTAAAATCATAAATATTATAAAAATCAATATTATTTTGCGATAATGTATACTTTGATATAAGATTGCGAAGCTCAAGCTCATTTTCAGATGTATATACTACATTTCCGCTTTCTGATGCCTCAGATAAAATATTGTTAATCATACCGCTTTCATCCACAGTATATACAGTGGATGAGAGTGATACCCGTTCTCCTTCCCCGACAAAATAATTTAAGTAGCCTGATTTGTCCGTATTTACAACCTGTTCTCCTCTAAGTATAAGTCCCGTATATGTCTTGTTTGTAATACTTGCATTTTTTCCCATTACAACCTCATAAATGGTAACCTTATCCCTTGAAAAATAAACAATCATATAAACGGAAATATATATTAAAATAGCGGCAAATACAATTACTCCAACATTAATATGCCTGCGTCTGCGATATTTTATTACCCTTCTGTTTTTTTTATCCGCCAACTGAATTTCCTCCAAAAATTTTTAATGTATTAAGTATACATCAAAAATTTATCATAGTCCATAATTTTTACCTAAAAAAACACCTAATGAATAATATTGTAATTAGGTGACAAAATAATAACAAAACCAAAAGGAGGTTATAAAAATGAATACAAAGGGATTAGATTATACTATTCTTACAATCGCAATTATCGGTGCCATAAACTGGGGACTGGTAGGATTTTTCAAGCTGGACCTTGTAGCTCTCATCTTCGGTGAGATGTCATTAGTATCAAGAATAATATACGCTGTGGTGGGCTTATGCGGCTTATACTTAATCAGTCTGTATGGAAGAGTTTCAAATGCGATAGAAAATTAAAAAAGGGCGGAAGCCCTTTTTTAATGTTTATATACTTCTCTCCAATCCAAATCTCCCCGCTCAAGTGCCTTTATCATAAGCTCCGCAGTAGCAAGATTTGTTGCAAGTGGAATATTGTGTATATCACAAAGTTTAAAAATATTGTTAATATCAGGATCATGTGACTTAGGTGTCAGAGGATCTCTCAGGAAAATAACAAGGTCAAACTGGTTGCTTTCTATCTGGGAGCCAAACTGCTGCTCTCCCCCTAAATGACCTGCTAAAAATTTATGGACGTTTAAGTTGGTAACCTCCTCTATAAGCCTTCCCGTAGTGGCAGTGGCATACAGCTCATGCCTGCTTAATATTCCTCTGTATGCAATACAGAAGTTCTGCATAAGTACCTTCTTTGAATCATGTGCAATTAAACCTATATTCATAAAAACCTCCATTTCTGAGCGTTTACCCAACGGTGCTGCCCACACTGGTCTCCTATCTTTTCCCTTTCCTTTGAAGCCCCACATTTAAAACAAGTCCCATGCCTGCAAAGGAGCTTAGAAGAGAACTTAATCCGTAGCTTACAAAGGGCAATGGAAGTCCTGTATTCGGCATCATATTGGTGACAACACATATATTAATAAAGGACTGTATGGCTATATACCCTCCTACCCCGCAGCATATAAGCCTGCCTGCCATATCCGGGGCGTGTGCCCCCGTGTAAAAACATTCAAACACAACCCACAAAAGCAGTATAATCACAGATGCCGTACCAACAAAACCAAGCTCCTCGCCTATTATGGCAAAAATAAAGTCCGTCTGGGGTTCCGGAATATAGTTTCCGTTTTTTACGCTGTCCTCACTGTCATTGTTTAAGCCTTTTCCCCATAGTCCGCCTGAGCCTATGGCAATCTCTGCATTATCCTGCTGCCATCTTAAATCCTGTGCCTCTTTATTATCAGTATCATAAAAGCCTACAAGCCTCATATACTGATAATTCTCCAAAATTTTTTGGTCAGGCTGCATAATAAGATATATCAGCAGTACGGCAACGGGAATCATAACAGCTATAAGGCTGAAAATAAACTTATAGCTTATTCCCGCTATATACATTATTACACAAAACATTAAAACTATAACAATACTTGTTGACAATGCCGGCTGCTTAAATATTAAAGCAACAGGCATCAACAAAAATATACAGCTTGATGCTATAATCTTAAAGGAATTTATTTTATCCTTATGAGTGTCCAAGAACTTTGCAAAAAATAATATTAAAAATATCTTTGCAAACTCTGACGGCTGTATCTGTATACCTCCAAATTCAAGCCATCTCTGTGCCCCCATATGATTGGCTCCAAAAAACTCTACAGCCAGCAAAAGACAAATATTAAACACATAAATAAGCCAATGAAATTTCAATATAAACCTGTAATCTATCAGGGCTAATATAACCATACCCAGACATCCTACTATAAAGCCGAATATCTGCTTCTGATAATATGAGGGATTATCAGGCTGGGCGCTTGCTATAACATTTATACCTAATACTGTCAGTCCGACAACTATTAATATAAGCCTTACGTTAATGTGATTATACTGATATGTTTTCAGCTTTGCTATGGCATTTTTATACAAATATTTTTGTAACATATATACTCCTGCTTAGGAATTATGCTTAACCTCTTTTATTGGAATATTGGCAACAAGTGCCGGAACATTTCCGTTTTCTCCTTCAGATTCTGTCTGTGTAATCTGAATATCAAGGCCTTCACAATCAATTTCCATATATTTTGCAATAACATTAATAATGTCATTTTTAATTAACTCCATTATCTCAGGAGAACAGTTTGCCCTGTCAGAGACAAGCAAAAGCTTTAATCTGTCTTTAGCCACATCTCCTGATGATTTTTTCTTAAATATATCAAATAAGCTCATAACATCCTCCTAGTTCTTTTTAAAAAGACCTGCAATCTTGGCAAAGAAACCGTTATTCTTTGCAAGGTCTAACATAGGAACATCCTCTCCCATAATACGTTTGCATATATTCATATAAGCCTGTCCGGGAAGAGTATCATTTCCAACTAAAGGCTCACCCTGATTTGTTGCAATAACAATATTTTCATCATCAGGCACTGCACCGATAAGATTAATGGCAAGAATATCGACAACATCCTCTATGGACATCATATCACCCTTTTTAACCATATCCATACGTATGCGGTTTACGATTAAATCAACCTTCTTCATTGAATTAGCCTCTAAAAGACCTATAATTCTGTCTGCGTCACGTATTGCCGAAACCTCAGGAGTAGTAACCACAAGTGCCCTGTCGGCACCTGCAATAGCATTCTTAAATCCCTGCTCAATTCCTGCAGGACAGTCCAGAATTATGTAATCAAATTCCTCCCTCAGCTCATTTACAAGTGCCACCATCTGCTCAGGTGAAACGCTTGTCTTATCTCTTGTCTGTGCGGACGGAAGCAGATAAAGATTAGGATATCGTTTATCCTTTATCATAGCCTGCTTTGCACGGCAGTTGCCCTCCACAACATCAACAAGGTTGTATACTATTCTGTTTTCGAGCCCCATAACAACATCAAGATTACGAAGTCCTATATCAGTGTCAATTAATACAACCTTCTTATTTAACTTTGCAAGTCCTGTTCCCACATTTGCAGATGTTGTAGTTTTGCCAACTCCGCCTTTTCCGGATGTCACTACAATTACTTCACTCATAATTTTCTTACTCCTTCGTTTCTAAATATTTAAATCATTTAATATCTCTTTATTAAGAGGATCAATATAAATGTTTCCGCCATCAACATAAGCTATTTTTGTTTCCGGCTTTGAAAATCGTTTTGGTTTATCTGAACATCTTGCGATAGTATCGCCAATTCTTATCTGAACCGGGTTCATCTCAAGTGCAACCACAAATGATGCTTCGTCTCCGTTGACGCCTGCGTATACAGTTCCCTTCAGGGAACCTAGTATAACCACATTTCCGGCTGAAATAATTTTAGCTCCCGGATTTACGTCTCCTAAAATTATAACAGAGCTGTCGCTTTCAAGAACCTGACCTGAACGAAGAGTTCCCCTGTAGAATTGTCCCGCTCCTGAATTTAAATCATTCAGCCTTTCCTCTACTGTCTTTTTAAAGTACTCCTCCCTGTTTTTATCATTATCGATAATGCATACTATATTTAAATCAGAATTATTATTGATAATATCAAGAAGCTCTCTTTGCTGCTCTGATGTAAGCTCCTTTCCCTCAAAGCTTATCGCCATTGACTCCCTTCCGAAAAACTTAGAGGATTCATTGAACTTTTCAGCAATCACTGCTTTTATCTCATCAAAGGAAGCATTGTTATCCAACATAACTACTATACCATATTTATTTCCTTTTAGCACTACTGAATTTTTATTCATATCTTTTCCCTTTCCCAAAGTCTGCTTTCCTGCTGTTAAGTTTTTTGCTTATTCCCCTGCTGCAGGTCCGTCTGCACTGCCGTTTAAAATCTGCTCAAGGGTAGTTTCGCCAAAATAGTATTTTAATATGTCCGATGCCAGATTTGAGGCGTATGAAGATGTATAACCATTTTGAATCATAACGCTTAGGCTTATCTGCGGCTCATCATATGGTGCGAAAGCTATCATAAGGGCATGATCCGGAGAATTTGCACTTTCCTGTGCAGTACCTGTTTTTGCCGCCACAGAAAAATCAAGTGAGTTTATGCTTGAATATCCCTGTGCCGCCTGTCTCATACCCTCCTGAACCGTACTTATTGTGCTTTCTGATACATCTATTACCGTAACATCTTTCTCCGGAAGCGTATGCTTTGTTCCGTTAAGTTCTACAATATCCTTAATAAGGGTAAGCTCATAATTAGTTCCTCCTGATGCCAGGGTATTTACATATCTTGCAAGCTGAACACTTGTAAAGCTGTGAGAACCCTGACCGATGGCAGAGGTTATGGGGCTTGTTGTAGAAAAAAGCGGTGAATATTCTTCTACCTCAACACCTGATGTTTCCGTAAGCCCCACCATTTCTCCATACTTTCTGAAATAAGACAGTCCCTCGGCTTCATTAAAGGAACCATTTCTTGTTGATAATCTGTATGCCACCTCATAAAAAAATGAGTTGCATGAATTTTTAATGGCCTGAACCACATTCTGTGCACCATGCCTTGATGGATATACCCAGCATTTAGGCGACGGAGTAATTTTATCAAATATTCCATTGCACGCAATAATACTTGATGTATCAACCACTCCCGTCTCAAGACCTGTTATTGCCGATAGCGGCTTAAAGGTTGAACCCGGTGCCGTTCTCATTTTTGTTGCCCTGTCAAACAAAGGACTTGATAAGTCTTCACTTAATGTTGTCCATGTTTCATAATCCACAGACCCGGAAAATGCATTGTTGTCATAGCTTGGGTAAGACACCATTGCCAGAACATTTCCTGTTCCCGGCTCCACTGCCGTAACGGTTGCAGAGCACGGCTCCAAGGCAAGCATTGCAGGAGTTATTTCCAATGATTTAATCTTGCTTATTACAAAATCATATGCCGATACGCTTCCACTTGTAAGCTTTGAGTACATATCAGCATCATAGCTTAAAACTCCCTGATCATAAAGAAGCCTGCATACCTGCCCTCCGGTAATGCTTCCGTTTTCAATAAGATACTTATAAATAAGCTTATCAAAAGCCTTTTCAGTATTTAAATAGTTATTTATATATTCCACAAGTGAATTATAAATAGTTTCCCTGTCAACATAATTTGAAGATACATCAAGCATTGACGTATCAACCCAGTTTTCGTCTATTGCATAAAGCAAAATTTCTCTTAAAGATATTTCATCTCTCATCCAAGACTTATACGTTTCGTCTTCTGTATTAATTCTGCTCTTTGGAATTACATTAATATTATAAGAGCTGTCTGAAAGCATATTAAATATAAATGTATAGTATTCATTATATTCTTCTGACAAAGAGCTTAATCCAGCTGCTTCACTATTATACAATTCACCATTTATATTTGCAAGCACAGTTTCCTTATGTGCCTGCATTATACCATATATTGTTTTTTCATTCTCGCTTGCCGTATCAAGACCAAACTTTTCAATATCTGCAATATTATTATTTATTATCTGAAAATATACATCCTTTACAGGAATGAGCCAGTCCTCTATATCCTTTCCCGAAAGGGAACGGTTAACTATTTTATCTACAAGTATTCCTGCAAGATTTTCCTCTATAAGATGATATATTGCCATAGTCAGCTCACTGTCTATTGTAAGATAAATGTCATTTCCTGCCTCTGCGGATTTTTCTTCTACTATGGAAAGAACCTTGCCCGTATTATCCACTATTACCTTCTCATAGCCCTTCTTTCCACTGAGTTCCAGCTCCATAGAAGCTTCAATGCCTGTCTTTCCCACTATATCATTAAGAGCATATTTATCATTTTCATCATCTACTTCACTGTTAAGCTCGCTTAACTGTTCGTCGGATATTTTTCCGGTATATCCGATAATATGTGCAAAATATATACTATTATTATATACCCTCTTTGTTGTCTCGCTTATGGTTACTCCCGGTATTACATCTGCACTTTCGTAAATTGCCGCCATTGTTGCCTCTGATACATCTGTTGCAATGGTGGTAGACAAATACTTCTGATAGGCATTAAGAGACAGATTATATCTTACGATAATTATTTTATAAGCTTCCTCTTGTGTATAAAGCTCTCTGTCAACATTATATTTCTTTTGCCCTGTAAGATACTCAAAGGCTTCCTCCGCAGTTGTCTCTGACAGCTTTTCCTTTTCTGTATCAAGAGTTTCTGTTCCGAATATATCCTTTAAAAATCTCAGCCTTGAGTTTTCAGATATGGATTCAGACCATATAAACTGACCATTCACATAGTCTATTGCAAAGTCTTCATCTATACTGTCTCCGTTCTTTTCGATAATTTCTATTGTCTTATGTATTATCTCATTCATCTGTTCGTTTTTATAAGATGAGCTGTCAAGCTTATCCTCCATTACTACGGAATAAACAGATACATTATATGCCAAAAGATTACCCTTTGAGTCATATATATTTCCTCTTGTACTTTCATAGTATCTTGTTTTTTCTGTCTTTTGGGTATATTTTGCCACATACTCATCGGCATTGACAATCTGAAGCTCAAATACCCTTGATAATAATATAAGGGACAGCATAGCCATTATTAAAAATGCTATAAAGATTCTTGATTTTATGAAATTAAATAGTATCTCCAATATCTCCCGAACCATATAAATCTCCTTGTTCTTTACGCCGTTCGTATTTTTCCAGCCTGTCATTTATAAGCTTATATATTTTATATAAAAAAACTGTCAAAAATACTGTATATATAACCTCAGGAAGTATAATATCCTTAAAATATATTTCTATTTCAAGCTTATTTCTCAGTGCAAAGCTCAAAATGTAATATACAAAATTGTAAATCAAATCACTGGCCGCTGTAAACACAACAGGTATCATAATATCATCAGTATATATAACATCATGAAATATTCCTGCAATATAGCCTAAGTACATATAAATAAGTGAATTAAAGCCTACAACATCTGCATATCCGTAGAACAAATCAATAAGCAGTCCGCAAAAAAAGCCTATAAGCAAGCCTTCCTTTTTTCCCCTTAATAGTGCAAATATACACACAAGAATAATTAAAAGATTAGGCGTTATATTACCTATTGAAATTCCCCTGTTGAAGGTAGTCTGGCACAAATATGAAATTATAATAAGTATTGCTATAATCAGTTTTCTTATCATTTTTCCCTGCCTTTTTTATTCCTGCCCTGTTACCTTTAGCTGTGTAATCACAAGCACTTCCTCTATACTTGTAAAATCCACCACCGGAGTTACATATCCCGATTTTGTCAGATTATTGCTGTCATCAGTAATATCCGAAACGTATCCTATAAGTATTCCCGGCACATACTTATCACTTATATAAGAGGTAACAAGTTTATCGCCCTCGGCTACCTGTGCATCAATGTTAATGTTTGAAACCCTTATAAGATTCTGCTCCATAAGTGTTAAATCTCCGCTTACAATACAGTTATCTGATGTTTCTGCAAACTTTGCACTTACATTGTGGTCATCATTTATAATAGTTGTTACCTTTGAATAGTTATCTCCCACATATGTTATCCGACCCACAAGCCCTGAACCTGCTATAACATTCATATCTACTTCTATACCGTCATCTTTTCCTTTATCAATAATGAATTCGGAAAACCAGTTTCCTGAATTTGCACTTATAACCCTTGCCGCTACCTTTGGATAATCATCATAGATATTATCAAGCTCATAAAGCTCCCTTAATCTGTCAAGTTCATTTTTCATCTGTGATGTTAATGTACTGCTGTTTTTTAAACTGTCTATCTCTTCCCTTAATTTTTCATTTTCTTCCTGAAGCTTTGATATTTCCTTTAAGGCTTCTGCCTTATCCGAAAACCACATTCCCACCTGATTCAAGCCCTTTTGTACAGGTGTAAGAACCGTGGATACTGCATTTTGTACAGGCAGCAAGGCCTTATGATTGACAAGAGTTAAAATTATAAGCCCTGTACAGACAACTGTAAGAAATATCAATATATATTTCGCAGGAATAGAAAATCTGCTGCGTTTTTTCATGTATCACTCAGCTCCTAATCATACTGCTTTTCTCTAGGAATATACATAAGTCCTGAAAGTTCAGGCTCTTTTACTATTTTGGCTATACCTCTAATCACTGACTCAGAAGGCTTCTCCACAACATTTACCTTAAGTCCCGTCTCTGAAGTTATAAGCTTATCTATATTCTTTATCTCTGATGAACCGCCTGTAAGATATATTCCTCTTGCAATAATATCTGCTGAAAGCTCAGGCGGAGTTCTCTCAAGGATTACCTTTATATTCTCAATTATCTGGTGAAGTATTTCACTTATAGCCTCATGTACAAGTTCCCCTGAAATCTCTCTTGCATTTGGAAGTCCAGTGACTATATTTCTGCCGTATGTCATGGCAGTTTTATCCTTATCCTCATTAATGGCATCGGCAAGTGCTATCTTTACCTGCTCCGCAGAACGGCTTCCGATTACAAGGTTATACTTCTTTCTTATAATATTGCATATGGCATCATCAAGCCTGCTTCCCCCTGTCTTTATAAGCTTGCTTAAAACAATGCCTCCCAGTGATATAACAGATATTTCCGTAGTATCATAGCCTACATTTACTATGAGATGTCCGTTAGGACTGTTTACATCTATTCCTACACCTGCTGCATCTGCGATAGGCTTTTCAACTACAGTTATTTTATGAAGCTTTATTCTTGTGTCCATAATAACGTCATAAAATGCTCTTTTTTCCACCTCTGTTACATCTGTTGGAACAGCTATGCAAAAATCCGCACCAGTAACATTTTTTCCCCCGTTTATCTTTTTGTAGAAGCAGTTAAATAATGTTTCCATATTTTGAATATCTGCAATAACTCCAAATTTTAACGGAAAAGACACTTCAATGTTTTCCGGTGCTTTTTCATACATATCAAATGCTGAATTTCCAAAGCTGAATACCTCTTTTCTGTTCTTGATGGCTATAATGTTTTTTTCATTTAAAACAGTATCTCCCGATGAATTATATAACTTAATATTACTTGTACCTAAATCAACACCATAAACATGCTGTGCCATTTACTTATTCCTCCATTTTCCTTTTACTTATAGTATTACAAAATTAAGCCTTTTTCTGTTAAGCTTATATATTTATTGTCACCAATTATTATATGGTCTATAAGCTTTATTCCTATTATTTCTCCGGCTTCTTTTATCTTTTTTGTCACTTCAATATCCTGCCTGCTTGGCATACAGTCTCCGCTTGGATGATTATGCAAAAGCACAATGGCAACTGCTTTATACCTGAATGCTTCAATAAAAACTTCTCTTGCTGAAGCATATGATGCATTGACTGTTCCCACAGATACATTAACATCGCCCAAATATAAAGATTTTGAATTGAGCATAATTACCTTTAGCTCCTCTTTTTCTTTATGTCTGCACTCCTCCATAAAGTAATCTGCTATAATTTTAGGATTATTAAAAATTAATTTTTTGCAGACAGTGCTTTTAGATATTCTCTTTGCAAGCTCTCCTATGCACTTTATCTGTATAGCCTTTACCCTTCCGATACCTTTTATGTCCATAAGTTCTCTTATGTCAAGCCTGCATATACCCAGTATTCCGTCAACTCCGCCTTTCCTGATTATATCTGCCGCAAGCTCAACAGACTGTTTTCCCTCACAGCCTGTTCTTATAATAACAGCCAGAAGCTCTGCATCGGCAAGACATTCGGGACCAAAGCTCTCACATTTTTCGTACGGTCTTTGGTCTTTTGGCATATCCTTTATTTTATTTTTCATGTATGTATACCTCCTGTTTTCCATGCATCAGCAGGTCATACATTTAAAATATTAGCACAAATCCCAATAAATGTATACATATAAATTTAATTAATTTTGCATATGTTTGCATCTATAAGCCTTTGAAGAGACTTCATAATTCCAAGTTTTGCGTGATACCATGTAAGCCCTCCCTGAAAATACACTGCATAAGGCGGCTTTATAGGTCCGTCTGCACTTAACTCTATTGATGAGCCTGATACAAATGCTCCCGCTGCCATAATTACGTCAGAATCGTATCCCGGCATTGCCCAAGGCTCAGGCACCACATAGCTGTCAACCGGTGCTGCCGCCTGTATTCCCCTGCAAAATTCTATGACTCCCTCCGGACTTCCAAATTCCACAGCCTGTATAATATCATGCCTTTCCTCTATGCTGTCAGGAATCACCTTAAATCCAAGCCTCTCATAGACATTTGCCGCAAATATTGCTCCCTTTAAAGCTCCCGCCGTAACTGTAGGTGCTAAAAACAATCCTTGGAACAAGCTTCTGTTTACTCCCAAAGAAGCACCTACCTCCTTGCCAAGTCCCGGAGTTGTTAGTCTGTAGGATGCATTTTCAACACATTTTTTTGTTCCTGCAATATATCCGCCGATAGGTGCAAGACCGCCTCCCGGATTCTTAATAAGTGAACCTGCTATCATATCGGCACCTAAATCTGACGGCTCAATAATATCCACAAACTCTCCATAACAGTTATCTACCATTACTATAATATCATCGCGTATTGATTTTACAAATTTTACAGCCTCTCCTATCTCCTTAACGGAAAGGGTTGGTCTTGTGGCATATCCCTTGGAACGCTGTATTGCCACAAGCTTTGTCTTTTTGCTGATTTTTGCTTTTATTCCCTCATAGTCAAAGCTTCCGTCATCAAGAAGGTCAACCTGACCATAGGAAATACCATACTCTGCAAGTGAGCCGGATGATTTTCTTATTCCTATAACCTCCTCAAGGGTATCATATGGCTTTCCCGATATATATAACATCTCATCTCCCGGTCTTAAATTCCCGAAAAGTGCCACTGTAATTGCATGAGTTCCACAGGCTATCTGGGGTCTTACAAGGGCATCCTCCGTATTAAACACACCTGCATATACAGCTTCAAGAGTATCTCTTCCCGTGTCTGTATATCCATAGCCCGTTGACCCCTCAAAATGCATTTCCCCTACTTTATTATCCTGCATTGCCTTAATAACCTTCATCTGATTATACTCTGCAATCTTATCTATATTATCAAACCTTTCTTTTAATTCATCTGTTATGCGGTCTGAAAATTCAACAATCTCTCTTGATATTGACAGCTTTTCATATATCTCATTTGTTTTTTCCTGTATTGTCTTTTTCATTTTCATAAAATTCCTTTCCCTTTTTCTATTGTGTTCAATGATTCTCTTATCAGATATTCTGTTATTTTATCCTTATCCATATTAAAGTCCCGGTAATTTACAAACTCCGCATTTTCCTCCCTGCGAAACCATGTAAGCTGCCTTTTGGCAAAATGTCTTGTATCTCTTTTTATTATATATACTGCTTCTTCATAAGATATCTCTCCTTTAAGATATGAAGCAATTTCCTTATACCCTATTCCCTGCATAGATACAAGATTTCTGTCATAGCCCATTTTTAAAAGCTTTTCCACCTCACCCGCAAGACCTTTTTCCAGCATAATATCAATACGTTTATTTATTCTGTCATATAAAAGCTCTCTGTCCATATTTAATACAAAATACCTGAAATTATACGGAGATTTCCTTTTTCTCTGACTTTCATTATGCTCCGATATTTTATTGCCTGTTATTTTATAATACTCCAATGCTCTTATAACTCTTTTTATATTGTTAGGATGGATATCCTCTGCCGATTTTTTATCAACACTTTTTAACATATTATGAAGATATTCCCGTCCCATATCTTTTCCTATTTTTTCAAGCTCTTCCCTGTAGCATTTGTCATTATCCTCTTTGTTAAAATCTATATCATAAAGCACCGACTGAATATAAAAACCGGTTCCACCTGCTATAATTGGAATTTTCCCTTTTTCATATATTTTGTTAATATACTTTACGGCTCTTTCCTTAAATATATATATATTAAATTCTTCATCCGGCTCTAATTCATCTATAAGATAATGTGTTATACCATTCATTTCTTCCTTTGTAACCTTTGCTGAGCCTATATCCATATATTTATACACCTGTATACTGTCAGCACTTATAATTTCCCCGTTTATGGCCTTTGCCAGCCTTACGGAAAGCTCTGTCTTCCCCGATGCCGTAGGACCCGTCAGTATAATAAGAGGCTTATTATCCATTTTAATCTCCATTTCTGCACATGATTTTTTCAAACTATTGTCTCCGTTTTGCTAATTGCCTAATTTCACCTCCAGCGTACTTATATTATCACAAATAAGCTTAAAATAAAATATAATACTGTTATCTTTTTAATAGAATATAAGAAAGAGCCCCGTGCTCTGTTAAATACACGATGGCTCTTTATAAATTATGCTTTTATTAATATTTTATTTTATATCATACATTTCCTTATAATGTTCTAACATTTCTTCAAAATATACATTTGAAATCTCAGGATACTCTCCTCCATCCTTATCATATGTTATAATTGAGTTTGGAATAACTGTTATGACTCCATTTTCTTTATATACATACAATACAAAATGTGCCACCATGGTATCGCCGCTGCATAGCTTGACAATCATTATATTTTTATTACTGTCTTCCTCTGAATTATCTGTGATATAGCAGCTGGCACCTGACGTTAATTCATCAGGAATATATTCCAAAGTATACTCCTCTCCCCCTTCACCGGCATCTCCATTTTCATCTGCACTTATAGAGAAGCTGTCATTTGCCGCCATAACCTTTATATTGTCACAATTATTAACTGACAGCTCCATTGGATTTATTTCATCACCGGAAAAAACAGATGCTCCATTATAATTATCTGCCATTTGCTGAATATAATCCTCCACTGTGACCCCGTTAAACTTTATCCAATTACACACTGTTTCATAATTAGTAGTTTCCATAACAAGATTCATCTCATCCCTCGTCATATAGTAGCAGTCCTTAAATACCTCCTGCCTTAGACTTTCCAGCTTTTCTTCCGATACCATTTGTGGCTCTCCATTTACTTCATCAAATGAATAACAGCCCTTTAATTCTCCGTATATTTCTCCCGTACTCTCCTTATATGTATGTATAAATGCGGCCGATATTATATTGTCTTCCCTATATGCCAAAACTGTAATAAAATCATGTAAAAATGAATTTGGTCTGCATATTATTTCCTCATTTGCTTCTATCTCATAGCCGAACTGTGTTTTATCGGCAGTATTTTGAATATTAAACACATTAACCGAATAATCATCACTATTTGCACTTATAGTGTATTTATCTGCTCCCTCAAGATTTACAGTAATGGGATTTTCTTCGTTTGAATTATCTGCGGCAAGAACTCCATCAGGAAGAGTTACCCAGCTTTCACTCTCTTTAGGCTCAAACACTTCATTATCTGTCTCTTTCTCAGTGCCGGAACTCTTTCCCCCTTCTGCATCATTTGTGTCACTTTTACAGCCCCACATAGATGCTGATAAGATTATTACGGCTGATATAAATATAATTTTTTTCTTACTCATATAAGATTCCTCCATTTCTGCATCTTGCATATCACTTTACCCATTATTCACGTTCTATCATTTGTACACAATATATACTGCTATAAATAAAACCTTCACTCCCTTCCATAGCACATATACTTTTATTTCTATATTCAATAACAATCAACGATACAATTTGTATAACCTATATTTTTTCTGATTTCATTATAAAACACTTTATTTTATTTGTCAATCTGTGGATTTTCAAAAAATTAGACAGAATTTTTACACTATTCTCTTAAACTTTTTCTCAAGCTCATATTTACTCATTGACACAATAGTTGGTCTGCCGTGAGGACAATTATAAGGATTTTCAAGAGACATAAGCTCGTCTATAAGTGCATTGGCTTCAGATAAGGAAAGCTTATTATTGCCTTTTACTGCCGCCTTGCAGGACATTGTTGCTATTCTGTCAAGTATAAGCCCTGACTGTCTTTTTATTGCAGCATCATCTGACAAATCATCTATAATTTCCATTAGCAGTTCCTTTTTTGCAACGGAAAATAAATCAAATGGCACTGCCCTCACTGCATACTCCCTGCCTCCAAATTCCTCTATCTCATACCCAAGTTCTTTAAAATAATCTATATATTCCTTTACTGTTTCTTCTTCCCTCAGATTTAAGGATAATATAATAGGAGGATTTAAGCTCTGTGATATAGCCTTTCTGTCCTTAAGCCTTTTTACCGCCCTTTCATATAACACCTTCTCATGGGCAGCATGCTGGTCTATTATAAACATTTTATCCCCATACTGTACTATCCAATATGTATCAAACACCTGACCTACAATCTCATGCTTTATTCTTGCCTCTTTTGATAAGAGCTTATCATCGAAAAGCTCCATCTGCTCATTTTTGCTTTTCTCACTGCTTATACTATTTTCATAAGCTTCCCCTGTATTTTTTGCATCATATTTTAAAGGCTCCTCTGCCAATAATGCTTTCTCACATTCCTTTTCATTCTCTTTCAAAGAATTGTATATAATTTCAGGCTTTTTAACCTTAATACTCTCTACTTTTTTTGTTTTATCATCAAATGTGACTTTTATCTCCGGTGCCAATGGAGTATTTTTTGTTATAGTCTCTTGGTTATTTTTACTTATCCTGTTTTCCTCAAAATACTCCGGTGTTTTCTCCAGACCTTTTTTACTGTCTGTCCTATTCTTCTCCTTATCCTCAAATACTGCCTCAGGTATAAGCTCCCTTTCCCTAAGTGCCTCAGAGATAGCATTTATAATTACCGGATATATTTCCTCTCCATTCCTAAATCTTATTTCAAGCTTGGCAGGGTGTACATTTACATCTATATATTGGGGATTTACGCTAAAATGAATTGCCGTGAAGGGATATTTATGCTGCATCATAAAGCTTCTGTATCCCTCCTCTATAGCCTTATTAATTATTCCGCTTTTTATATATCTTCCGTTAATAAAATAATTTTCATATGTTCTGTTTCCCCTCGATATAAGAGGCTTCCCTATATATCCCATAATTTTTATATTAGGAGTTTCTGTATTTAATTCTAAGAGATTTAATGCTATATCCTTACCGAATATCGAATATATAACATCCTTTAAATTGCCGTTTCCGCTTGTGTGGAGAATATGCTTTCCGTTGTTAATAAAGCGTATGCTTATCTCAGGATGTGCCATTGCCATTCTGCTTACTATATCGTTAATATATCCCGCCTCTGTCATGGCAGTTTTTAGAAACTTCCGTCTTGCAGGAGTATTGTAAAATAAATTTCTTACTATAAATGTAGTTCCGTCAGGTACTCCTACTTCCTCTATATTTCCTTCCTTTCCTCCGGCAGTTTCATATCTTGTTCCAAGAAAATCCTCTTTTCTCTTTGTGACAAGCTCCACCATTGACACTGCACTTATACTTGACAATGCCTCTCCTCTAAATCCCAGTGAAGAAACAGTGAGCAAATCAAGTGCCGACTTTATTTTACTGGTGGCATGTCTTAAAAAGGCAGTTTTTACATCCTCCTTTGCCATGCCTGCACCATTATCCGTAATTCTTATAAAAGAAATACCACCATCTTTTATTTCTACGGTTACCGCCGTTGCCATGGCATCTATTGCATTTTCCATAAGCTCCTTTACTACAGATGCCGGCCTTTCTATTACTTCACCTGCCGCTATCTGATTTATGGTGCTTTGGTCTAATACCTGTATTTTACCCATGCCTGCCTCCTATTCTCACTGTACTATATTCTGCCCTCTGCATCTTCAAGACTTTTATAGCCATATAGCCTTACTGTATTTTCTATGGTTTCATATGATATATTTCTGCCCTGTGAGAGACATTCCGCAACAAACCGTCCGTAAAGCTCCAGCATTTTATCTGAATATGTGGATATTTCCCCTTTCAAATATGTCTCCGAAGATGTATTATACAAATTATCATCAGCAGATGACACACTTCTTGCATTTTTTGCAAGCTTTGGATATTTTTCTGCAAATTCCATCATCATGCTTCTTTGAATTGACGTAATTGTATCTATAATTTGCTGCTTTTCCGCAGGTATATATGCAAACCTGTCTTTTATTTCTTCATATTCCAATGGTGCAGTATATTCCATCATTCTTCCGTACTTTTCCTCTATCATATTTCTGCCTTCTTTCATATTTAGCCTAAACTCATAGAGATATTGAATAAGCATTTCCTTATCCCACACTAAATACTGGCTTTTTCTCATAAGGCTGAAGGTATTAAAGTCGTCCTGACACTCTGCTCTTCCCCCTTTATTCTTAACCTTGTCAAAGGCATCAAACTCACATGTTACAATGTCATCTATAAGTTCTTTTTTTGATTTTGTCCAAAGCCTTGACTTTGTTAATAGCTCATTTACATGATTCTCCAAAAAAGTATCTTCGTCACTTATATAATTTCTTATATACATCTGTTTTGCAAGAATTCCTGCGATTGTTTCAAAAAAATCCTCATTTGCAGGATTTACTGCATTTTTCGATATTTTCTCCAATATTTCTTCTGCATTCTCAAAGCCGCCTTCAAAATTCGTTCCTTTAAGCAGCCACTTATCGTGACAACTGTATGTCTTATTTAAAACATTGATTATTCTTAAACACTCTCTCACTCCCTTTGAAGCTTCCATTAAAGCTGCCGCATAATCATGCCTTTTTAACATTCTTGCAAAATTATACTGGCCTGACTGTGCAAAAAGAGCAGCATGCTCTGCAAGGACAAGATATATTATATTCTTTGGATAATATTTTTTTAAGATTTTGCGTATCTCTGTAAATATACCAAGCTTATCACAAAATACTTCCCCGTTTACGGCTGCTGCAAGCCTGTATTCATCTGCATCTAACCAGTTTATATTATTATAAATCTCATCACTGCTGCATTTATCTTCCTCTTCAAATATATTTTCAGGAATAATATTATCTCCCAAAAGCCCTGTGAAAAATCCCTTTATTGTATTGACTCCTGTTCTTTTCTGTCCTCTTCCTGTATTTAGACGCTTAAATCCCATATATTCTTTTGGAAGCTTACCATATTCCTCCTCAAGACTTTCTCCTATCGCACTATAATCCTCCTCCGTAAGCCACATGGAAAAACCCGGTCCCCAGTCATGATCCCTTGAATACTCATCATCAAAGCCAAAACAATCGGAGCCTTCTCCTGCAAGTCCCACTGCTATTCTATCCTTATATTCAGGAAACTTTTCCTCTATCATAGGTTTTCCGTATTCCTCATAATATTTTCTGCAAAGTAAAAGTCCTTTAATATTATTCTGTAATTTGCAGGCGTCTGCCGATGCCTTATAATTATCCATAATACGCCTGTACTGCTCCGTATTATCTCCAATAACGGTTTTTATTCTGTCTGCTGCCTTTAAAAACAATTCTGCAGCTTCTGTATATCTTCCCGTCATATACAAAAGAGAACCGTAAGAGGACAATGCACCGCAATAGTGAATGTCTTTTATGTTCTCCTCATTGAAAAGCCTGAGAGCCTCCTTTAAATGTTTCTCTGCCTTATCATACTCCTTAAGGGCTATATAGGTTGATGCAAGGTTTGTATGTGTTACCCCCTGCTCAAGCTTTGAATCATCCTGCTTTAATATAATATTAAGTGATTTTATTAGGGCATCCTTTGCCAAATTAAAATCTCCCATTTCCTGATATAAAAGGCTTAAATTATTATAAAAAGCAGCAAATTCATTATTATCAGAAGAATAATACTTTTTATAAATCCTCTCTGCCTCATTATATGCATTAAGAGAGCGGTTAAAATCACCGCCTGCCCTGTAAGCATTTGCAGCATTTATCATTGTCGTTCCATAATACACCGTATCCTTAAGATTAAGGCTTTCCATAAGCATAACTACTGTGTCAATACACTCATATGATTTTTCCCTCTGACCTGTTTCCCTGAAAAATCCCATAAGCTCATTTAAAAGTGATACAGCTATATTATATTCACCTGATGTAATGGCATTTTTTATATTTTCATTTAAAAAATCTTCTACCATATTTATTTTATTTTCCTGAAATAATTTATCAAGGTCACTTAATATTTTCTCAAGTTCCATAATTCACTTCCTTCCCTATGGCTACCATCTGTTTTTAAGCTTATTTTGCAGCTTGTAGAGTGTGTTTAACGCATCTATGGGAGTAAGGTTTGCCAGGTCAAGCTCTTTTAACTCATTTATAATATCCTCATCCTTTACAGTATCGAACAAGGACATCTGTGTTAAATCAACCTCGTCAAGCTTTTGTTTTTTCTTTTTTGTACTGTGCTGCCCTGCAGCAGCTATTTCCTTTGCTTTCTTTGATATATCGGCATCTATAAGTTCACTTACTATTTCCTTTGCCCTTGCTATAACATTATCAGGTACACCTGCAAGCTTTGCCACCTGTATTCCATAGCTTTTATCTGCGCCGCCTTTTACTATTTTTCTCAGGAAAACAATATCATCTCCCTGTTCCTTAACTGCAATACAGTAATTATTCACTCCCTGAAGCATACCCTCAAGCTCTGTAAGCTCATGGTAATGTGTTGCAAAAAGAGTTTTCGCCCCTAAAAGCTTTGTGTTGCTTATATGCTCCACAACTGCCCATGCTATTGAAAGACCGTCAAAGGTACTTGTCCCCCTTCCTATCTCATCAAGTATAAGAAGACTGTCTGATGTGGCGTTTCTAAGAATATTGGCAACCTCCGTCATTTCCACCATAAATGTTGACTGACCGCTTGCAAGGTCATCAGAGGCTCCCACCCTTGTGAAAATTCTGTCGCATATACCTATATTTGCACTTTCTGCCGGAACAAAGGAGCCAATCTGTGCCATTAACACAATTAATGCAGTCTGTCTCATATAAGTTGACTTTCCAGCCATATTTGGACCTGTAATAATTGATATTCTGTTATTCCCATTGTCCAGATATGTATCATTTGCCACAAACATGTCATTGACTATCATCTTTTCCACTACAGGATGTCTTCCGTTCTTTATATCTATTATACCCTTTTCGTTTATCTTAGGCTTTACAAAATTGTTTTTATCTGCCACATAAGCAAATGACGCAAAAACATCAAGCCCCGCAACAGCCTTTGCGGTTCTTTGAATTCTTTTCACCTCTCCTGCAATTTTATTTCTAAGCTCACTAAATAAATCGTATTCTAAAGAAAACAGCCTGTCCTCTGCTCCGAGAATTGTATCCTCAAGCTCCTTTAATCTTGGAGTTATATATCTCTCTGCATTTGTCAGCGTCTGCTTTCTTGTGTAATCATCAGGTATTTTAAACTGATCCTTATATGCATTTGTTATCTCGATGCAATACCCGAATACCTTGTTAAACTTTATTTTTAAGGTTTTTACTCCTGTTCTCTCTCTCTCATAAGCTTCCAGCTCTGCCAGCCAGTTTTTCCCTTCTGTCTTTGCTGCACGAAGTCTGTCAACCTCACTGTTATAGCCGTCCTTTATTATGCCTCCCTCTTTTACTGCTATAGGAGGTTCGTCTGCTATTGCCCCATCTATCATCATGGCTATATCGGATAAATCATCCAGTTCATTTTTTATTTCTTCAATAAGGCTTCCATTAAATTCATTAAGAAGTCTTTTTATATGCGGAAGCATATTGACCGATGTCTTAAAGGCAATCAGCTCCCTCGGTCCTGCAGTATTATATGCTATTCTACCTATAAGTCTTTCCAGATCGTATATAGGTTCTAAATACTCCCTAAGTTCTTCTCTTGTAATAAGTGATTTATTTATTTCCTCAACAAAATTCTGGCGTTTTACTATCTCTTCTTTATTGATAAGGGGCTGCTCTATGTAGGAACGCAAAAGTCTTGCTCCCATGGCTGTCTTTGTCTTGTCAAGCACCCACAGCAGTGAGCCCCTTTTCTGTTTTTCCCTCAATGTTTCCGTAAGCTCCAGGTTTCTTCTTGTTGAGGTATCAATAACCATATATTTTCCTGTAGTATATGGGGTTATTGATGTAAGCTGTGCCAGTGAATTTTTCTGTGTTTCACTTAAATAAAGCATTAAGGCTCCGGCACATACAGAGCCTATGCCGTAATCTTCAAGTCCAAGTCCTGCAAGATTCATTACCTTAAAATGATTTAACAATGCTTTTCTGCTTGTCTCATCATCAAAATACCATGAATCAAGTGTAAATAAACATATATTAAGTCTGTTCTTTATATCTTCTATATCTGCACCGCTTACAATAAATCCGCTGTTACATATAATTTCTGAAGGTGCAAACTTTGTAATCTCGTCTGTCAATGACCTTAAGGAATCTACCTCAGTAACGTAAAAATCACCTGTAGATACATCACAGGTGGCTATACCAAACTCGTCCTCCGTATAAACAATGCACATTAAATAATTATTCTTTGTCTCATCAAGTGCCTGTGCATTAATATTTGTTCCGGGAGTGACTACCTTTATTACCTCTCTTTTTACAAGCCCTTTAGCAAGCTTAGGATCCTCTACCTGCTCCCCTATGGCAACTTTATAACCCTTGCTTACAAGCTTATTTATATAAACATCTGCAGCATGGTAAGGAACGCCGCACATAGGTGCACGCTCCTCCAAACCGCAGTCCTTTCCCGTAAGAGTCAGTTCAAGCTCCTTTGATACAAGTATGGCATCATCAAAAAACATTTCATAAAAATCGCCTAATCTGTAAAAGAGTATACAGTCCTTATACTGCTCTTTTGTATTTACATATTGCTGCATCATTGGTGATAACTGTCCCACTTTAATTCTTCCTTTCCCTCAGGCCTTTATTTTTTCTTTCTTATATACCCTGCTACCAGTGCTATACTGCATACAATAGAGAACACATAGCTTGTAATTAAGTCCTGAATATATGCTGACTTAAATTCTGAATCTATCTCTAAATGCAGCTTGAATAATTCATTTGACCTGCTAAAAGAAATATCCATTGCATTTTTTGCATATTCGCTTTGAACCACTAAAACAGCTCCCACTCTGTTTCCTATGTAAATCGCTATAAATGTCAAAGCTATACATATAATGGTACCTGCTATATTCATTCCCTTTGCCATTCTCTCATACAAAAACATTGTCAGCCACATAATACCCATTCCAAGAATTCCAAATATGTATCCTGTCTTTGAAATTAGTATCCATACAACTGCTCCTATGACAGCACCTATCAGCGCACCTATAATGCCCATAATCATATTAGGCTTTTGCTTTACAACTCCCATATTATAATCAATATGGCTGCTTTGCACGTTATTGCCGCTTACATCTCCAAACATATTGCCTTGATTATTAAACATATTGCTTGTATTGTTTTCATTGCTGCCCTGACCGTTAAAATTATTATCCATATTTTCTCTCCTTTTACTATTGGATTTCCCCTTATATAATTTATTCCATTTCTCCCATATAATAAAAGCCCTTTGCATTCAAAAGCTTTACATTAACAAGACTGCCTATAAGTGTTTCGTCTCCCGGAAAATGTACAGTTGTGCCGTTGCTTAGCTTTCCCGTAACATATCCTGCAAGCTGGGAATTTTTTTCCTCCACAAGAACCTCCATTGTCTTTCCCACAAACCGTTCCGTTTGTTTTGCAGCTATAGTCTGTACCTCCTTTAGAAGCCTGTCAAATCTGTCCTTAACAACCTCCTTTGGTATCTGGTTATCCATAGATGCCGCAGGAGTTCCCGTTCTTTTTGAGTAAATAAATGTATAAGCACTGTCATATTGAACCTTTTTAACAACATCTATTGTCTCAAGGAAATCCTCCTCCGTTTCTCCCGGAAATCCAACTATAATATCTGTTGTAAGAGAAATATCAGGCATTGCCGCCTTTATCTTATCTGCCAGCTTAAGATAATGGTCCTTGTCATACTTTCTGTTCATCATCTTTAAAACTCTGCTGCTTCCTGACTGAACAGGAAGATGGAGATGTCTGCATATTTTTTTTGAATTTTTCATAACCTCTATAAGCTCATCTGACAAATCTTTTGGATGTGAGGTCATAAACCGAATCCTTTTAAGACCATCTATTTCCTCCACCATGGTTAAAAGCTTGGCAAATGTTACAGGCTCTTTCAGGTTCTTTCCATATGAATTTACATTCTGACCTAAAAGCATGATTTCCACAACACCATCATCAACCAGTTTTTTTATCTCCTCAACAATATCCTTAGGACTTCTGCTTCGCTCCCTTCCTCTTACATAAGGCACTATGCAGTAGCTGCAAAAATTGTTGCACCCAAACATAATATTTACTCCGGACTTAAAAGGATATTTCCTTTCTACAGGCAAATCCTCCACTATTT
This sequence comes from uncultured Lachnospiraceae bacterium, assembly GCA_944384155.1. Taxonomy (GTDB): domain Bacteria; phylum Bacillota; class Clostridia; order Lachnospirales; family Lachnospiraceae; genus CAG-303. The sequence goes on along the minus strand of CALWSG010000001.1, from coordinate 11,129 downwards.
TGTCCGTGTCCTTCCATATATCAATGATCATGGAATCTGACATATATCTCGAATATAATATTTCCGCAAACTTAAATATATTATGAGTGCCGAATATCATATCCACAAAGCTGTAGCTTTTTCTTATTTTATTTACAACAACCTCCTCCTGCATCATGCAGCCGCAAAGTGCTATAAGCATATGGGGATTTTTCTTTTTTATATTTGACAAATATCCAAGTCTTCCATACACTTTTAAATTGGCATTCTCCCTTACGGTACAGGTATTATATATAACAAAATCTGCATGCTCATCTTCTGTTATCTCATAACCGATAAGCTCCAGTATTCCTATCAGCTTTTCCGAATCCCTTGCGTTCATCTGACAACCGAAGGTATTTACACACGCCCTTAAGGGTCTGTTTAATTCCCCTGATTTTTCAGACACTATTTCCCTGCATTTTGCCATATAATAATACTGTCTTCCCGTGTCATCTGATGGCGGGTTCTGCATCCCGTCATATATACTTAAATCTATGTTCATTTCTATTCTCCGATAATTGCTTTTCTAACGTATCTGACCACTTCCATATATAATATACTTATATGTTGTAAGCTCTTTAAGTCCCATAGGACCCCTTGCGTGAAGCTTCTGTGTACTTATTCCTATTTCAGCACCAAAACCAAATTCCTCCCCGTCTGTAAACCTTGTGGAAGCATTTACATATACACAGGCAGCATCAATTTTATCAAGAAACTTATTTGCATTGTTATAATCCTCTGTTACAATAGCTTCACTGTGCTTTGTGTTATGTTTATTTATATGTTCTATAGCCTCATCTATGCTTCCCACAGTCTTAACTGATATAATATAATCAAGATATTCTGTATAAAAATCTTCCTCGGACGCAGGTATTATATCCTCCATGCATACCTCCATTGCCTCCTTATCTCCCCGTATTTCAACATTATATTCCTTTAATGCCTTAACTGCCTCAGGCAGAAATTCCTTTAAAATATCTCTGTGTACTACAAGACTTTCACAGGCATTGCACACACCTATTCTCTGTGTCTTAGCATTTACAACAATGTTTACCGCCATATTAACATCGGCACTTTTATCAACAAATATATGACAATTTCCTGTTCCCGTTTCTATAACAGGTATGGTGCTGTTGTCAAGAGTTGCTTTTATAAGACCTGCGCTTCCTCTTGGTATAAGAAGATCAATATATTCATTCATCTTCATAAACTCCACGGTAACAGCTCTGTCTGTTGACTCTATAAGGGAAATACAGTCAGGAGTTATACCACACTTACACAATGCTTCTCTAATAACCTTTACTATTGCCTTATTTGAATTAATTGCATCACTTCCACCCTTTAATATAACAACATTTCCTGACTTAAAGCAAAGTCCGAAGGCATCTGATGTTACATTTGGTCTTGCCTCATATATTATGCCTACCACGCCTAACGGAACTCTTCTCTTGCCTATTACCATGCCGTTAGGACGCTTTGACATATCCATAACCTCTCCTACAGGATCCTCTAAAAGTGCCACCTTTTTTAATCCCTCCGCCATATTTCTTATACGGCTCTCATCAAGCTTTAATCTGTCAAGTATGGCAGCTGTCATTCCCCCATTTCGTCCGTTTTCCATGTCTATTTCATTGGCACTTATAATATCACTGCTGTTTTCAACAAGTGCCTCTGCCACTTTAATCAAGGCATTATTCTTTTCATTTGTATTTAAATTTTCTATTTTGTACCTTGCAGCAACTGCTGCTTTTCCTATTTCCTTTAATTCCATAGCCCGCTCCTTTCATTTGCACAGCCTTTAACAGGCATTCAGGTAATTGGAAAACTAATACCTTTCACATTAATATATCATAAATCTTCTTTTCTGTAACTATATAATTTATGTATATATCATTTTTCTCCATTGGTATTTTGTCAATGAGCTGATATTCCATACACACACCGCATGTTTTTATATAAGGGTATTTTTTTAAATATCTGTCATAATAGCCTCTCCCCATCCCTATACGACCTCCCTTTTTATCAAATGCCACTCCGGGAACCGCCATAAATGCTTTAATGTCCGGCTTATATGTATATAGGCTTAAACCCTCCCTTGGCTCGTATATATCCATATAGCCGGGAGCTAAATCCTCCCATGACTCTGTTACATAAAATTCCATATCACATTTATTTAAAACTCTTGGCATAGCCACTTTCTTTCCCATATTCAGACTTATCTCAAATAAATCCCTTACATTGGCCTCGTTTCTCACCGGATAATACATAAGAACTATGTCTGACTTTTTGTAATCCTCCATTGATAATACCAGTTTAGCTATCTGCTTCCCTGACTCCGCTATAAATTCCCTGTCCATGGAGCTTCTTTTTTTAATCATATCCTTACGGATATTTGTTTTCTCTATTCTTATGTCTGACATACTCATCTCCTAATGCTTATCCCTCATCCCTGTATCCCCTTTTTCCTTATATCCTTAAGGTCTGTTATTGTTCCGTCAGGGTTTTTTATGCTGATATTTTCCAATGTTCCTCTCAGATTATTGTGAACGGCTTTTACATAAGCCTCTCTCAACTGCCTTTGTTCTACCTTTTCTTCCTCTGTAAGGCCTATATCTTTTGATTTCCTGTATAACTCATTAATCCTGTCTAAATCTTTTCTATCCATTATTTTCTCTCACTTTCCTACAGAATGTCATTTAAACGGTCAATATATATATGTTTTCCCTGTCGGCAGCTATACATCCCATATATATTCCTTTTTCCTGATGTAAAAGCTCCTTGTCAGGATATCTGTATACTGTCACTGCAGGTGTATCCCTTCCTATAAAATGCTTTTTTCTTCCCGACACTATAAACATATCGTTTACAACCGTTTCAACTGTTACATTCTCCGGAAATTTAATATCAACAGTATTTTTTATAAGATTATAAAACTGTGTTCCCGTCTGTGATGCCAGTCTTATATAAGGAGTGTTTCCTATTATGTAGCTCATTGCCAAGTCTTCTATTCCATATATATTTTTGTTGATGCAAAGCATGCTTTCTTTTGTCTCATAGTTATAAAATATAACTTCTTCCTCATTTTCTCCCGGATTGACTTTAGAATATACTATATAGTTTCCCTTTACTGCAACATATGCAAAGGTTTCCGTATAATATGCCTGGTCAATGGTATCAAGAACAATATTCTTTTTCATAAGAAGTATATCTGATACCAGCTGTCCTATGTTTACAAAGCTTACCCTCTCATAGGCTGCCTCATTTTTTGACAGATTTTTGTATCTTTCATCTGTCATTAAATTGTAGCCTGTTTTTATTACACACATATTGTTTTTAAGGAGTTTTATTGTCTCTATACCATTTGTCCTCAAATTGTCATCTGTTATGGCAATAATCCTGTTATCCTTTATGCAGTACAGATACTGCTCAAACTCAAAATATCCTTTAAAGCTCTCAGTAAGATTATATCTTATATATTCATTTTGTATAATAATGTAAATTTCGTTTAATATAAATACTCGGATTCTCTTATACTCACTGTATTGTCCTATATCGTCATTATACTTGTATATTACATTAAGCTTATTATTGTTTATGTCATACCTGTATAAAGTAATATCTTTTTTCTCGGAAGGTTCTTCAGATATTGAAGTAAAATAAAGCATATTATTCTTTTTATCGAGATTTTTTATTTTTAAAATATCATATTTTTTCCTGTCTGATAAAAGCTCCGTCTTTTGATTTTTTTCCACATCATAAAGATAGTACCTTACAAGATTTATACCTTCGTACCCGGAAGGTTCAAATTCCTTTTCAAGAATAAACCTTCCGCTATATACATTGCCTTTTAAGTTGTGAGCATTTTTAATTATTCTAATATTCATATAATCACATCTTTCACTAATCAATCAGTGTCTTTATAACATCAAAATCCTCATTTTTATTTGCCTTAAATAATGTACCTGCTTTTTTACCTTCCAATATATCTTCTACAATATGTACATCATTTCCGTTTGCTATTATCATATCTGTACCTGAGTAGGTTGCTATCTGACCTGCCACTATCTTAGATGCCATTCCTCCTGTACCCATGTCACTGGAGCTGGTACTTTTTCCCATTTTCCTGACTTCCTCTATATCGGAAACTACTTCTATAAACCTTGCATCAGGATTTATATTAGGATCATCCGTAAAAAGTCCGTCTATATCAGATAAAAGGATTAACAGGTCTGCTCTGATTAATGATGCAACAATGGCTGAAAGCCTGTCATTATCACCGAACTTAATCTCATATGTAGATACAGGATCATTTTCGTTTACTATAGGTATAACACCAAGCTTTAACAGCTCATTAAAGGTATTAATGGCATTTGGTCTGCTTACGTCGCTTATCATTGTAATCTTTGTCAGCAGAAGCTGTGCCACATTTTGATTGTATTCGCTAAAAAGCTTCTGATACATCATCATAAGCTGTGCCTGACCAACAGCAGCACATGCCTGCTTTTCAGGCAATGTAAGTTCTCCTTTAAGGCTCATTTTTTTCTTTCCCACTGCAATGGCACCTGAAGAAACAAGAACAACCTCTTTTCCCTTATTTCTTACATTAGTGAGAACCCTTACCAGCTTTTCAAGCTTGCTGAGGTCTAAAATTCCTGTTTCCTTATGGGTAAGGGATGATGAGCCAATCTTTACCACTATTCTTTTTTTATCCTTTATATTTTCTCTGCTGTTCATTTTACCTCTATTCCATATCTTTTATATTTTTATCAATTCCAAATAAGTATACTACAAATTGATTTTTCCGTAAAGGTTAATAAATGCAATTTACGAAAACTCAACTAATATTTATAAGTATATTTTGATATTATTGCCTCTGCAATTCTTATTCCGTCCATAGCTGCACTTGTTATTCCGCCGGCATACCCGGCACCTTCACCGCAGGGATAAATTCCGCCTATGCCGGCACAAAAGCTTTCATCTCTAAGTATTCTCACAGGTGACGAGGTTCTGCTCTCTACCCCTGACAGCACTGCATCCTTTCTGTCAAAGCCTTGAATTTGTCCTGCAAAGCCATGTATTCCTTCTATTATTGAGCTGCTTATATATTCAGGAAATATATTACGAATATTTGCAGGAGTGTAATCCCCCTTTATCATAGGCTTTATATCCCCAAATTCTAATGTTGGAATGTTATTTTCAAAATCACCAAAGGTTTGTACAGGTACCTTGCCCTTTCCCTCTCTATATGCATTTTCCTCAAGCTTTCTTTGAAAGTTCATTCCTGAAAGAGGAGACCTGCCGCCGTAATCCTCAGGCGTCACAGTTACTATTATTGCACTGTTTGCATTTTCTCCATCTCTTTTACTGTAGCTCATTCCATTTACAGCCAGCCTCCCCTTTTCCGATGAAGCATTTACCACATATCCTCCTGGACACATACAGAAAGAATATACCCCCCTGCCTGATTTACTGCTGTATGTAACCTTGTAATCGGCAGCCTCAAGTATCTCATGGCTTGAGACACCATACATATTCATATTAATCATTTCCTGTGGATGCTCTATCCTGACGCCTACTGCAAATGCTTTAGGTTCCATATGAATACCGCTTTTTAACAGCATTTCAAATGTATCTCTTGCACTGTGTCCAAGTGCCAGCACAAGCACGCTGCAATCTATTGTATATAGCCTTTCCTTACCTTTTATTCTGTCGTATTCACAAACTTCTATAGCATTTATCTTTCCTCCCGATTCCCTTATTTTCGTTAATTTAGTGTTAAATCTTACCTCTCCGCCAAGTCTTATGATTTCATTTCTCATATTTTCCACTATACGGCAAAGAATATCTGTCCCAATATGAGGCTTATTTACATATAGTATTTCCTCCTTTGCACCAAAAGCTGCAAAGGTTTTAAGCACCTCTTTGTTTCTTCCTCCCTTATCCTTTACCATAGTATTAAGCTTTCCGTCTGAAAAAGTACCTGCACCTCCCTCTCCAAACTGAACATTTGATTCAGTGTCCAGAATTCCTGTTTCGAAAAAAGTCCCAACTCTTTTTTCCCTGTCACGTACACACTCTCCCCTTTCTATGATAAGAGGTTTATAGCCTGACCTTGCCAGAAAATAACCGCAAAAAAGTCCTGCCGGTCCCATGCCTGCTATAACAGGTCTTTTGCTTAGAGGGATATTCCCCATAGGGGGTGCCGTATATTTTTCTTCCTTTGTTATAAAAATATTGTTGCTAAATACACTCTTTTTTATCTTATTTTCATTTTCAACAAAAACATTTACAGAATATACGTACATTATCTGTGGTTTATGTCTTGCATCTATGGAACGCTTAACAATTTCAATTTTTACTATTGCCTCTTTCTTTATCTTAAGTAATTCCCCAGCCTTGAATTTTAGCTTTTCATTTATGTTTTTTTCTGAAACATTAATCTTTATCTGATTTATCCTTATCATATTTTTCTCCTGATTTTAATATGCTGTTCCCTGCTATATATCCTGTTGCCCATGCCCACTGAAGATTATATCCTCCGCATATGCCGTCTGCATCCAGTACTTCACCTGTTATATATAAGTTTTTCACATATGCAGACTCCATATTTTCTTTTATCTCCTTAAGGCTTACTCCGCCTGCCAAAACCTGTGCATCCTTAAACTCATTTACTCCTGTTACCTTATCTTTATATTCCTTTATTGCTTGCACCAGACAGCCTATTATTCTTTTTTTATCTCTGCCTTCCTTTATATCTCTTCCTGTTATATTTTTATTTATACCTGCATAATTAACTATTGCTTCTGCCAGCTTATTATTAAGTATGCCGTTTAAATATTCTGAAATTTTTATATTAGGATTTCCATGTATTTTATATGTTATTTTACTTATAAGCTCCTGTGATGATATATCCGGCATAAAATCAACCTGAATATATGTATTTTTTTTATTATACAGGCTGTATGCCGCATATCTTGATACCTGAAACGCAGGTATTCCTGAAATTCCGTATGAGGTAAGCTGTAATTCTCCCATATCGCTTCCGGCAAGCCTGTTATCTGAATACACCATTATTTTTCCATCACATCTTACACCCTGTACTTCCTTATAAAACGCATTATTTTTACATTTTATCCCTGTAAGTGCAGGTTGTAACGGAATAATCTTATGTCCAAGCTTTTTTGTTATATCATATCCGTTTACTTTAGGAAGTTTTCCCGGCAGAATGCCTGCCTTGCTTCCTGTGGATAATATAACACCGTCCGCCTTATAATTGCCGTTGTCGGTCTCCACAGTAAATATATCCGCTGATTTTAATACATTCAGGGCAGTTACTTTACATAATATTTTTATGTCATTCTTCTCACATTCAAGCACAAGACTTTTTACAACAGAAGAAGCCTGTCCCGACGCAGGATAGATATATCCGTTTCTATCCTTGAACATCAGACCAAGCTCTGAAAAATAATTTATGGTATCTTTGTATCCAAACCTTTCAAGTACTGAAGCTATAAGCTTTATATCACTTCCCCTAAAGCAGGATACATCCATCTTTTTATTGGTAAGGTTGCATTTTCCGTTTCCTGTTGCGTATATCTTTTTACCAGGCTTATCGTTAGCCTCAATAATAGTAACTTTAAAGCCTCTTTTTGCTGCCTCTATTGCTGCTGTCATTCCTGAAGCTCCCGCTCCTATCACTATAATCCCCGGTACTTTCATAATCCTGCCTCCTAATGTATAAGGCTTCTTCATTTTGCCTACGTAGTATAGCTTTCAAGAAGCCTGTAAAGCTCACTTATATTTTTTACTGCAACCCCCATTATAAGCTCCTGTGCTACAGTTTCATCAAGCTCATCTGCCGTTATTCCCGTTTCCATGTAAACAGTTGTCTTATCTTCCTTATATACAATAACTGCATTATCTATAAGAAATATATAATACTTAGGTTCATTGTCACCTATATTAAATTCATATTCTGTTGTCTCCTCTGCAATTTCCACATTTTTCCGTATAACAATTCTGTTTTCCGAAAAGGATACAAGCATTACATTTCTGACTATCTCATCATTTTCTCCAAAATAATCCGGATTTTCCCCTATAAATTCTATAACCTGGTTTCTCGTAAGTCCCACAAGCTCCACCGGAATAGTATCTTCCAAAGTACTGCTTTGTTCCGTTTCACTGTTATAGGCTTCAAGTATATATTTTGCACCATGCTTTAATATGACATTGTCATCACTGCCTGCATTGGCAGCGTTGACCTCATGGTCATACGTTATAACCTCGCTCTCCCAGCCTGCCGCCGTATTGTACCCTATTACATACATGGCAATAAACAATATTCCTGCCCCAAGACAGATAATGTATTTTAGTCTCACCTAAACTGCCACCTTCCGTTTAAGATTATTGTGTTTATATACATTATCTGCTAATTTTTACATATTATTCAATTTTAAGATAATAATTTTGTTCTTTTTAAAATAGGTACAAGCCTGCTTCCTCCCGGAAACATCCTTATTTCACTTTCATTAACCACCTTAAATACCATAAGCAATACACCATATATAACTATTGCCGCCAAAATTGATATTATTAACGGTACAAACACACTTCCTGCCAGCATATACAGCCCTTTATATATAAGCCATGACATTCCTCCCATTATTAATGCTGACAGCAAAGGCATAATAAATGTCTTTATTACCTCCTGTCTGTAGCCTATGTGCTTCCTTATGGCAGCAATATTCATAAAACATACCATAAGTGCAAATATAATATCTGCCACGGCAACTGCATACACATCCATTTTCATAAGAAGAAGCCCTGATAATATAAATATATGGGCACCAAGTGATATTGCAGAATGTATAACAGGAAGCTTCATTTTATCAATTCCCTGCAGTATGGAATTTGTAATTGTTGAAAATGAGTATGCACATACTACAAACACGCTTAATCTCATAAGCATTACAGCATCACCCTGAAGTCCGTTATCCTCAAACAGTAATGAAATCACAGGCTCTGCCAGTACCGTCAGACCTATTCCGCAGGGAATTGATATTATCATTGTAAGTCTTATGGAAGACTCTATTTTACCTTTAAGAACTCTTATATCTCCGTTTGTTATGGACCTTATAAGACTTGGCACAACGGCAGAGGATAATGCCGAAGCTATGGCTATAGGTGCCGTTGTCAAAAGTCTGTACTGTGTTGAATAAATTGACCAATACCCTTCATACTCTTCCTGTGAAAATCCAAATACTCTTCCCATAATATTTCCGTACATGGCACTGTCAATTATACTTCCTATGTTATATATGGTAGTACTTAAAAGCACTGGAAATATGGTTATTACAAGAACCTTTGACAGCTCCTTATATGTCTCGTCATATGAATATCTGTCACGGCGAACCATTCTGTTAAAATTATGCCGGTACACTAAAAATACAAATATCATAAATAAAAGAGCTGTCAATGCACCAAGTGCAGTTCCCAGTGTTCCTCCTGCAGCACTATATTCAACAGCTTTTCCCACGCTGCTTCCCATATCATAAAGTACATATGCGGCTGCCACGCTTACTATTGCATTTACTATCTGCTCAAATATCTGTGACATGGCAGTAGGAATCATTGTTCCAAGCCCCTGAAAGAATCCTCTTAATACTCCCAAAATACACATAACAAACAGTGTGGGGGCAAGTACCTTTAACGCCATTCCTGCTGACGGAAAGCCCCAGAGAGCAGCAAGCTTATCTGCAAACACAAATACAAGAATACTTACTGCTATTCCCAATGCTCCCGATATGATCACAGAACCCTTTAATGCTTTTTTTGCATTTCTTACTTCTCCCTTTGCCATTCTTGCTGCAACTATCTTTGACACGGCTAAAGGCAGACTAAGTGATGATATAAGAAGAAAGAGAGAATATATATCATATGCAATGGAATATGCCGATGCTCCATTACCCAGAATATTAGTTAATGGTATTCTATATATTATTCCTATAACTCTTGTGAGAATCCCTGCCATTGCGAGAATACTTCCCTGAACAAGAAAATTATTTTTTTTATTGCTCATTATGCTACCTCTTTATGCCTAATAATTCTAAAACCTCTCTCTGTTTTTGCTCCATAAGGACTCTCTCTCTCTCCTCCATATGGTCATATCCAAACAGATGAAACATACTGTGAGCCACCAAAAAACCGATTTCTCTCTTAATTGTATGTCCGTACTCTAATGCCTGGGAAGCTGCCCTTTCAGCTGATATAACAATATCTCCCAGTATCAGCTCTCCCGTATCAGGGTCAAAACAGTCATACATACTGTTATCTGATTCCAATCCTGAAAAATCACCGGGAGCTTCATATTCTACCATCGGAAATGACAAAACATCTGTCTCCTTATCTATATTTCTGTGTGTACTGTTTATTTCCCTTCTTGATTTATTATCAGTAAATGTAACGGTAACTTTTGATTCATACGGACATTTCTCATAATCAAGACAGCCCTCCACAACACTTGTTACAAGCTCATTTACATCAAAGTCAAATATAAATTCTGCTTCATTTGTTATCTCCACACTCATTTACTTTTGTATCCTCCCTTTCTCTTTCGCTTTTCCTGTTTTATCTATTCAGATAATTTTACTTTAAACTTATATGATAAATTTCATAAAAAGCTGATTTTATATCATAAAGCTCCTTAACGTTAAGCCCCGATTTATTTAATGTACCGCTGTTTTGCCTTATCCGGAACACATTATCTATTACTTTCTTTTCTGAAATCTCTTTTTCTGATGATTTTAAGTATTCCATGGAGCTTATAACAGAATCTGCAAGCATTATAAGTGCTGATTCCTTAGATGAGGGAATTCTGTATTTTCCCCCATGTTCAACTATTATTGCCTTGATTTCCCTTGGCATTCCATAACTGTTTGCTGTTATCAGCCCTGATTTTACATAATCTGCTGATTTTGTCATTTTTCCAATGTCATGAAGTATCCCCCCTGCATACACCAGCCTTTTATCACACGAAATTACGGCAGCTCCTGCCGAGGCCAGCTCTGCCACCTCTATTGAATGATAATACAGAGGAAGGGATGCCTCCT